>VYBO01000014.1 GCA_009844405.1 Acidimicrobiaceae bacterium
GGCTGCTGACACCGAGGCTCAACCCAAAAGTCCACCACTCCACGGGACGCTCCCTGGCGCTGCACATCCATTGAGGGTCGTGGCAGGATCCGCCCGTCGTCACGCATGTTCGCCAGGCGCCTGAGCAGTTCGTCGCCGACCGCGAGACCGGCGCAGCGGCCATCGTCTTCGACGCCTACGAGAATCACGCCCGGCCTGCCGTGCGCAGGTAAGTCGTTCGCGAAGGCGCAGATGCTTCTGAGGATCTTCTCAGCCGCAGAATTCGACAGCGACTCGGCGGGAAGGTGTCGCGCGGGCTGCAGACCGCAGCCACTGAGGATCTTCTCAGCCGCAGAACTCGACAGCGACCGCTTGCGCTCGACGAGGTCCGACTCGAGATCGACCATCATCGCGGCAAGTTCGGCGTCGCTGTATCCGTTGGACGGCACACCACAACAGTACCGCCGGCATTGGCCGGCAACGGAAGACTTCGGGCTGGATGCGGGCCGGAGACCGACGAGCCTGTGCTCGTGGGAACCGGGCGCGAGCGGTGCTAGCCGGATCAAGCAGATGGGGGAAAGTCGTCTAGTACGCGGTCGAGCACGAACTCCTCGTGGACGATCAGCCTCCGGGTGCCGAACAACTCCTCAAGAGTCGGGTCCCACGGCGTGGGCCCGCAGGCCCTTGAGTCGCGGTCCAGTCGCACGCCGTCTCGTTCGGCCTGGATGAGCGCTTCCTGATAGTCCACTGCGCCCATCATCCAGGGGCTGCAGCCGAGGTCGTGCATGCGCCGGCAGATGGCGATCCCGGCCGCGTCGAAATCGCCGTGATACCAGAGGCGGGCTCCGGACTCCCGCAGTTGCTGCACCAGTGTGGTAACTGCGGTTGTGGGGTTTCCGTTGGTGGCAACCACGCAGTGACCCAGCTCGCGCTCAGCTGCGGCCTCCACGAGACGCGGGTTCTCGACCACGAGGATGGGAGTGCCAGCTGGGACCTTCAGCGGGTGCCGGAGCATGGCGAGAAGGCTGACATGAAGGGGCAGGCCGTCGCCGGTGGAGGCTCGGATGGCGAGGTCGATCGGGGAGTTCCCCGTCACGGGAATCGCCCAAGCCAGCGCAGGCGCCGACACCCGGTCCGGCTGGACGCCAGAGGCCTCCCAAAGCTCGCGGTCCCCGAGCGGCTCCCCGAGACGGCAGCGAAGAGCCCGCTTCACGAAGGACGCCAGTCTTGTGCCCTGGTCGAGTGCGTGTGACGAACCGAAGAGCGCGGCAGCAAACTCGGTGCGGCTGGTGCTGACGGGCTCCGTCTGATCGAGCCGGTCAAGGAGGCGGCGGACGCCTTCAGCGAGGCTCATCGTCTCTTCGTCGTCGAGCCCGCCGAGCAGGCCTGCGCCGATGAGTCCGCCAGCCCATTGGGCTGCCCATGGCTCGGGCCAATCAGCTACAGCGAGTTCCAGTGCGGTTCGGGCCGCCGCGGCGCGCCGGCGGGTGGTCCGCCGCTGTGCAGCCTCACTGGACGGTGGGCAACCGAGCCGTGTCAGCGCGCTGCACAAGTCCTTGCCGATCTCGCGGTCGACTAGGGCTGCTTCGAGGTCGGCCAAGTCGAGGCGGGTCGTCGGCCGGTGACCCAGCAGCGACTCAAGGACCAAGTCCCCAGGCGGGCCGAGATCCGGTCGGGCCACCGTGCCGCGGCGCTCGGGTCCGAACCGGTCGAGCTGTTGTCGAACGGTCGCCCACAGCGGTTGTAGCCCCTCCAGCAGAAGCGATTCCGGGACGGGCCGAGTCGTCACAGCCGCGGCCGGTGGAGACACGTGAGGTCCTGGATCCGACATAACTGCGGCGGGTAGGACCGCAGCGTCACAGGAGAGAACCCTGTTCGATCCGGACATCCGCCTTGTAGCGCCAGGCGGCGGGCAGCAGCCACACAGTCTCGCCGCGAATGTCGGTGAGTCTGTGGTCCCCGAGGAGTTCGAGCACCGTGTCCGTGAGACACTCGGGATCTTCGGCGCGCTGCGACCAGTAGCGGCCGTGCTCTCCCGCCAGCGAAGCCACATTCTCAACGACCTCGTTTCGCGTCACCGAGGGAGAGCCGCTCGCCGTCAGCCGGTCGATCAGCAGCAGGGCGGCGTGGGCCACGGTGCCGCCGCGGGGAAACCGGCTGTCGGTCATGCCGTCCTCCGGGTCTATGGCCGCCACGCCCTCGGCCCGGGCCTCGAGGCGGAGCCCGAACATCTCGTCGAAGATGGCGGACTCCTCGCCGAGCCGGCGCCTCAGTTCGGTCCACTCGTCGTCCGCCAGGTCGCTGCGGTACAGCACCGGCTCCTCCAGAAGGGCTGAGCGCATCCAGGCCCGCGACGACGACTGGCGCTGCTCGGAACGGTCCAGCAGGTCCTCGACTGTCTCCGAGCGGGCCAGCGCAGGCAGCGGCAGCAACGCGACGCGGTCGGGCCGGATGCACAGGACCGCGTCGGCCCCACTGTCGGTCGCATAGCGGTCGACCCGGTCGTGGGCCTCGCTGGCTGCGCCGTGGCGGATCATCCACTTGAGTGCAGCGACCAGGGCGCGGCGGTCAGAGGTCGCCTCGGTCACCGTCACTCCGGCCTCGGTCGCGGCCGAGCGGATCTCATGCAGCAGGTCGCGCAGGCTGATGACGCTCGGACCCGCGGCCACGGCTGCCAGCGCGAGCGCGAGCATCGTGTACTCGCGCACCGAGAACGTTCGCCCGGGATCCGCGGCCGTGCGCAGCGCACGGCGCCGTACTGCGACGGTCGACTTGAACAAGCGGGCTGTGTCCGCCGTTACTTCGAGGCGGTATCCGAATCTCTGCGTGAACCAGCGATCCAGTTCGTGCTCGTAGCGCCTGATCAGCCGGAACCTGTCGGGGTCGCTCTCGGACAGCACCAGAGGACGCACGGCCAGATGGCGGGCCGCGGCCCGCAGGTCGAGCGCCCGGTGGGGATCGGCGGAGGCGGGTGCGGTGTCGGAGGTCATGTCGCCGCTCCGGTCATCACCATGTCTTCGGGTGCCTCGGTCTGGTGGCGGACCGCGGTGTCGGCTTCACGGGCCGGCCGGTCCGATGTGGCCTGCGCTCCTTCCTCGACACCGGTGAGGAACACGACCAGACCGCGCATCACGAACTGCCCCTCGGGGCACTTCACAACAGTGCTCGCTCCCTCGACCCGGTGGACCGTGCACCTGACGCCGTACTCGGTCACCGTACGCACGTCGGCATGCACATCACCGGCCTGCCTGGACCGGCTGATCAAGTCTCGTAGCATCAAGAAGCCGGCAGCTGACATCTCGACACCGTCGATGCGGCCCTGGGTATCCGCACAGGACAGCACTTCGGCGACGGTGGCCTCGGTCGCAGCACGGCTGCATTCGCGTTGTAGTCGGATGCGCTCGCGCTCGCGCCGACGGTCCCGCACCGGCGTCGGCCTGCCGCGCGCCGTGGTGTCTCCCCGCTCGCGCAACGAGACCGGCACGACGGCGCCGCGAGCGTCCCGCCAAGACGTGGTGGAAGGGTCCGGGTCGTCGGCGTCCGCTGACAGCGCCCCCAGGCGTCGGCACGAGACCAGACCGAAGGCCGCCGCGGCGATCTGGTGTGCTTCGTCGGGCGTGGTCGACTGGTCGAAGAACCGGGCGAGCCGCAGGAAATCGGAGCGCTTCGACGCCGTGCCCAGACCGGCACGCGACAGCCGTGTGACGTTCGCGGTGAGGGCGCGCACGGCCGCCACCGCTTGGCGTGTCAGCTGATCGAGGCGCGCGGCTCGCCCTGTCGGCGCCGTGAACCATTCGGCCAAGTGATCCCAGTCCCTGCGCGAACTGCCGGGCAGCCGGCGCACGGAGACGCTGTCGGCGAGTCCGGCATCGTCCACCCGGGCGGCCAGGCCGTGGCTCAGCCGGTCCAGAAGCGGCGGAAGCCGGGGCAGTATTGCGTCGAGGCGGCGGGCGATGGGACGCGTCATGCGTTGGATCTCGGCCAGCTGCTCGGAGACGTAGGTGACCAGGACCCCCGCGAACAGGTGTACCTCGTCAGCGTTGAGGTCGTAACGGCTCTGCCATTGGTTGAGGTCTGCGAAGAACTGGGTCAGTTCGGTGGTGAACAGCTCGTGGACGTCGAAGACGGAGCGAACCTTCCCGGCGAGATCCTCCGTCGAGGTTGCTTCGAGGCTCTCGGCGGCGGCGCCGAGTTCGTGCAGAGCGCGATCCAGGTCGCGCAGGCGTCCCGCTTGAACGTCGGCGATCTCGTCCACCCCGGAGAGCACTCCCTCCACGATCTGGAAGACCTCCTGGCCGGCGCGGGTGATCAGGTACCGGTTGCGGCGCCGGTAGTAGTCCTCGAGGCTCGACGGGTTGCCGACCGAGGACGAGGCTGCCAGGTTCCCCCAGCCGCGCAGGCTCTCCAGCCGGTCGGCAACCACGGCCGGATCGATCCCGCCGTCCGCGACCGCGGGCTCGGCCGCGACCTCCTCCGGTGAGAACTCCGCGAAGAACGTTCCCGCGAACACGCCGAGGATCGTTCGATAGTCGCGCCATTCCGGCGCAGCCAGGTACCGGAACAGCTGCCGGGCGCGATCGGCCGGGCCGGAGTCCGGGAACTCCGCGGTCGACGTCACGGCTGCGGTGACCGTTCGAGCGTGGCCCCGTCCCATCGATAGCGCTCGAGAAGGATGGCGCCCAGTCTGGCGTCCCTCACGACCTCGGTGATGGCCAGTTCGGGCACGGTCGCGTGCGTGCCCCACAGCCTCTCGCTGGTGGCGATCAGGTCGAGGTCGAGTTCGACGAGCAGCCCGAAGAGCTTGGCGTGGTTGTCCTCCGAGACCTTGGCGAAGGCGTCGTCGAGCACGACGAACCGGGCCACCGCCCGCCCGTCGCGGTCGCCCGAGCCGGCCTGCTCGGCCATGGAGTCACACGACGCCGCCACCGCCGCGAACAGCGGCAGATAGGTCACGAGCTTCTTCTCGCCCTCCGACAGCGGCGTGTTCCGGCCCAGCCTCCTCTCCTTGTCGCCGGGTCGTTGCACCATCACCGCCATGTCGTGCCACTGCTTGTAGTCGAGCGCCTCGGAGATGAGCCGGCGGTAGGGCACGTCCGGCTGGAGGGCCCGGGCCTCCTGCAGGTGGTCGGACAACGCTCGGCGCAGTTCGCTCTCATCCTCGGGCGTGCGGAGGTCCGGGAGCTTGGTGAGCAGGTCGATCATGCTGTTCGTGGCCGGGTCGAGCTCGCCGGAGCGTCTCCATCGCAAGCGAACCCCTACGTCGTGGGATGTCTTGACCGCGCCCAGGCGCTCATTCATCCTCTCCACGAGCCTCGCAGCGCCGTGGACACGTTCGGCGATCTCCCGTGCGATCAGGCCCTGCAGCAACTCCCGTAGGGCCTCGCTCTGCTTGTGGTCGAGCAGAGCGACCATCCGGTCGCGCTGGTCCGAGACGGCCCGCGCGGAGGTCGCCAGCGGTGCTCTTCCCGACGGCCCGGTCACCTCCACCACGAGCGGGAGGGCCGGATCCGGCTGACGCTCCTCCGCATCCCATCCCGCGCCCAGCGCGTCGCGCCGCCTTCTCAGCGATTGCCTGACGCTGTCAGCGGTGACCATCGCCGGGCCCGATGGACCACCAGTGGCGTGGACACTGCTGGCAGGCCTCTTCAGGCCGATTTCGGCATCTGTGCCGTCGCTGCTGGTCGGAGATTTGCTGCCGGTGCCGTCAAGCAGACGGTCAACGGCGTCCAGTACTTGGTGCAGACCTTTCGGGCCTGTCGCTTCGGTCACGACCGGTGCAGGCGGATCGTCGTCCGGCGATGAGAGGGCGTCGAGCAGACCGGGGGAAGCAAGTGCTTCGACGAACGCCGACCGGGCCTCTTCGCAGGCTTCCTCGGCCCGGGCGCGCTCCTCGCTGGCGACTTGCGCCGAGGCTTGCGCCTCTGCCCGGACACCCACAGCGTTGTCTCGTTGGTTGCGGGTGTCCGGCAGGAGATCTTCGATCTGCTTCAGTTCCGCCCGGCAGCGATCGCGAGTGGTGACAACCTCTGCGTAATCCGCTCCGACGCTGTCTTCGATGGTCACCAGGCGGGCGTGCTCGCGGTCGTGCTCAGCCACGATTCCGGACAAGTCGGCGCGCTCGGCGCGGAGGTCGTCGTGCGCCGCTCGCCAGCGGGACGCGGCTCCGCGCCAGTCGTCCATCGACCGCGTCAAGGCCTCCAGCAGTGATCTGCACCTGTCCAGACCGGTGCCCAGGTCGCGCAGTTCACCGCGAACGGCCTCGAGGCCGGGGCGGTCCTGTGGGAGTTGGAGCGTCACCGCCACGCGCTGGAGTTCGTTCGAGGCTGCGGTCGCGGCGCGCTCGGCTTCGCTTCGGTCGTCCGCTGCCTGATCTCTGTCGGTTGCGGCCACATCGGCGGCGTGGGCCGCGGCCGCAACGCCGGCAGTCGCTTCGAGGATCGCTGCGTCGGAGGGGACACGCTCCTTGAGTCTCTGGGCCTGTTCGAGCGACGAGCGTTGCTCGGCCAGTTCCGCCTCGCAGTCGCGCACGACGGCAAGAGCCGAGTCCAGGAGGGCTGACGCCTCCTGCCGTTCGCGTTCCAGCGTCTCCCGGCGGGCGGTCGCCCCGACGAACTCGGGCCGGTCCTTGAGATAGCGGCCGTGCAGGGCGCCGATCCTGAAGGAACCGTCGGTAGCCGCAACAGTGGCGGCATCGCTTGACGGGTCGGATGAGATCGACTGGAGCAGCCGAGCTACCGAATCCGCGTCCACTCTGTCGTCGAGGTGGTCCGGGACGGTCACGTCGAGGCAGTCGCTGAGTGGACCGGCAGCGGGTCGCGCCGCGGCGGCGACCAGTTCACCGCCGGCCAACTCGAGGGTTCCATCCTCCAGCAGCCGGGCGGAGAGCAGGCCCGAGGACTCGAGCGCGGCCTCAAGACCCGAGCGCTCGGCCTCGGAGAGGTGCGCCTTGAAGTCGATCAGATCGGCGAGGCAGTAATCGGCTTCAGTCTGCCAACCGAGTCTGGGCGGCTCGGGTTCGGTGCGGTCGGCCAGCGCATCGACCAAGGCTTGTGCCTCGCCGGCCGCGGCCTGCTCGCCGCTCAGCCGGAACTCGACCGCGGCAGCAGACTCGCGCCGCTGTCCGATCAGTTCATCGCATGCGGACAGCAGCTCAATCCGTGCCCTCCTGATACCTCCGGATGCGGCGTCGGGCGCCGCATCCTTCGCATGTGAGCCGTCACTGATCGGTTCGCCCGCGCCTGGATCGTCAGCACCGATAGCGGTCGGAGCAGGCGGGTCCAAGCCTGCACTTCGAAATGCGGGGCCAGCCTCCGATATCCACAATCGGGTGTCATCATGCCAGTGTCGGCGCGCCGCGGCCAGACGTTGGTCCTGCTCAGCCAGACGGCTTGAGCAGCGGTCGGCTGCGTCGGAAGAACCCGCGTACCTCGACTCGGCCAGGCTGAGCGCACCCTCAGCAGCGTCCAGCGCAGCCCGAGCCTCATCGACTTCGTCGATGTCCGCTCGCCGAGCGAGGACAGCCCCGCGCGTCGCGTCGATCTCGCGCAGCATTGCCGAGTTGTCGAACGTGTCGGCTGGCTCGAACGCGTCGGCGCCAACGAGAGCGGTCTCGGCTAGGGTGATCGGTCCGGGCGGGCGGTGACCGACCCGGCAATGCTCGCTGAGCTCGGCCGCGGCGGCGCCCCCGACGTTGAGCGCGGCGGCGTCATTGTGGGTGCGCTGCCGGGTCTGACGCACTTCCCCGGCCGCTGCGCCCATGCGCTCTTCGCGTTGGGCGACCCGGGCGGCGGCGTTCTCGCGCCGTCGGGCCAGATTGGCCACGAAGTCGCGCAGTGCGTCAAGCTGCCGGCCCTCGCGATAGGCACGCGACTCCTCCAGCGCCGAGATCTCGCTCCTCAGACGGTCGGCTGTGCTCTCTTGCTCGGCGATGGTCTCGTCGAGCCGGACCAACGCCGACTCGGCCGTTGCCGCGGCCCGGTGCTTCTGTCGCTCGTGGCGGGCACGGCCGCGCTCAGCGGACAGCCGGGAGCGCCCCTCCGCGGCGCGCTGGCGAAGTTCGTCGGCGCAGTAGGCGCGGTACACCTCGAGCATCCCATCGATCGCCTGGGACGTGCGCTCCAGGTCGGCGACGTTGCGGCGGTGCTCCTCGAGGTCGTCGAGCGGCTGGGCGGCCTCGGCCAGGGCCTGCTCCGAGAGCTTCGGAAGCGCCTCGACCAGATGCTCGGGCAGATCGACGTCGATGCGGTCGCCCACTCGGGGGCTGCGAACCACATGGATGAGCCCGATGTGCTGATCGATCGGCACGCCGCCGAAGAGCCGCTGCTGCACGACGCGCCGGTAGTCGGAGCGGTTCCGGTCGCCGAAGACCTCGTCGCCCTCGAGTGCGGCGCGCAATCCGTCGGCTGACAGCGGCTGGTCTCCTGCCACCAAATGAAGATCCAGGCCGGGGCGCTTCGAGGTGACGAACCACCAGGTCGACACGCTGTCGGACTGGCGGTTGGCCTTGATGCCGCAGCCGCACACGAGGAACTCGCCCCGTCGCTCGAACTCGATCCATAGGTAGCCCACAGGCTGCGGGTCGTCCCGCCCGTCGAGCATCCAAGACTTGAGAATCCCGGTCTGTTCACCGGCCGCGTCGATCCGGCCGGGACGGGCGGTGAGCAAGAATGGCAGCAGCATGTTCATGGCCGTCGACTTGCCCGAGCCGTTGACGCCCCGCAGCAGCAGCCGCCCGCCGGCGAAGTCCAGCACCTCGTTCTCGTACTGGTAGACATTGACGATGCCGGCCCGATTCAGCCGCCACCGGTTCGGGGTTGTGCCGTTCGCACGGTTCAGATTGTTCGATCCGTTCGCGTTATCCACAGCTAGTGGTCGCATGTCGGGAAACATAACGCAGGCGTGTGACAGTCATGACGTGGCGGTGGCCGGAGGGTTTGATCCCGCGAGCCGCTGACTGTCAGCCCCGCAATGTCGCGGCGGGAATTGGCAGCGTCGTGTTCGGTATGCGTGCATTGTGCTGCCAGTTCGGCTATGAGGCCCGGGTCGGGGTGGGAATTGGCAGCGTCGTGTTCGGTATGCGTGCATTGTGCTGCCAGTTCGGTCCCAGTCCCGGCGCGTGGCCGCCCCGCCGGTAGCCTTCAGGCCCGTGGCCGGTGCGTCCATGCACGACAAGCTCGAGGATCTGAGAGCCCGCAAGTCCGAGGCGTTGGCGGCCGGACCCGAGCGGGCGGTGAAGCGCCAGCACGACAAGGGCAAGATGCTGGCCCGTGAGCGGCTCGACTACCTGCTCGACGAGGGTTCGTTCCATGAGCTCGACATGCTGGCCCGTCACCGTGCCCACGAGGCCGGACTGGACGACCGGCCCTACACCGACGGCGTGATCTGTGGCTGGGGGACGATCGACGGCCGCAAGGTCTTCGTGTTCGCCCAGGACTTCACGGTCATGGGCGGCGCGTTGGGCGAGGTGTTCGCCGAGAAGCTCCACAAGGTGATGGACCTCGCGGTGTCCGTCGGCGCGCCCATCATCGGCCTCAACGACGGCGCCGGCGCCCGCATCCAGGAGGGCGTCGTCTCGCTGGACGGTTACGGCGGGATCTTCTTCCGCAATGTCCAGGCCTCGGGGGTTATTCCCCAGATCAGCGTGATCCTCGGACCGTGCGCCGGGGGAGCGGTGTACAGCCCGGCCATGACCGACTTCATCTTCATGGTGCGCGAGAAGTCGCACATGTTCATCACCGGACCCGACGTGGTGAGGACGGTCACCGGCGAGGAGGTGACCCTCGAGGACCTGGGAGGGGCCACCAGCCACAGCACCAAGTCGGGGGTGGCCACCTTCGTCGCCTCAAGCGAGCACGACGTCCTCGACGACGTGAAGGCGCTGCTGTCCTTCCTGCCCTCCAACAATCTTGAGCAGCCCCCGACGTACAAGTCGGCCGATGACCCCGATCGCGAGTGCCCGGTGCTGGACACCCTGCTGCCCGACAGCCCCAACGTCCCCTACGACATGAAGGACGTGATCACCGAAGTGGCCGACGACGGCGACTTCCTCGAGTATCACGCCTCCTGGGCCCGCAGCATCGTGTGCGGGTTCGCCCGCATCGACGGGCGCTCGGTGGGCGTCGTGGGCAACCAGCCGATGGTTCTGGCCGGCGTCCTCGACATCGAGTCGGCTGAGAAGGCGGCCCGATTCGTGCGCACCTGCGACGCCTTCAACATTCCGCTCCTGACCTTCGTCGATGTCCCCGGCTTCCTGCCCGGCGTCGACCAGGAGCACGGCGGCATCATCCGTCACGGCGCCAAGCTGCTGTACGCCTACTGCGAGGCCGCGGTGCCCCGCATCTCGGTCATAACCCGCAAGGCCTACGGGGGCGCCTACGTGGTCATGGACTCCAAGGGTGTCGGCTCGGACCTCTCGTTCGCGTGGCCCTCCGCCGAGATCGCCGTCATGGGCCCCCAGGGCGCGGTCGAGATCATCTACCGCCGCGAGCTGGCCGAAGCCGCCGATCCGGTGGCCCGCCGGAACGAGTTGGTGGACGACTACACGCAGAGGCTGGCCAACCCCTATGTCGCAGCAGAGCGCGGCTTCGTGGACGAGGTGATCGAGCCCTCGCAGACGCGCCGCAAGATCGTGGCCGGACTGCGGGTGCTGGAGTCCAAGCGCGAGGAGATCCCCGAGCGCAAGCACGGGAACGTCCCGCTGTGACCGCCGCGGAAGCGACCGCGGAAGGCCCGGTCGCGGGCGGCTCGGCGATTGTGTCGGTCACGCCCGAGCCGACCGATGCCGAGCGGGCCGCCATCGTTGCCGCGGTCGAGGCATTCCGCTCCGAGATCTGGCCGCATCTGGCCGCCGCAACCATGCCGGTGCCGTCACCCCGCTGGCGCTACGCAGGCCGACCCTGGCGCAGCCGCCAGAGCTACGGCGGTTGGAACTGAAAGCTATTGGAGTATGATGATCTCCTAGGGAAGTCGTAATGGGAGGTCAACAGTGGCAACTTTCAGCCAGACCGTGCGGCTGGAAAGCCTGGACGGCGAGCGGTCGGTGGAGATCGATGCGCTGGTCGACACCGGGGCCAGCTACACCCTGGTGCCCGCCAACCTGATGGCGGATCTCGGAGTAGAGCCGATCGACACCGTCAGGCTGGCATTGGCTGACGGTCGCCCGGTCGTCGACCCAATCGGTCGAGCGGTAGCAACTATCGACGGGCGCACCGAGAACACCCTGGTGGCCTTCGGCGAGAACGACGCCCGCCCGCTGCTGGGGGCGTACACGCTGGAGGGTCTCAGGCTTGCGGTGGACCCGGCGGTAGGTCGGTTGGTTCCCGGCAGCGGCTACACCTTGTAGCGCCGGGGCCGCGGCGGCCGGACCCGGCCTAGTGGTGTGTCGCGGATTTGATGATCCGGGCCATCTACGGGTCCAAGCAGGTCAAGGCGTTCGCCATGCGGGTCACCGTTTCTCCGACATACCACTAGCGGCCTCATCAGAGCATGTCCGGGAGCGGAGAGGCCAGCAGCTCCGGCAGGCGGCGCAGGTATTGATGACGCGGAATGGCGCTCACGCCGAGGGAGCGCAGATGCGGCGTCGCCCACTGAACGTCGATCAGCCTCGGGTGGCCGTCGTCGAGCTCGGCGGCCAGGGCCACCAAGGCGACCTTGGAGGCGTCGCTGGCCCGGTAGAACATCGACTCGCCCGCGAACAGACCGCCTACCGCCACCCCGTAGAGGCCGCCGGCCAACTCGCCGTCGAGCCATGTCTCGACGCTGTGAGCGAAGCCCGCGCGGTGCAAGCGCACGAAGGCGGCTCGCATCTGGTCATCGATCCAACCATGGGGCCGGGCCGGGTCCGCGCAGCCGTCGACGACTTCCGCGAAGGCGGTGTTGACCCTGACCTCGAAGCGGCGGCAGGCCCGCCGCAGCGAGCGATGCACGATCAGCCCGCTGGGTTCCAGCACGCCTCGCTCGGAAGGCGACCACCACCCGATGCGCCCTCCCGGCTTCACCGGCATGGGGAACAGGCCGCAGCTGTAGGCGGCCAGCAGAGTGGCCGGCTCCAGGTCGGCGCCCACCGCGACCAGACCCGACTCGTCACTGCTCGACGGATCGGGGAAGGCCCAGCGGCAAGCATCCAGCCCCGCATCGGCGGGCATGGTCAGGGCAACCTGTGGGAGGCTGCTGCATCGCGACGAAACACTGTGCCTCCCGCCCTTGTTCGCTTCGCCCACGGGGCCGCTCGGGCCACGGCCTCGCAAGCTCGGCCTCTGGGAGACAGAGTAGGTTGGAACGATGACCACCGGGGCCCGGGCCGTAGAGCGGGACTCGGCGCCCCCTGCTTCCCTGCTGGACGCGGTGGAACTGCACTGCCGGGCGCTGGCCGCCGCCGCGGCCCGCCGCGTGTTCACCGTGCCCGCCGAGGGCGCCGAAGCCGCGCTCCGGTCCGCGAGCCGCAGTGGTGCCCGCTACGACACGGTCCTGTCCTTCATGTGCACTCCCCAGGTGGCTTCGCTCGAGGACTATGTCGCCGCGATCGAGCTGATCCTGGCCGACGAAGGCTGGATTGGCATGGTGGAGCCCGCTGGGATCGACCGCGGGTGGCTGCCCGGATGGCTGACCGCCCGACTCCGCCGCCAGTTGCCCCCGCGCCGCGCCACAGGCCGCGATGCCGTGTCGGCGGTGCGCGCCCGCGGCCTGGTGATCACCGACATCCAACGCCGCGAGGCGCGGTCGGTGCCACCGGCGTGGCGTCAGTACGTGGTGCTGAGGGCCCGCCGTGCCACGCCTCGGCCCGAGGGGCCCTGAGCCGGGTCCTCCTGGCTGGGGCAGCGAGGCCGGGTCGGTCGAGGCCATGAGCCGGATCGTCCTTTCCGGGGGTCGCGAGTTGGATGCGGGCACGCCCGCGGGCCGGGCTCTGGCGGATTGCAGCTCCGTGGCGGTTGTGACCATGGCGGCTGCCTTCCGGCGTCCCGACGCGCTGATGTCCCGGATCGGTGCCTGGGCCGGCGAAATGGCCGTCGACTACTCGGTTGTGAGCGCGGTGCGGCGGTCCGACGCACTTGACCCGGAAGTGTCCGCGCCGATCGCAGACTGCGACGGCGTGCTCGTGCTGGACGGATCCCCCGCCCATTTCGTGAGCGCGGTCAAGGCGACAGCGCTGCTCGAGGCCATCGTCGGCGCTCACGGGCGCGGCTCCGACATCGTCTGGTCGGGCGCGGCCGCGGCCGCGGTGTGCGCCTCCATGGTGGACGACCGCGGCAGTGCGCTCACGGTCGGCTTGGGGCTTCACGACGGCATCGTGGTCGCCGCGGGCTGGGAGGGCTGGCCCCGTGACCGCCGCCTGCGCCTGTGGCGCATGGTCCCGGAGTCGGTGCTGTTCATGGCCCTGGAGTCGGGCGCGGCAGTGTGTTCCACGGCCGGGCCGGAGGTGCTGGCGTCATCGTCCAGTCCGGGCGACTGGACCGTGCTCGGCGGCGCCGTCGAGGCCCGCCGGGGCGGGACCGCCGTCACTCTGGAGAACTGGCAGCCCGCAACGCCCTGAACGGCACGCGGCGCCAGAAAATCTCGGGTTGGTTCTGTGGATATACCACCCCCAACCACACCGAGATCTTGCGCCCAACGATCTCGGGTTGGTTCTGTGGATATACCACCCCCAACCACACCGAGATTTCTGATGCGGCCTGCGACGCCGGGGCTGAGACTTGCTCAGGTCTCCTCGATGGTCACCGAGTGGACGGTGACGTCGCGAGACGGCGCCCCGCCCAGCGCCCCGCCCGGCTCGTGAAGGCCGATTATCGACTGGGCCACGGCCAGTCCGGCGTCATCGGTCCGGCCGAACACCACGTAGGTGCCCTGGCCGTCCAGCCTGGACGTGTTGGGGCCGGTCGTCAGGAAGAACTGCGCTCCGGCCGAGTCCGGCCCGGTTGACCGGGCCATCACGAGCTGGCCGGGCTGGTAGCGGTACGGCCCGGTGAGCCCGCCGGTCTCCGGGTCGAAATCGAAGGCGGGCTCGTCGGGGATCGTGTACCCGGGACCCGGATCCCGGTTGTCGTTGGTGTGGGGCGAGCCGCCCTGGATGATGTCGATGGACGGGTCGGTGCGGAACAGCAGGGTGCCGTCGTAGTAGCCCCAGCGGGCCAGCGTCACGAAGTTGTTGACGGTCAGCGGAGTCTCCGACGCGGTCAGCTCGAACCGCATCTCCCCCTCGCTGGTGTCGAGGACGGCGACATAGCGAGCCTGGGGGTCGATGCACATGGGCTGGGGGCCGTCGAAGTCGATCACGCGGGGGCTCGATCCGTCGTCGGCCGGGCATCCGGCCGCCGTCTCGACCAGATCAGCTTCGGTGTCGGGGGGGTCGGTGGCGTTGCCGGTGCCGGAGGCGTCGGTGCCGGGGGCGTCGGTGGCGTCCGCGGAGTCGCCGGTGCTCGCAGGCGCCGGGACAGTGTCCGCAGTCTCGGAGTCGTCGCGCTGGAGGAATCCGAGCACGGCGAGCGCAGCCGCGACCGCTACTGCCGCTAGGCCGATGATCTTGACGCGCCTCCGGGTGGCGTACTGCTTGGCGGCGGCCTCGTCGGCGGCCAGGCGCAGGCGCCGGTTCTCGCGCTGGCGCTCCCGTTTCGGCGTACTCATCGGCCGGATTGCCCTAGGCCAGGAGGCCCACGGCCAGTGAAGCCACCATCATCACCACCACCAAAACGGCGACCACCGCGACCAGGCGCCGCTGCCGGTCCCGGCGAGAGCGGTGCCGCGGGCGGCCGGCGGCCGGCTGCCTCGCGGCCCGGACCCGACGCTTTCGTAGCTCACTCTGGGACGGCACCGCCCCAACCCTACATCTCTCCACCACGGTCGACGGTCGGGCCCCCTGATGCGGCGCGCCGAGCGCCCGGCGCGTAGCGTTGCGCGATGCCGTCTCGTCGCCGCCGCGCGTCCGGAAGGCTGTTGGGCGGCCTAGTCGCCTTGCTCGCGGTCGCCGGAGCGGTCGCTGCCGCGCCGGGCTGCGCCGACACCGCCGACGGTCCGCTGGTGAGCGATGAGGCTGCCTCAGGAGAGGTCGTGACCACGACCGCCGCGCCGCCGGAGCCTCCCCGCTCGGAGGGAACAGCCAAGATCGGCGAGGTCGAGTACGAGTTCACCGTCACCTGCCAGGACCGCGGCGCCGGTGACGTGGTGGTGCTGGGGGTGGGCGCCGACCCCGTCTCGGGCAGTCTGGTGGAGCTGTACCTGGAGGCCTCGTTCGTCGATCCGTACATCGGCCTTCGCCTGGCGGACGGGACGCTCATCGAACCCTCGCTGGAGAGCCCGCTGGACCTGTACTTGCAGGACGATGTGATCCGCGCCTCCGCCATCCGCTTCGTGCGGGACCTGAACCTGGCGACGGGCGAGGCCACCGAGGTCGGCTTCGGGGATTTCGAGATCCACTGCGACAACTACGCGCGCGAGCCGCCCTCCTGACGGCCGGATTTTCCGCTCTTGTTCGCTGGGTTCACGGGCCGCTCGGGCCACGACCTCGCAGGCTCGACCTCAGGGCGACGGCCTCGCTGGCCGCTACTGGGACGTCTCGCAGCCTGTGTCCAGCATCACCATGGGCAGGCGCCCGGACTTGAAGGCCCGCACGGCGCCCTCGGAGACGTTGAACACCACCCGGTAGTTCTGGTCTCCCGCGTCCCTCGGCACGTAGACCAGGTCGACGGTGCCGTCGACCCGCACCTCACGCTCGATCTGGTCGCCGAAGAGGTCGGTGACCATGCTCTCGGGCGACCCGACGCCCACGCCGGAGCGGCTCATGATCGGCCCGCTGTTGACGTCCACGCGCTCGATGGTGCCCGAGTGCACCAGGAAGACGATCCCCTCGGGCGCATCGTGGGGGACGACGTGATAGCAGGCGCCGATCGGTCCCGCGGGCACCAGCACCGTCCCGGCCGCTTCCTGGGCGGCGGCGACCGTCATGCCGAAGTTGACCTCGTCGAGGCCGACGGTCGACACCGTGGACTCGTTGCTGAGACTCGGCGGGCCGAACCGGCCCGGGTTCTCCGGCGGCACCGTCGTGATCGTGGTGGTGGTGGCCGGGACCGTGGTGGTGACGGCGGCAGTCGTGGAGGTCGGAGAGGCGGATGTGTCCGGAGTGTCCGAGGCGTCGGGCACATCCGAGGCATCGGCGGCGTCCGAGGTCGCCGGAGCCTCCTCGCTCTGTTCGGCGTCATCAACGGCGGGCTGCTCGTCTGATCCGTCGTCCTCGCTCACCTCCGCTGTGTCGTCGGCCGCGGCCGGAGCATCACCGTCGTCTCCGGCGTCTCGGCCGAGCCACCAGATCACGCCGGCCACGCCCACGATCACCAACGTGACGGCTACGAGTATCGGCACCCACCTCGGGCTGCGCCTCTCCGCGGTATCTGGCCAGAACGGACCCTGGTCCTGGGGTTCCGGGTTCCACTCCACGCCAGTGGAGGGTACAGCTAGCCATGCAGGTTCGGGCCGGTGGGCCGCCCGGGGCTCGAACCCGGCACCTTGAGATTAAAAGTCTCCTGCTCTACCCGATGAGCTAGCGGCCCGCCCTCATTCTGGCAGCGACCCCGGCGCTTCAGGTCGCCCGCTCACCTTCGCTGCGCTCACGGGCCGCTCGGGCCGTGGTGCCCGCTCACCTTCGCTGCGCTCACGGGCCGCTCGGGCCCGGGGCCTCGCAAGCTCGGCCTCAGGTTGGCTCGCCGGCGTAGCGGTGGGCTTCGAGGTCGGCGAGGTTGGCCCACTCCAGCGTGCGAGCGTGGGTCGCTTCCAGGACGACCTGGGGCGCGGCCCCGGCCGCGTGCGCCTCCGCCCATCGCGGCGCGCACAGGCACCAGTGGTCGCCCGGCGCCAGCCCGTCGAAGCCGATGGCCGGCTGCGGGGTCGAGAGGTCGTTGCCGGCGGCCTTCGAGAATTCGAGGAACTCGGCGGTCATCACCGCGCACACCGTGTGCACCCCGTAATCGCCGGAGTCGGTATTGCAGCAGCCGTCCCGGAACCAGCCGGTCAGCGGGTCGTAGGAGCACGGCTGCAACTCTTCGCCGAGCACGTTGCGGGCCATGGGATCCAGTATCTCAGATCTCGCCCGTCGGCGCGACCCGTTACTCTCAACCCATGAGCGAGACGGGCGGGGCGCAGCTCCCGGAGGGTCAAGGCATGGACGAGGCGAGCGACAACCTGCCTCCGGAATCCGAAGCCGATCGCCGGACGGCCCAACTCCAGGACATAGAGCGAGACTTGGACACCGTCGACTCCGCTCTCGCCGCGCTCGACTCCGATGATCTCGAAGGGGCGGAAGCACTGGCGGCCGAACTCGAGGAGTCAGCTGGCTAGGGCCTCCTCCGACGTCGACGCCGTGCCGCCGATGTCGCTCAGAGCCAACAGGTACCCTTCGGCCCTCTCCGCGTAGGGGTTGCGGTTCACGATCGCCTGGAACTCGGGTGAGTGCTCGGCGACCACCAGATGGGCCAACTCGTGGATGATCACATGGTCGAGCACCCAGGGCGGCGCGTCGGCCAGTCGACTCGAGATGCGGATGTCGCCGCTGCCAGTCGAGCACGAGCCCCAGCGCAGGCGCTGCCGGGACGACCATCTGATGGAGCGCGGCTCGGGAAGGCCGAAGCGGGCTGCGAGCTCGCGGGCTCTGGGCTCCAGCGGCAGATGGCCGCACCGCCACTTCTCCTCGAAGCGGGCCAGGACCTTGCTCACCAGCGCCTGCTCCTCGTCCTTGGTCGTCCAGGCCGGGACCCGGACGACCAGCACGCCGTCGGACATTCGAGCGGACACTGTCTTGTTGCGTCTGGGACTGCGGATCACCCGCACCGGCGGGAGATTCTGGGGCCTGGGCGCCTCTTCGGCGCCGCCAAGCGGCTTCTCGGTAATGCTCATCGTCGCTCCGTTGTGGCCGTGGGCGTGAGGCACGCACCGTCGCCAGTGAGCGCGATTCGGCCTTGCAAGCGCACGTCACCCGACTGCACCTGGATCCGGAGACCACCGAGATTCCCGATGCGCTTGAAGGCGCATCCGAAATGCCTTTCAAGTGTATAGATAACACCGGCATGTGACACAACCAGCACATCGCCAGACGTGTGTCGGACTGCGATGCGGTGCGAGGCGGACAGCACGCGCTCGAGCAGCGACTCGTCGCTCTCCCAGCCGGGCGGGTAGTTCCGTACGGCCAGATCGCCGGGGAAGTCGCGCTCGATCTGCTCGCTGGTGAGCCCCTGCCACAGACCCACATCGCGCTCTCGCCATCCGGGATCAGTGGTCACCGGCCCCGCTCCCAGCGTCTCGGCGATGATCTCGGCAGTCTCGCGGGCCCGGTCGAGATCGCTGGAGACGACGCACTCGACGTCGTCCAGGTTGGAGGCTGCGTCCCGCGCCTGGGCGGCGCCCGCGACCGACAGCGGGGGGTTGGCGCGGCCCTGCCAGCGACCGTCGACGTTCCAGACGGACTCGGCGTGACGGACGACAAGGAGATTGACCATGATCGCGAGCGACCGTAACCCGGCGGCGTCAGCAGGCCGCGGATGCTCACGAGCTATGGCTACCATGGCGCCCGTGGCGCGTCTGCGGCTGTTCGCATCGGCTCGGGAGGCGGCCGGGACCGGTCGCGACAGGGTGCCCGGCGCCACAGTGCGGGAGGTCCTGGAGGAGGCCTGCGACCGCTATGGCCATGACTTTGCCGGACTGCTCGAGACCTGTCAGGTGTGGTGCAACGGCGAGCCGGCCGCTCCCAACGCGCCGGTAGGAGACGACGACGAGATAGCAGTGCTGCCGCCCGTCTCAGGCGGCTAGCCAACCTTCAAGACGGTCTCCCGCCGGTCGGCCTCCGAGTGGCCGGTATCCTTCACCGTTCGTGAGTCGCGCCGCCGTCCTGTCGCTTCACACCTCTCCGCTCGTACTGCCGGGACGGGGCGACGCGGGCGGGATGAACGTCTACGTGCGGGAGCTCGTCTCCGCACTGGCCCAGACCGGCGTCGATGCCACCGTGTTCGTCAGGCGCCACAGCGATGCGCCCGCCGTCGTCGACGTGGAGCCCGGATTCCGGGTCGTCCATGTAGCCGCCGGACCCGCCGGAATGGCCAAGGAGTCGCTGTCGAGCGTTGTGGATGATTTCGCCGGCGGCGTGAGTGCATGGTTGCAGGACCATCCGGTCGACCTCCTGCACGCCAACTACTGGCTGTCGGGCGTGGCTGCACACCGGCTGAAGCACGAACTCGATCTGCCTCTGGTGTCCACGTTCCACACGCTGGCCCGGGTCAAGGCCACCACCGGTGATCCCGAGCCGCAGCGCCGGATCGACGCCGAGGCAGAGGTGATCGCCTGCTCCGACGTGATCACCGCCAACTCCGTCACCGAGCTGCAGCAGCTCGCCGAACTGTACGGCGCCGACCCGCAGCGCATCGACGTGGTGGCGCCCGGCGTGGACGGGGCCGTGTTCTCGGTGGGGTCGCGGCGGGGAGCCAGGACTGCGCTGGGACTCGGGGACGGCCCGGTGCTGCTGTTCGTCGGCCGCATACAGCCCTTGAAGGGTCTCGATGTGGCCGTTGAGACCCTCGCGGGGCTCGGGCGCCGCTACGGCGACGCCCGACTCCTGGTAGTGGGCGGCGCCTCGGGCCCGGACGGGGAGCGCGAGCTGCTTCGCGTCGAGGACGCGGTCCGCCGTCACCGCCTGCAAGGACGCGTCGAGTTGTTTCCCCCGCAGCCGCACCACCTGCTGTCTACCTACTACCGGGCCGCGGATGTGTGCCTCGTGCCCAGCCGATCGGAGTCGTTCGGCCTCGTCGCCCTGGAGGCTGCAGCCTGTGGCGTGCCGGTGGTCGCAGCCGACGTGGGTGGGCTGCGAACGCTGGTGGACCACGGTCGCAACGGCTTCCGCATCCCCGAACGCGACCCGGCCCGCTACACCGAGGCGGTGCTCGCCATCCTCGACGATCCCTCGCTGGCCTCGTCGATGGCCCGTCGGGGCGCCGAGGCGGCGGTCCGCTACTCCTGGACTGCCACCGCCGCCCGGCTGCGCAGGATCTTCGCGGATCTCTCGGCGCGGGTTCCGTTGGACTGCACAGTCTGAGAGCCGAGCCGATGGAAGACGATACCGATTCGGGGGGAGTTGCCGATCCGAGGGAGGTTGCCGATCCGATGGGAGTTGCCGATCCGATGACCCAGGCGCCGCCTGTGTCGGATGCGGATCTCGACGCGATGGAGCGGCGGATGGACTCGTGGCTGGCAGCCGCGTCCGCCGCGAACCCGGCCATCGACGCCATTGAACGCGGCTCGCAGGACGAGCGACGCTGGTACGTGCGAGTCCACGGCGAGGAGAAGGAGGTGTGGACGATCTGGTTCACCCTCGGCCAGCGCACGCTGCACTACGAGACCTACATGGTGCCCGCACCGGAGGAGAATCACGCTCAGCTCTACGAGCACCTGCTGCGCCGGAACCGGCGCCTGACCGGTCTGAAGCTCGAAATCGGACCCGAGGACGCGGTGTTCCTGTCGGGCTCGACCCCGGTCTCGCAGCTGACCGCCGGAGTACTGGACGGCATTCTCGGATCGATGTACGCGGCCACGGAGTTGATCTTCCGCCCTGCCATGCGCATCGGCTATGCCTCTAAATTCCGGGGTTGACGCCGGCTTCATCGCTCCCGATGTTCGGATCGAGGCTCGCACGCTGATAGACCTACGCCGGTCCGGAGAGGGTGCGCCCCGCTCGGACTACACTGCCAGCCGTCAGTAGTCGTCGCCGAGGAGTACCGGTGGTCGCCTTCGCCCTGTCAATCGTGGTCACGGTCGCACTTGTCGGCGCCATCCTCGCCTACGCGAAGCGCCGGCCGGTCGGGACCCCGGTCACTTGGGGCGAGGCCATGTTCGGGTCGATGATCGTCTTCTTCGCGATGTTCTGGGTGTACGGGGTCGTGCCCCACCAGTGGCTCACCTGGGCGGACAACGAGCTCAACTGGCGGACGGACAAGCTCTTCGTAGGCCCTGGAGGGATCTTTCGGGCCCAGGCCCAGGGGGGCAGCTTCCCGTTCACGATCACCTACGTGGTGATCCGCGACATCCTCGCCAGCGGGATCTACGTCGTCGGCGTCGGGGCGCAGGTGTGGCTGTGGATGGTGTGGCAGAACCGGGGCAAGGCCGCTGAGGCGGTCGAGCTGTCCAGCTTCGGGCGTCCCCTGGTGCGGGAGGGGTCGGAGGCGTGACCACCACCGACGCCAACCCGCCGATGCCGGAGTTCCGGGACGACTACGTGCTCCAGGAGGTGGACGCGGCCTGGCTCGCGCAGGCGGTCAAGCCCAAGCAGTTCATCCACATCGACCAGTCAGAGTGCATCATGTGCGAGGGCTGCGTGGACATCTGCCCGTGGAAGTGCATCTTCATGGTCACGCCCGATGCCGTCGATGAGGCCGTCGGCACCGAACTGCCGGGCATAGACCCCGCCGACAAGGTGATCTTCACGATCGACGACGACGTATGCACCCGCTGTGCGCTGTGCGTGGACCGCTGCCCGACCGGCGTCATCATTCTCGGCAAGATGGGCGATCCTCCCCCCGGGGGCGACCCTCACCAGAGAACCAACTCCCATGGCTACGGCTACGGGATGCGACTCGCCTAGAACCCCCTAGACCACCCAGACTGATCCGCAGGAGACCCATGGCCATCGACACAGAGGAGCGCAAGGCGCCGCTGCCGGAGCGCTTGGCCGCCCAGATGACGAAGATCGGCGACCAGGTCCAGGGATCGCAGGCCTGGACCTCGATCTTCCGGCCCGGATCGATCTTCCGCAAGGGCTACACCGACAGCCCCCGCAACCGGTCCTACGTGATCATGAACAGCGTGCTGTACCACCTTCACCCCGTGAAGGTGAAGCGTCACGCCGTGAAGGTGAGCTACACCCTGTGCCTGGGCGGCCTCAGCTTCTTCCTGTTCATCCTCGAGACCGTCACCGGCATCTTCCTGATGTTCTTCTACCGCCCCACCGCGGCCCAGGCCTGGGACGACATCTACATCCTTCAGACCTCGGTGACCTTCGGCCTGCTGGTCCGCAACATGCACCGGTGGGGCGCCCACCTCATGGTGATCACCGTGTTCCTGCACATGGCCCGGGTGTTCTACCACGGGGCCTACAAGCCGCCCAGGGAGTTCAACTGGGTCATCGGCGTGATCCTGCTGAAGCTGACGCTGCTGCTGTCGTTCACCGGGTACCTGCTGCCGTGGGACCAGTTGGCTCTGTGGGCGGTGACCGTGGGCACCAACATGATGGGCTACACCCCCGTGTTCGGCGACCAGGTGCGGTTCGTGCTGCTCGGCGGGGTCGAGATCGGAACGGACACGCTGCTGCGCTGGTACGTGCTGCACGTGCTGATGCTGCCGTTCGTGCTCGTAATCTTCCTGGCCGTCCACTTCTGGCGGGTCCGCAAGGACGGCGGCATCTCGGGTCCGCTGTAGAGGCCGAGCGGAAAATGGAGCGATTCATGAACGTACGCAACGCACCGAGCGAGGCCGTGGCCCGAGCGGCCCGTGAGCGCAGCGAACAAGAGCGGGCAAGCGCGGCGTAGGGGTAGAGGCGATGGTGGAGATCCCCGAGCATCTGCGCAAGCGGGCCGACGAGGCCCGGGCCAAGGCTGAGGCGGCCAAGGCGGCTGCGGCCGGCGGGCCCGCAGCCGCAGGCTCAGGCGACGGCGCTTCCGAGGCCCAGCAACAGGCGGCGAGCAAGATCCCGCCGCACCTGCTGGAGCGCTCGGTGGCCGCCCGCGCCCAGGCGTCCGGGGACGCCCCGGAAGCCGCCTCGGCCGCCGGCGGCGGAGTGGCCGTAGCCGCCCCGCCGACCGCGCCGGAGATGCCGGCCACCGGCCCCGGCGGGCACACCCAGCGCCTGCTGACGGTGGTCAAGTCGGGCTCGATCCAGGACGTGAAATCCAAGCCGCAGGACAAGGTGCACGTGTGGCCGCACCTGCTGGTGGTGGAGTTCGTGGCTGCGCTGTTCATCACCGCGTTCACGCTGATCTTCTCGATCTTCGTGAACGCCCCGCTGCTGGAGTTGGCCAACTACAACCAGACGCCCAACCCTTCCAAGGCCCCCTGGTACTTCCTCGGCCTGCAGGAGCTGCTGACGATGTTCCATCCGATGGTGGCGGGCGTAACCATCCCCGGCATCGGGCTGCTGGCCCTGATGCTGGCGCCCTACATCGACAAGAACCCGTCCAAGAGGCCTGAGGACCGCAAGTTCGCCATCAGCCTCATGACCATCCACCTGATGTTCTGGGCAGTGCTGGTGATCATCGGCTCCTTCTTCAGGGGCCCGGGCTTCAACTTCGTCTTCCCCTGGGAAGCGGGCCTGTTCTTCGAGCTATGACCTTTGGAGGCAACCGATGATCTATGTCGCTGTGGCTGTGCTGGCTGTGCTGGCCATCGTGGCGGTGCTCGCCGCGGTACGCCGGCGCCAGTCGGACGCCGCCATCGGCATGCTGTCGCGCGAGACCCGCAGCCGGGACCGGTCATCGGTGGTCCTGCGGGCCGAGGCGCCACCCACCGGCCGGGAGGTCGAGAAGGCCGCGGCCGCGGCCCGGGCCGGCGGCGCGCCGGCGCCGACGGACAGCGGTGGACCGCCCGCGCCCTACGTCCCGCCCGATCCCGAGACGATCGGCGTGAGCCGCCGCCAGTTCTTCAACCGGACGATCGTGATGCTGATGAGCCTGAGCCTGTCGGGGTTCGGTGTGGCGTGCATCGCCTTCCTGTGGCCGCAGGGCGCCAGCGGGTTCGGTTCCAAGATCAAGGTCGGCCTGGTGAGCGACCTGCTGGCCGAGATCCGCGACAACTCCGGGTTCCTGTACAAGCCCGAGGGCCGGATGTGGCTCACCGAGTACCCCAACGGCGCGGTGGAGAAGGCCATTGCCACCTATTCGGCGCCCGAACTGGCGGGGATGACCGCGGGTCACGACTTGGGGCTCGACGGCGGCATCGTGGCGCTGTACCAGAAGTGCCCCCACCTCGGCTGCCGCGTGCCCGAGTGCGTGACCTCGCAGTGGTTCGAGTGCCCGTGCCACGGCTCGAAGTACAACCAGGTGGGCGAGAAGCGGGGCGGGCCGGCACCGCGGGGCATGGACCGCTTCGCGGTGGAGATCGGTGCGGACGGCTCGCTCACCGTCGACACCGGCACCATCATCCAGGGACCGCCCATCGGCACCAACACCACCGGCCAGGAAGCCGAGGGGCCGGCCTGTATCGGCCAGGCCACCGGCCACTAGTGATCGCCCGATTCGACCCGTAGGAATCATCGCCGCGCATGCTTCTAGCCGCCTCCACGCAGAGAACCATCGGGTTCGTCATCCTGGCCACCGTCTTCGTCGGGTACGTCGTGTACCTGATCCTCAACGCGCGCGCCTCCCGCGACGAGGTCGGCAGCGAGATCGAGCTGGCCGCCAACCGCAAGCCCTACCTGGAGGACGAGGAGCTGGAGGGCCCCAAGCTCGACAAGTCGCTTCTGGCCGGGCTGGCCATGCTGGCCATCATCGGGGTGGGGCTGCCCCTCTACTGGCTGGGCGAACCCGGGCGCCACGACGGTCTGATCAAGGACACCGACCGCATCTTCGCCGACCGCGGCGGCGAACTCTACACCGAGGGCTCCGACTGCCAGCAGTGCCACGGGGCCGAGGGAACGGGCGGCTCCGCGCCGGTCACCATCACCGACGCCGAGGGCAACTTCGTGGCCACGGTGGCCTGGGCGGCGCCGGCGCTCAACACGGTGCTGTCCCGCCACAGCGAGGACGAGGTGCGCCACGTGCTCAACTACGGGCGCAACAACGTGATGCCCGCGTGGGGCGCCCCCGGCGGCGGTCCCCTCACCGAACAGCAGATCGAATACCTGATCCACTACATGCGGCGCATACAGATCCCCGAGTCGGAAATGCGAGACATCGTCGACACCGGCGTGCGCGAGGGAGTCGCCGAGCATCTCGGCACCAGCGACGAAGCGGCCGTGGACGAGTGGCTGGCGGCCGTTGACGCCGCGGTTGAGGAGGCCCGGGCCATGGCGCTGGCCGCCGACGCGTCGTTGGAAGGCAACCCCGAGGGCATCCGCCGAGCCGGTCTGGAACTGCTGGCCTCGGGCGAGGCGCCCGGCAGCCGGCTCTACCAGACCTACGGCGAGATCCTGTTCAACAACCCGGCCGCGGGCGGCACCTACAGCTGTGCCCGATGCCACACCTACGGCTGGTCGTTCGACGCCACCACCGACGGCGACGACAGCATCGACGGCCATGCCGGCCCGATCCTCGACGCCTACAACGTCGGCGGCGGATTCTTCGGTCCCAACCTGACCGGGGGGAGCACACTCGACCAGTTCGAGACGGCCGGGTTGCACGCCGACTTCATATCGGCCGGCCAGAGCGCCGGCCAGACCTACGGCCGGGGCGGTTCGGGCGGCAACGGCCAGATGCCCGGCTTCGGTCCCCGCACCGACGACGACCTCAAGGTGACCTACCCGGCCACCCTCACACCGGACCAGATCGATGCCATCGTCGCCTTTGAAAGGAACCTCTGATGGAGGCGCTTGACCTGATCGCCGGGCTCGGCTGGGATCCGGAGATCCGCGGCTTCATGGCGGTCTTCGCGGGTGTTGTCGTGCTGATGGGCTCGGTCTGGCTGCTGCTCGCGCTCAACACCGGCACCCGGCTGGGAACGCTCGTCGCCGTGACCGGGTTCTTCGGCTGGATGGTGATCATGGCCCTCGTCTGGTGGATCTACGGGATCGGCTGGGCCGGCAGCGCCCCCACCTGGCAGCTGAGGGAGATCAATGTCGGAGATCTCGACGAGGCCGCACTGGAGCAGGCCACGACGTTGCCCGATGCCAGTGAGATGCCGTCGGCCTTCAACCTCGTGCTGGACTCCGCCGATCCGGTGGCCCAGGCCGAGTTCGGGCTGGTCACCCGGGACACGCTCACACCCGATCAGATCGAAGGGCTGAGCGCCGAGGAGATCGAGGCGTTGGTGGCCGACGAGCTGGCCCGGAACAGGGCCACCACGCTGTCGGAGCTGGCGGCCGTCTCGCCCGGTGTGATCGCCGGCGCCGAGGCCTCCGGACGGCTGAACTTCGGAGGCTGGACGCTGCTGTCCACCGCCGCCGCCGGTGAGGCCCAAGCCTCCGCGGTGGCGATGCTGCTGGAGAGTCCCGACCTGACGTTCACGGCCCAGGAGGACTTCAAGCTGCTTGACGCCTACACCGTCGGCGGCAAGCGGGGCCTGCCCGACGACCCGAACCGCCTCGACCGGATCTGGACCCAGATACGCACCGCCCTCACCATCACCCATCCCACCCGCTACGGGATCGTGCAGGTCCAGGAGGTGATTGATCAGCCGCTGGTGCCCGGCCAGCCTCCGCCGCGGCCCGTCTTAGATGAATCGAAGCCGGTGATCTCGGTGATCATGGTCCGCGACCTCGGCGACCTCCGCCTCAAGCCGGCGCTGGTGACGCTCGGCTCGCTGTGCATCTTCGCGGCTCTGTGCCTGTTCCTGCATGAGCGCGACAAGCTGGCCTGGCGACAGCGCGAGGCGGGAGCACGAGTGGACGCCTGAGCGGTGCTAGGGCAGTACCTCCCCCTGTTCGCGCTGTTCGCGCTGGCGGCGCTGTTCGCGGCGGGGAGCTTCGTCGCCTCGGGTCTGCTGGCCCCGCGGAGGGCGACCGTGCCCAAGCTGGATCCCTACGAGTGCGGGATCGTGCCGTCGCGCGACACTCCCGAGCGGTTTCCGGTCCGGTTCTTCCTGGTGGCCATGATCTTCATCGTCTTCGACGTGGAGATCGTGCTGTTCTACCCCTACGCGGTGGCCCGGGGCGGGCTGGGACTGTTCGGACTCGTCGTCCTGCTGGTGTTCAGCTTCGCGGTCTTCGAGTCGTTCGTATATCTGATCGGAGCGGGCGCACTCGAATGGGGGCCGGTGTCGAAGTCCCGGCGCTCGGCCGGCCCCGCCGAGGAGACCGGGCCCGATGAGGAGATCGTGTCCGCGGCCCGCACCGCTCGCACGACGGTGCGGCGGGTGGGACTCGAGGGCCGCGTTCCCAGTGCCTCGGAGGTCGTGTGATGGGGGTCGGCAGCCAGATTGCCGATCTGAGAGAGGACGGCCTGAAGGCCATCCAGCACAACTTCATGACGGCCAAGCTGGAAGACTTGGTCAACTGGTCCAGGGCCCGCAGCCTCTGGCCTGCGACGTTCGGTCTGGCCTGCTGCGCCATCGAGATGATGGCCACCGGCGCGGCCCACTACGACCTGGCCCGCTACGGCATGGAGGTCTTCCGGGCCTCGCCCCGCCAGGCCGACCTGATGATCGTCGCCGGCCGGGTGTCGCAGAAGATGGCCCCGGTGCTGCGCCAGATCTACGACCAGATGATGGAGCCCAAGTGGGTCATCTCGATGGGGGTCTGCGCCTCCAGCGGGGGCATGTTCAACAACTACGCCATCGTGCAGGGTGTCGATCAGGTGGTGCCCGTGGACGTGTACGCGCCCGGCTGCCCGCCCGGCCCCGAGACGCTGATGCACGCCATCTTCACGCTCCACCAAGAGATCCTGTCCGGGGAGCTGCTGGCCCGCCGAGCCGCTGGCGAGTCCGGTGGTGCCGGCATCACGGTGCAACAGATCGACGGCCAGACGGCGACCGCCACGATCCGCCGCGAGCATGACTGAGCGCTACGGGGCCCCGGTCGGGGACGGCCGGCCGTCCCGCGGCCAGGCCGTGATCCATCCGTCACCGAGCCAATGGCTCGACGTGGCTGCCGCGGCCCGAGCCGACGGCTTCGACCAGCTCGTCGACCTCACCGCAGTCGACTACCTGACGTACGGCGCCGACCGGAGCCTGCCCGAGGGGGTGCAGCCGGAGCGGTTCGAGGTGGTGGCCAGCCTGATGTCGCACGCGCGGCGGGAGCGCCTGCGCATGCGGGTGCAGGTCTCCGCCGACGACCCGGCCCTGCCCACCCTGTTCGATCTGTGGCCCGGCTCGGAGAGCCTCGAGCGCGAGGTCTACGACATGTTCGGCATCGCCTTCGAGGGGCACCCGGACCTGTCGCGGATCCTGATGCCGGAGGACTGGCCGGGCAATCCGCTGCGCAAGGACTACGACAGCGGCCGGATACCGGTCCAGTTCAAGGCCGCTTCCAACGTCAGATGACGCTTCAGACCGCGATGAGCACGACTGGCGTCGCCCCTTCAGGCGCTGACCGGGTCAGCCGGAGAGAGCCCTCCGCGGTGCTGCGCATGTCGGAGGCCGAGGCCGCGGAGATCGGCGGCGACCCCGACGACCCCGGCGACGACGAGCTGGTGCTCCTCAACATGGGTCCGTCCCACCCGTCGACCCACGGCGTGCTGCGGCTGATGCTGGAGCTCTCCGGCGAGACCGTGCTGCGCTCCAAGCCGGTCATCGGCTACCTCCACACCGGCATGGAGAAGACCGGTGAGAATCTCACGTACCTGCAGGGCGGCACCAACGTGACCCGCATGGACTACGCCTCGCCGCTGTTCAACGAGCTGGCCTTCTCGCTGGCCACGGAGCGGCTGCTGGGCATCGAGGCGCCCGAGCGGGCCACGTGGATCCGCATGCTGATGTGCGAACTCAACCGGGTCAGCTCGCACCTGCTGTTCATGGCCACCAACGGCATGGACCTGGGCGCGGTGTCGATGATGATCTACGGGTGGCGCGAGCGCGAGGAGGTGCTGCGCTTCTTCGAGAAGGTCACCGGCCTGCGCATGAACCACAACTACATCCGGCCCGGAGGGGTGGCCGCCGACCTGCCCGCCGACTGGCGCGCCGACGTGTCGGAGCTGATCGAGCTGATCGAGCCTCGCCTCGACGAGTACGACACGCTGCTCACCGGTCAGCCCATCTGGCGGGAGCGGCTCCAGGGGGTGGGCATCATCAGTGCGGCCGAGGCCGTCGCCCTCGGGGCCACCGGACCGATACTGCGAGGCGCGGGTATGGCCTGGGACCTGCGGCGTGACGAGCCCTACCTGTTCTACGATCAGGTGGACTTCGACGTCATCGTCGGAACCCACGGCGACTGCTACGACCGGTATGCGATCCGCCTCAACGAGATCCGCGAGTCGCTGCGCATCGTCTCGCAGATCATCGACGCCATGCCCTCAGGCGACTACCGGACCCAGGACAAGAAGGTGACGCCGCCGCCTCGGGCCCGCATCGACGAATCGATGGAGGCGTTGATCCACCACTTCAAGATCTTCACCGAGGGTTTCAAGGTTCCTCCGGGGGAGGCCTACGCCGCGGTGGAATCCCCGCGGGGAGAGCTCGGCGTGTACCTGGTGAGCGACGGCACGTCAGTGCCGTACCGGGTGCACGTGCGGGCGCCCAGCTTCGTGAACCTCCAGACCCTGCCGCACCTGATGCAGGACGGCCTCATCGCCGACGGCGTGGCCATCATCTCCTCCGTCGACCCGATCATGGGCGAGGTGGACCGGTGACGCTCAGTCCTGGCGACGGCCACTCCGGCGACGGCCACCGGTGCCTGTCCATTACGGAGGCGGGCCGTTGACGCTCAGTCCTGCCAACGAGGCGCTGGCTGCTGAGATCATCGGCTGGTTCCCCCGGCCGCGCTCGGCGCTCATCCCGCTGCTGCACCTGGCTCAGGAGCAGGACGGGTACCTGACCGACTCCGCCATGCGTCACGTAGGCGAGCTGGTGGGGGCCACCCCGGCCGAGGTGAAGGGCACCGCCGGCTTCTACGAGATGTTCCGCTTTGAGCCGGTGGGCACCTACATGATCAACGTTTGCACCAATATCTCCTGCCTTCTGTGGGGCGGCGAGGAGTTGCTGCACCATGCGGCCGAATCGCTGGGGGTGGAGGTCGGAGGAACTACCGACGACGGCATGATCACCCTCGAGGAAGCGGAGTGCATCGCGGCCTGCACCGAGGCCCCCTGCCTGCAGGTCAACTACCGCTACCGGGGCCGGATAACCCCCGACGATTTCGACCGGCTGGTCGAGGATCTGCGCGCCGACCGCCTGGACATCCCCCACCACGGTGCACTGTCGAGGGTGAGGCAGTCGATCCCCGCCGAGCGCCTCGCGGGGGTCGTCCCGCCGGAGCAGGCCCGCGAGGCGCCGGTCTGGCTGGCTCGCAACAACGTCGAGGTGGCTGGCTGATGGATCCGCAGGTGGCTGTGAACGGCTACATCGCGCACGCACCCGGCTATGTTCTCAACGACGGCCCCAAGCTCATTACGAGCCGCTTCGTGCACGACGATTCGTTCACACTGGCGCGGTACGAGGCCACCGGCGGCTATGAGGGGCTCCGGGCCGCGCTGGAGACGACTCCGGCCACGGTGCATGACGAGGTACGGGCGGCCACGCTGCTGGGACGGGGTGGCGCCGGGTTCCCCGCCGGTGTCAAATGGGGTTTCCTGCCACCGGGCAAGCATCCCTACTACCTCGTCGTCAACGGCGACGAGAGCGAGCCGGGCACCTACAAGGACCGCCTGCTCATGGAGCGCGATCCCCACCAACTCATCGAGGGGTGCCTGATCGCCTGCTACGCGCTGGGCCTGCAGCAGTGCTTCCTGTATGTGCGGGGCGAGATGGCTGTGGCCCAGGAGCGCATCGCGGCCGCCCTGAACGAGGCCTACGAGGCCGGCTACGTGGGCCGCGGCATCTGTGGGACGGACTTCTCGGTGGACATCGTGATGGCCTGGGGCGCGGGGGCCTACATCGTTGGCGAGGAGACCGCACTGATCGAGAGCCTTGAGGGCCGCCGGGGCATGCCCCGTCTCAAGCCGCCGTACTTCCCGGCCGCGGTCGGCCTCTACGGCCAGCCCACCATCGTCAACAACGTCGAGACCCTCTCCAACCTGCCCTGGCTGATGGTCAACGGGTCCGACGCCTACCGCCAGTACGGGTCGGAATCGTCGCCGGGCACGCGGATGTTCGCGGTGTCGGGCCATCTGCGCCGCCCCGGGGTGTACGAGGTCGAGCACGGGGTGACCACCTTCCAGGAGTTGATCTACGGCGACAACTTCTGCCAGGGGATCCGCGACGGTCACGAGTTGAAGATGTTCATCCCCGGCGGGGGCTCGGCGCCCTGGTTCTTCGCCGAGCACCTGGACCTGCCGCTGGAGGCGCGGCCGGTGGGCGCGGCCGGGTCGATGCTCGGGTCGGGCGCCATCGTGATCATGGACGACACCACCGACGCGGTGAAGGCCGCCTGGCGGGTAGTCAAGTTCTTCGCCCGTGAGTCGTGCGGGAAGTGCACGCCGTGCCGCGAGGGCACCACTTGGCTGGAGCAGATCCTGCGCCGCATCCTCGACGGGGACGGGCGGCCCTCCGACATCGACCTGCTGCTCGACATGGGCGACAACATCAGCCCCGGCCCCTACCCGGTAGCCGCCCACAACGGCCAGGAGGCGGTGCCGTTCCCGCCCCGCCAGACCACGATCTGCCCGCTCGGGCCGTCGGCAGTGGCGCCGGTGGTGTCCACCATCCGGCGCTTCCGCCACGAGTACGAGGCCAAGATAACCCGTCGCGACCCCATCCCCATCGAGGTGGCCGTCGCAGGGGCCGCGTCGTGACCGCGACAGAGCCCCAGGCTGGCGTGGAGATCGAGGTCGATGGTGCGACGGTCGACGCCAAGCCGGGCGAGATGCTGATCGAGGCCTGCGAGCGCAGCGGAACCTACATCCCCCGGTTCTGCTACCACTCGCGGATGAGCCCGGTGGGCATGTGCCGCATGTGCCTGGTCGAGGTGGACACCGGGCGCGGCTTCGCCCTGCAGCCCTCGTGCATGGTGCCGGTGTCGGAGGGCATGAAGGTGTCGACCGAGTCCGAGGTCACCAAGAAGGCCCAGGACGGCGTGCTCGAGTTCCTGCTCATCAACCACCCGCTCGACTGCCCGGTATGCGACAAGGGCGGCGAGTGCCCCCTGCAGGATCAGACCATGGCGTACGGGCCGGGGGAGACCCGCTTCGTGGAGGAGAAGCGCCACTTCGCCAAGCCCATCGCCATCAGCGAGACCGTCTACCTCGACAGGGAGCGCTGCATACTCTGCGACCGCTGCACCCGCTTCGCCGACGAGGTGGCCGGCGACGCCCTGATCCACTTCATGGGCCGCGGCAACCACACCGAGGTCAACACTTTCCCCGATGAGCCGTTCGCCTCGTACTTCTCGGGCAACACCGTGCAGATCTGCCCGGTGGGCGCGCTGACCGCCGCGCCGTACCGCTTCAAGGCGCGGCCCTGGGATCTCACCGAGACGCTGTCCACCGCCTGGGTCGACAGCGTGGGAGCCAGGGTGGCGGTGCAGGCGTCGCGCAACCGGGTGCTGCGGGTGCTGGGCGCCGACGCCGACGCCGTCAACTGGGGCTGGCTGACGGACAAGGAGCGCTTCGGCTTCGAGGCTCTCAACAGCGCTGAGCGCCTCTCCGCGCCGATGCTGAGGGACGCAGCAGGCGGTGGGGCCTCGGAGTGGCGGGAGGCAGGCTGGGGCGAGGCTCTCGACCGGATCGCCGGCGCGGTGGGCGCGGTGCCGCCGGAGCGTGTGGCCGTGCTGGGCGGTGCCCGGCTCAACAACGAGGCCCAGTACATGTGGGCCAAGCTGGCCAAGGGAGTGATCGGCACCGACAACGTCGACGCCCAGCTCGGCGACGGCCTCGACCCCGCGATGCTCCTCGCCCTGCCCAGAGCCACCATCGACGATGCCTGCCGGCCCGGCGGCACCGTGGTACTGATCGGCCCCGACCCCAAGGAGGAGCTGGGCACCCTGTACCTGAGGCTGCGCCATGCCGCAATCAACGACGGCGTGAAGCTGGTGGAAGTCACGCCGCACGCCACCGGTCTGTCACACCTGGCCAAGCACTCCCTGCGTCCCTTCCCCGGCACGACCGCGGCACTGGCCCGAACCCTGGTGCTGGCGACCGAGCCGAAGGTCTTGGCCGCCGCCGAATCCGGCGAGATGCTGGACGAGGTCACCGCGGGTGCAGAGTTCTCAGAGGTCGACGAGCTGCGAGAGCTGCTGAAGACCGCTGGAGCCGCTCTGGGCGTCGATGCTGAGAGCATCAAGTCGGCCGCCCTGGCCCTGGCGGGCGCGGCCGGCGAGGTGACCGTGCTACTGGGCCGGGCCTCGCTGGCCGAGGGCGCTGAGGTGGTTGAGGCGGCCGCGGCGGAGCTCTCGGCGCTGCCGTCGGTGCGCTTCCTGCCCGCGCTGCGGCGAGGCAATGTGCTCGGCGCTCTGGAAGCGGGCTTGGCCCCGGGCCTGCTGCCCGGTGGTGGCATACGGGTCAAGGACACCGAGCCTGCCGGCGATGCCGAGGCCGTCGAGCATGCCGGGGCGGTTGAGGCCACCGAGAGTGGCGGAGCCGTTGGGGCCGTGGGCGGCGCGTGGCCCCGGTTGCCTGCGGCCGCGGGACTGGACGCGGCCGGTGTTCTGAGGGCAGCCGCCCGCGGGGACGTCGACGTGCTCGTGCTGGTCGGCGCCGATCCCCTCAACGACTTCATCGACCGCGATCTCGCGTACAGGGGCCTGAGGGGAGCGTCCCTCGTTGTGGCGGTCGACCTGTTCGTGAATGACTCGGCTTCGCTGGCGGCCGACATCGTGCTCCCGGCCGCCGGTCCGACCGAATGCGACGGCACCTTCACCAACCTGGAGGGCCGGGTCAGCCCGATGAGCCGCAAGGTCACCCCGCCGGGAACGGCCCGTCCCGACTGGATGATCGCAGCCGACCTGGCCGAGAGACTCGAGCCCGGCTCGGCCGAGGGTCTCGACTCGCCCGAGTCCATCAGAGAAGAACTGGCCAGAGTCTCCGAAGTCCACGCCTCGCTCACCGAAGAGGCTCTTGACGCGAGTCCCGTCGAAGGAGTGCTCCTTACGCGCCCCGGCGCGACCGGCGAGGCCGGGGGGCGGCCTGCGACAGGACCCGCCGGCCGGGAGACCTCACTCGAGGAAGTACCCGAGGGCGCCTTCCTGCTGGTGGCCACCCGCACCATGTACGACGACGGCACAATGCTGCGTCACTGCCCGTCGAGCCAAGGCCTGGCCCCAGCCGCGTCCGCCCGCATCAATCCGGCCGACCTCGACGCAGGCGGTCCGGGTGAGGGAGCCGCGGTGCGGATCGTCTCCGACTTCGGTCACATCGAGGCGACTCTGGTCACCGACGCCGGCGTGCCGGCGGGCTCGCTGAAGGTCCACTGGCTGGCGCCCGGCTCGCCGGCCAACTCGCTCATTGCCGCGGGCACCGACGTAACGATGGTCACAGTGGAAGCCCGATGAGCGGCATCCTCGTGCTGGCCGCCGATCCCATGCTGGCTGGCGACATCGGCCTGGTCGAGGTCGTGTTGACGCTGGCCAAGGCAGTGGTGGCCTTCGGCTTCCTGCTGGTGGCCGTGATGCTGATGATCTGGTTCGAGCGCAAGCTGCTGGGAGGGATGCATCAGCGGTTCGGGCCCACGATCGCCGGGCCTTTCGGCATCCTTCAGACCCTCGCCGACGGTACGAAGCTCTTCTTCAAGGAGGACCTGGTGCCGGACCGGTCGGACCGGTTCGTGTTCAAGCTGGCGCCGTACCTTTCGCTCATCCCGGCCTTCCTGGCGTTCGCCATCGTCCCCCTGGGCGGGGACTTCAACAACGGTGGCCAGGTCGAGTGGTGGGGCCGCACCACGTACCTCCAGGTGGCCGACCCGCCGATCGGGATCCTGCTGTTCCTGGCCATGAGTTCGGTCGCCGTCTACGGGGTGATGCTGGCCGGGTGGTCGTCGGGGTCCAAGTACCCCCTGCTGGGATCGGTGAGGGCGTCGGCGCAGATGGTGAGCTACGAGGCCGCGCTGGGTCTGGCGGTGGCATCGATCGTGCTGGTGACCGGGGGGCTGTCAACCCACGACATGGTGGTCGCGCAGGCGGCCGAGGGTTACTTCGGCATCGTCCCCCGCTGGAACGTGATCGTCACCGGACTGGTGCCTTTCATCGTGTTCATGATCGCGGGCACGGCCGAACTGAACCGCCCGCCGTTCGACTTGGTCGAGGCCGAGCAGGAGCTCGTGGGCGGCTTCCACACAGAGTACTCGTCCATCCGTTTCGCGCTGTTCTTCCTGGCCGAGTTCATGAACACCATCACGATGTCGGCCATCATCGTCACCCTGTTCTTCGGCGGACCGGCCGGCCCGGTGCTGGTGAGCGAGGTGGGCGGCGTCGGCATTGCTTGGGCGTGGGGCGTGGTCTGGTTCTTCCTGAAGCTGTTCGTGCTGCTGTTCTGCTTCGTGTGGATGCGGGCCACGCTGCCCCGGTTCCGCTACGACCAGCTCATGGACCTTGGATGGAAGGCGCTCATACCGGTGGCGCTGGGTTGGTTCCTGTTCCTCACCGCCTTGGAGGTTGGCCGCGAGCGCGGCTGGAACGAGGCCGCGGTCACCGTCGTTTCGCTGCTGGTGTTCGCCGGAGCGGCCCTTCTGCTGGTCCGGGCGGTGCGAAGCGGACGCCGTGCCCGTGACCGCGAGGCCGCCCGCGCCGACGAGCCTTCCGACCCTGTCGAGGAGAGGGCCTGACATGGGCTACCTGCACGGTTTCGCCGTCACCCTGCGCCAGTTGTTCCTGCCCCGGGTCACCACCGACTACCGGGGCGGCTTCGACGACTCGCCCTCCGACGTCAAGCGGCCCAAGCCGGAGCGACTGCACGGTCGCCACGTGCTCAACCGCTACGACGACGGCATGGAGAAGTGCATCGGCTGCGAGCTGTGCGCGGGCGTGTGCCCGGCCGACTGCATCTACGTGCGCGGCGCCGACAACGATCCCGACGATCCGGTCGCGCCGGGCGAGCGCTACGGCTACGTGTACGAGATCAACTACCTGCGCTGCATCCACTGCGATCTGTGCGTGGAGGCCTGCCCCACCCAGGCCATCACCGAGTCGAAGCTCTTCGAGTTCTCGTTCACCAGCCGCGACGACGCCATCTACACCAAGGACGAGCTGCTGGTGGACGACGACGGCCGGCCCCGCCGGATGCCGTGGGAGGACTGGCGGGAGGGCGACGACGCCTTGACCTCCGGCTGGATGCGGGCCACGTCGGCTTCCGGCGATCAGCGCTATGTGGGCGAGGTGGCCTGGTCGGGCGAGCTCGGCTACGGCGTGCGTGACGCTGAGCCCGCCGATGCTGGGGAGGAGCCGTCTAATGGCTGAGGCGGTGTTCGTCGTCTCGGCGGTGATCATCCTGGCCGGCGCGATCGGCGTGGTGGCCAGCCGCAACCCCGTGCACGCCGCCCTGTTCCTGGTGCAGACCCTGGTGGGCGTGGCCGTGCTGTTCGTGCTGAACGACGCTCACTTCTTGGCCGCGGTCCAGGTGGTCGTGTACGCCGGTGCCATCGTGATCCTCTTCCTGTTCGTCATCATGCTGCTGGGCGTCGACAAGGCCGAGGAACTGAGGATCGAGCCCATCTTCGGGCAGCGTCCGCTGGCCGCCGTCGTCGGTGCGGCCCTGGCCGCGGTGCTTGGAGCGGTCGTCATCACCGGCGCTGACGTGCTCACCGGGCTGCGCCGCGCCGGCGGTGAGCGGTCGCTCGACGGCGACGCCACCGACATCGAGCGCATGGGCCGGGTGCTGTTCGGTGAGTTCGCCTTCGCGGTGGAGATCACCGCGGCCCTGCTGACCGTGGCCGTGGTGGGCGCGGTCGTCCTGACCAGACGGGCGTCCCGCTCCGACGCGTCCGAGACGGCCGGCGCGGCCCCATGATTCCCGCTCTTGTTCGCTTCGCTCACGGGCCGCTCGGGCCACGGCCTCGCTCCGCGGCCGGCGTGGCGCCCACGCTCAGTCGGCCTATCCGCTCGGCCTCTGGAGACGCGTGATGGACCTGGCCGGACTCGCTGTGGGCTGGTACCTGGCGCTGTCGGTCGCGCTCTTCGCCATCGGCGGCGCCGGCCTGCTGGTGCGGCGCAACCCGTTGGTGATGTTCATGTGCGTGGAGCTGATGCTCAACGCGGTGAACGTGGCCTTCGTGGCCCTCGGTGCCGGGCTCAACGACGTGGGCGGTCAGGTCGCGGTGTTCTTCGTGCTGGTGGTGGCGGCCACCGAGGTGGTGATCGGTCTCGCACTGGTAGTGGCCATCAACCGGCGGCGCTCCGGCGCGACCGCCGACGACGTCTCGCTCTTGAAGGGCTGAGATGATCGAGGCCGCCTGGCTCATCTGCGCCTTCCCGCTGGCCGGCTTCGCCGTGCTGCTGGCGCTGGGCCGCCGCCTCGGCGAGCCCCGAGCGGGCTGGTTGGCGACGGCGGCCATGGCCGGCTCCTTCGTGACGTCCGTGGCTGTCTTCTTCAGCCTGATGGGCCGCGACCCGGCCGAGCGCCGCTTCGTGGTCACCCTGTTCGAGTGGATCCCGGCCGGCGACTTCTCGGTAGACGCCGGCCTGCTCGTCGATCCGCTGTCGGTGACGATGGCGCTGTTCGTCACCGGGGTGGGGGCCCTCATCCACCTCTACGCCATCGGCTACATGCACGGCGACGGCGACTTCTCGAAGTTCTTCGTCTATCTCAACCTGTTCGCCTTCTCGATGCTGGTGCTGGTGCTGGGCGACAGCCTGGCCCTCACCTTCCTGGGCTGGGAGGGGGTGGGGGTGTGCTCCTACCTGCTCATCTCGTTCTGGTTCACCGACGAGGCCAACGCCACCGCGGGCAAGAAGGCCTTCATCACCAACCGGGTGGGCGACTGGGGCTTCATGCTGGCCATGTTCTGGGCTTTCGGCGCGCTGGGGTCGGTGCGCTACCTGGATCTGTTCGGCCAGGCCGGCTCGCTGTCGTCGACCACCGCGACCGCCATCGTGATCCTGCTCTTTGTGGGCGCGGCCGGGAAGTCGGCCCAGCTTCCCCTCCACATCTGGCTCCCCGACGCCATGGCCGGCCCCACCCCGGTGTCGGCGCTCATCCACGCGGCCACCATGGTCACGGCCGGCGTCTACCTGATGGTGCGGGTCAACCCGCTGATCGCGGTAGCCGACGCCTGGGCGCCCGACGTGATCGCCTGGGTCGGCGTGGCCACCGCCCTGTTCGCGGCGGGTGCGGCCATGGCCCAGAACGACATCAAGAAGGTGCTGGCCTACTCGACGATCAGCCAGCTCGGCTACATGATGCTGGCCGTCGGCACCGGTGCCTACGTGGCCGCCATCTTCCACATGGTGACCCACGCCTTCTTCAAGGCGCTGCTGTTCCTGGGGTCCGGCTCGGTCATCCACGCCCTCGACGGCGACCAGGACATGCGCCGCTACGGGGCGTTGCGGGCCGCCATGCCGGTCACTGCCGTCACCTTCATCGTGGGCTGGCTGGCCATCGCCGGGGTTCCCCCGTTCGCGGGGTTCTGGTCCAAGGACGAGATCCTGGCCTACGCATGGGACGCCAGCCCGGCGCTGTGGCTGGTGGGGATCGTCACTGCGGTCCTGACCGCGTTCTACATGAGCCGGCTGGTGTTCATGACCTTCTACGGCGAGGCCCGACACTCAAGCGACGCCCACCCCCATGAGCCGTCGCGGCTGATGACCGCGCCGCTGGTGATGCTGGCCGCAGCTGCGGTCGTGGCCGGAGGACTCAACCTGCCGTTCACCAAGGACCTTCATTTCATGGGGGCGTGGCTGGAGCCCTCGCTGTTCGGCAACGAGGCCCACCTTGGCCTGGGCGGCGGGGCCCAGTGGCTGCTGGCGCTGGTGTCGATGGCCGGCGCGGCCATCGGGATCGCGGGCGCGGCGGCGGTGTACCTGCAGCACCGGCTGCCGGCCAGCCGGGTGGAGTTGCCGGCCGCGGCCCGGGCCTTCTACGTCGACGAGGCGTGGACCCGGTTCGTGGGCGGACCGGGGCGGCGGGCCTTCGAGGGGGTCGCCGCCTTCGACGCCAACGTGGTGGACGGCGCGGTGGACGGCGTGGGCCGCTCGGTGCGGGCCGGCGGCGCCGTGCTGCGGCGGGTGCAATCGGGCTTCGTCCGGTCGTACGCGCTGCTGACCGCGGCCGGCGCGGTCGCGCTGCTGGTCTGGTTCCTAGTAAGGACGAGCTTCTAGATGAGCGCGCTGGCTTCGACGTCCTTCCCGGCCGCCCTGACCGTGCTGGTGCTGGTCCCGGCGGCAGGGGCCTTGGTGCTGCTGGCCATGCCCCGCAACCGGCCCGACCTGTTCAAGCCGGTCGCGCTGGTGGCCTCGGCGACCTCCGCGGTTCTGGCGGTGTGGGTGCTCGCCGAGTTCGACGCCGGCTCCGCGGCGGTCTTCCAGTTCTGGCAGCAGTACGAGTGGATCTCGGGCTGGGGCGTCTCGTGGCAGGTCGGGGTGGACGGGCTGTCGCTTTTCCTGGTGGTGATGACCGCGCTGATCTTCCCGCTGGCCATCGTCGGCGTGGACGCCGAGCATTCGCCCAAGCCCTACTACGCCTGGATGCTCGTGCTGGAGGCCGGCTGCCTGGGCACGTTCTTGGCCCTCGACCTGGTCATGTTCTTCGTCTTCTTCGAGATCGTGCTGGTGCCCATGTACTTCCTGATCGGCGGTTGGGGCCACGGCCGGAGGGCCTACGCGGCCATCAAGTTCTTCCTGTTCACCATGTTCGGCTCGGCCCTGATGCTGGTGGCCATCGTGGCCCTGGCCTTCCTGCACTCCTCGGCGGTGGGCGGCGCGGTGACTTTCGACCTGACCGCCATCGCCGAGTCGCAGGTCCTGGCCACCAACACGGCCCGCTGGCTGTTCCTGGCCTTCGCGCTGGCCTTCGCGGTAAAGGTACCGCTGTTCCCGGTGCACACCTGGCTCCCCGACGCCCACACCAACGCGCCCACCGCCGGCTCGGTGATCCTGGCCGCGGTGATGCTGAAGCTCGGCACCTACGGACTGGTGCGCTTCGGCCTGTACCTCTTCCCGGAGGCGTCGGTGTACTTCGCGCCGCTCATGATCACGCTGGGGGTGATCGGCATCGTCTACGGCGCCATCGCCGCGGCCATGCAGCGGGACCTCAAGCGGCTCGTGGCCTACTCCTCGGTGGCCCACCTCGGCTTCATCGTGATCGGCACGTTCGCGCTCAACACCGAGGGCCTCACCGGCGGCGTGCTGCAGATGGTCAACCACGGCGTGTCCACCGGGGCGCTGTTCCTGCTGGTGGGCATGATCTACGAGCGCCGCCACTCCCGCGAGATCTCCGAGCTCGGCGGGTTGCAGAAGCCGGCGCCGCTGCTGGCCGCGGTGTTCATGGTGGTGATGCTGTCGTCGGTCGGGCTGCCGGGTCTCAACGGGTTCGTGGGGGAGCTGCTGGTGCTCCTCGGCGCCTTCAACGCCCACCGCTGGTGGGCGGTGGTCGCGGCCGCGGGTGTGATCCTGGCCGCGGTGTACCTGCTGTGGGCGTACCAGCGGGTGTTCCACGGCCCGGCCTCCGGCGCCAACGCGGAGATTCCCGACCTGCGCTGGCGTGAGGGCCTGGTGATGGTGCCGTTCGTCGCGGCCATCGTGTTCATGGGCGTCTATCCCAAGCCGGTGATCGAGCGGATCGAGCCGGCGGTGGACGCCATCATCGCCCACGTGGAGGACAACGTGTCGGGCTTCGCCGAGCCCGTAGCCGACGTGCATCCCTCAGTGAGCCTCGAGGACCTGGCCCGCTCGACGGGCAAGGTCGAGCACAACGGCGGCGACAGTGGCGACCACAGCGGCGGCGGTGCCGAACACAGCGAGGAAGGCGGATGATGGGCACGGTGCTGGCGCAGCTTCCGGTGCGGACGCCTTCCGTCGACTGGGCGGGCCTGCTGCCGGTGCTCCTGCCCGCCGCGGGCGCGCTGGTGTTGCTGATGGTCCGCTCGCTGGTGCCGAGCCGGCCTGGAGGCCGAGCAGGAAGGCGAGCGAAGCAGGTCCATACGGGCGAGGCCGTGGCCCGAGCGGCCCGTGAGCGCAGCGAACAAGAGCGGGAGGAACCCCGTCCCGACGCGTCTGGTTCGCACCTGCCCGCGCAGGTTCTCGTGCCGGCGGTGCTGGACGCGGTGTGGACGTTCGCGGTGGCGGTGGCCGGCCTCGTCTCGGTCGCAGTGCTGTGGCAGCGGGACGCGGACGTCGAAGCCTTCGGCGGACAGTTGGTGATGGACCGGATAGCGCTGTTCGTGGCCGCGGTGGTGCTGGGCTCGGTGGCGCTCGCCGCCCCGACCCTTCCCCGCTACTGCCGGCGCGTCGGCGTCGCCAGCGCGGAACTGTGCGTGCTGGCCCTGCTGGCTGCGGCCGGCGCGGTGGTCATGGCCGGGGCGGCCGATCTCATCGTGCTGTTCCTGGGGCTGGAGACCATGTCCATCGCGGCCTATGTGATGGCCGCGCTCAACCTGCGCCGGCTCGAGTCGCTGGAGGCCGGTCTCAAGTACTTCGTCCTGGGCGCCTTCTCCACCGCGTTCCTGCTGTTCGGCATCGCCCTGGTCTACGGCGCGACCGGCACCACCAACCTGGACGGGATCGCCGGCTATCTCGACACCTACATCGTGCTGCGCGACGGGATGCTGCTGGCCGGCCTGGCCATGCTGCTGGTGGGCCTGGGCTTCAAGGTGGCCGCCGCCCCGTTCCATGCCTGGGCGCCCGACACCTACGTGGGCGCGCCGACGCCGGTGACAGCGCTCATGGCGTCGGCGGTGAAGGCGGCCGGATTCGCTGCACTGATCCGGGTCTTCGTGGAGGCGCTGGGCACCCGGGCCGACGACTGGCGGCCGGCCGTGTTCGCGCTGGCGTGCGCCACCCTGGCGGTCGGATCGGTCCTGGCCGCCGTCCAGAGCGATGCCAAGCGCATCCTCGCCTACTCGTCGATCTCGCACGCCGGCTTCATCCTCGTCGGCGTGCAGGCCGCCTCCGATGAGGGCGTGGCCGCGGTGCTGTTCTACCTGGCCGCCTACGCCCCGGTCGCGGTGGGCAGCTTCACGGTGGTGGCCGTGCTGTCGGGCCAACGCGACGACCGCACCGGCCTGGACACCCTGGCCGGCCTGGGCACCCGCCGACCGGCGCTGGCGCTAGGGCTGACCATCCTGCTGCTGGCCCAGGCCGGCGTGCCCTTCACGTCGGGCTTCGTGGCCAAGTTCTCGGTCATCGCCGCGGCGGTCGAGGCCCGCTCGTACTGGCTGGCGGTGGTGGCCATGGTGAGCGCAGTGGTCGCAGCCTTCGCCTACCTGCGGGTGGTGGTGGCCATGTACTTCCGCGACCCCGGTGACGAAGCCGACACAGCCGAGCAAGCGTCCAAGCCCGCAATCGGCATCGGCGCAGGAGCGGTCATCGTGGTCGCGGTGCTGTTGACGGTGGCCATGGGCGTGGTCCCCGGCGTGCTGGAGTCCCTGTCCAGCACGGCGGCGGGGCTGTAGTCCGCCGCCGACTCGAGCTGGGGGCTACGACGAACGCTCGGCAGCGGTTCGATGCTGCGGCGGTCGAGTTGGGCCTCGACATAGACGTTCGGCATCTTCCCCAGTGCACCCGCACAGCCGTCGAGGCGGCCGCCGCGGTGGGCTGCGAGCTGGGCCAGATCGTGAAGTCGCTGTTCTTCGAGTGCGACGGGCGAGCCGGTGCTTGCGCTGACCTCGGGCAAGAAACGCGTCGACACGGCCGCCTCGGGCCGTGTCCTCGGCGGCTCGATGGCATGAGCCGATGCCGACTCCGTCAGGGACTCGACCGGCTACGCGATAGGGGAACGCCCCGTTCGGCCAGAGCCGACCACTGCGCACTGTCGTCGATGCCACGCTGCTGGAATATGAGCACGTGTGGGCCGCGGCCGGAACACCCGAGACTTGTCTTCGAGATCTCCAGCGAAGCTCTCGTCCGAGTCGCCTCAGGCGCCGTTGCCGACTTCTTGGCCCGAGCGGACTGGCTCCCTTGGCCCGATCGAGCGTTGCTGGCCTGCCGTCAGGCTGAGACGGCCGCACGCAGCCCGGCGGCAGATTCAAGTGCGGCGATGCGCTCGCCTTGCTGTGCCGTGGAGGCCGCGGCGCCGCGTTGGAGAGCCTCGGTGTGAGCGGTGAGGTCGGACGTCGCCTTGGCGATGGCGTTCATGGCCTCCTGGTGCATCGCCGCGGCTCGCTCACCGAGTCGAGCGATTGCGGCCATGGCTTCCTGGTGCATCGCGGTGGCCTGCTCGCCTTGTCGAGCGACGGCGTTCATGGCTTCCTGGTGCATCGCCGCGGCTCGCTCACCGAGTCGAGCGATTGCGGCCATGGCCACCTTGTGTTCCTCGGCTCGTTGGGCGTTCTGATTCAGCAGGTGGTGCATCAGCACCGCGATGATCCCCAGCAGGCCTGAGCCTAGAATGGAGATCAATGCAATAAGCATGAAATGCACTGTAGATGAAGGATTAGGGATCCGCAACCCCCGCATCCGGCCTACGCTGAAGTGCGATGAGCCTGTACTACGTCCAGAAGTTCCTCGACGAGCTGAACCGCGACCGCAAGCTGCAGGAGGCATACCTCGCCGACCGGCTTGCTGTGCTTGAGCCATACGACCTCGACGAGGAGGAAGTTGTGGCGCTCATCGAACCCGATGTCGGTCTGCTCTATATCTTCGGGGTCATCGGGCAGATCCGTATGCACTTCGCCGCTCTGCATCAGATCGAGTGGGCCGACTACCTCCAGCGAACGCGCGACAGGGTTGCCGAACACGGACCGGTGCGGGCCGGCGTACACGCCCGAGCGCGCCGAGCATTCCGGCCGAGCTCTGGCGAACTGGCTGTCTGGGCTGCTGCCTCACGACGGACGTGTGCTCGACTCGATGCGGGTGCGCTACGGCATCCACAAGTCGCGGCCCCTGGACCTGCTCGGCACCCCTATCGGCGAGGACTGCGCCGGAGCCGTGCAGTTCGGCCCGCCCGACCGCACCGACGACCTGCTCGCGGGCCGGGGTGGGCTTCACCTCCTCAACGATGACCAGGTGGTCGAGTGCCTCGGGGAGATCCGCCGTGATCCCGCGTACAGGCCCGGAGGGTACGACCCGGCTGGAGGCTCCAGCCTCGCCGGGATGCAGCCCAAGATCGCTCTGCGCCGCACTCCGTCGGGCTGGGTGCTGCCGTGGGGCGCCGAGCCCACGAGCCACATCATCAAGATCACCCGCCAAGAGCTCCATCAGCACGAGGCGCTGATGGAGCATGTGACGATGGCCACGGCCCGCCGCCTCGGCCTGCGGGTCCCCCGACGGGCGTGATCCGCCACGGCGACCTCGAGGCGATCGTGGTCGCACGATACGACAGGGCGCCTCGCGGCGGGCGGCTTGTGCGCGTCCACCAGGAGGATCTCTGCCAGGCGTCGGGGCTGCACCCGGACCACAAGTGCCAGCGCGACGGAGGCCCGTCCCCGGCAGACGCGGCGGCGCTGCTGAGACGGGTCGTCGGGTTGTCCGGGGCCGGATCGGCCGTCGACCAGCTACGCGACATGCTGATTGTGCAGTGGTTGGTCGTCCACAACGACGCCCACTCCAAGAGCGAGCGCGGATTGATCGGCGGCCAATCGCGTCGCAGGGTGGTCATTTCCGCTCTTGTTCGCTTCGCTCACGGGCCGCTCGGGCCACGGCCCCGCCCCGTATGGGCCGGGTCGCCCGCCTGTCCGCGGGGCCTCCAAGAACTTCTCGGTCCTGCTTGCCGGTGGCAACCGGGCCCTCGCTCCGCTGTGCGACGCCTGTACCTGGCTGCCGCATCGGCGACGGACTCCGATTTCCGAGCTGCGCGTCGCCATGAAGATCGGAAGCGACTACCGCATCGGCGCCGCCGATCGTGCCGAGGCCCTCATCCGGTTCGCGGGCGCGTTGGGCCTCGGCGAGTCGGCCACCGCCCGACGATTCGAGGAACTCGCTGCCGGGCTTCCCGACGCGCTGCGCCGGACGGCGGAGTCGCTTGGCGCCATCGACCAGGCCCGGCCCATTTTGGCCGACTACGTCATCGAACAGACAGAGCGGGCGCAGCTTTGCGAGAAGATCGCGGCAACCGCCGTCAGGCGGGCCGCTCCGCAGAGTCGAATGGCCCGAGAACGTCGGCCGGGGGTGAGGAACCGGGCGTGATCGGAGGCGGCTGGCGAGGTGGCGGGGACGAGCGCTCAGCGGCGGTCACCCGCGCTGCGCCGGCCCGGCGGGGGCGGTCGGCCTGTCGGCCCAGCGGCGGGAACGGCGCCGCAGGCGGCACAATGTCAGCCATGATCACGCCGGAGATGCAGGCCACCGGATTCGCGGGAAGGCGAGGGTGCCGCGACCAGGCACAACGTCGGCGGTGATCACGCCGGAGATGCGGTCTGCCTTCGACGCCGACGGCGTCGTGAAGGTGCCCGGCGCGGTGGGCGAGGAGTGGATCGACCGGATCCTCGAGGACGCCCGGAGTCAACTGGCCGACGGCGGGCCATGGGTGACCGACACCAACCCTGGCGCGGCCACCGGGCGCCTGTTCACCACCCGGTACCGCTGGCAGTACGCGCCGGTGATCCGGGACTTCGTGTTCTCGTCGCCCATCGCGGCGATGGCCGCCTCGCTCACCGGCTCCGAGAGGATGCGCTTCTACTTCGACCACCTGCTGGTCAAGGAGCCCCTCACGTCGGCGCCCACGCCGTGGCACCAGGACATTCCCTACTGGCCCTTCCTGGGCAGGCAGATCGTGTCGGCGTGGGTGGCGGCCACCAGCAGCCGGGTGAGCCACAGTTCGCTCGAGTTCGTGAGAGGCTCGCACCGTTGGGACGCGTACTACGCCCCGACGCCGTTCGACGGCCAGGGTGGTTGGACCGAGGACTTCAAGGGCGAGCCCATGCCGGACATCGAGGCAGCCCGCGCCCGTTCCGACTGCCCCTTCGAGATCGTCGGGTTCGACGTCGAGCCCGGCGACGCCATCTTCTTCTCGGCCTGGATCATCCACGGCTCGCCCGCCAACACCGGTCCCGAACGCCGGGTCGCGCTGTCCACCCGGTGGCTGGGCGACGACGCCGCCTGGTACCCGCACCCGGGCTGCGATCCCACCGTCACCCAGGACGACACCAGCGCAGTGCCGGGCACATACCCAGCCGACGACGAGAGGTTCCCGCTCGTGTACGGGCAGCCGACATAGAGGCTCAGAGGCCCCGCGGATAGACGGGCGACCCGGCCCATACGGGGCGGGGCCGTGGCCCGAGCGGCCCGTGAGCAAAGCGAACAAGAGCGGAAATGACCACCCCGCGCCGCGATTGGCCGCCGATCAATCCGCGCTCGCCCTCAGCCCTTCAGGGCTCCTCGGCCTCCATCCGCTCGAGCTCCGCTTGGATCTCGTCCATGAGCACCACCAGGTGGCTCACGTCCGCACTCGTGACCGATCCCAAGAAGTGTCCCGACTCCGGGTCCGCCACCGGGATCACCGTCTGCGGGGCGCCGGCCATCCGCTCCAGCGCATCGTGGATCGGCTCCTCGGGCTGGGCGGTCAGCGTGCTGGCCCTCATCACCTCGCCGAGCGTGGCGGCGGCATCGGCGCCCCGGCGAACGGAGCGGAGCCCGCCCGTCGAGACGATCCCCGACACCTTGCCGTCATCGACCACCAGGTAGTCGTGCTGGTTGGGCACCGTCCAGGCGTCGATGAAGTCCACCACCGACGTCTCGGAGCCCGGATACTCGCGGGTGGCGTCCAGCACGGTGCGGACCTTGACGCCATCGAGCGCGTAGCGGGCGAAGGACGGCGTCACCGTCTCGGGGAGAGAGGGATGGTCCGGCAGCACCGCCCGCTTGACCGCGAAGTTCAGGATCGCCGGCATGAACAGGATGTATCCGAACATGGTCAGCACCAGCAGCGAGAAGATCTCCTTGGGGATGGTGCCGCTCTCGAGGAGCACGAGCAGGAAGGCGATCTCGGCCACGCCTTTGGACATCAGACCGGTCGCCAGCGCGAACGGAGCGTCGATCCGGGTGACATAGGTGCCGATGAAGGCCCCGGCGAACTTGCCCGCCAGCGGAACCAAAACCAGCGCTGCCGCAGTCGCAGGGGCCAGATCCATGAAGGAGAGGTCGAAGTGAAGGCCGGCCGAGGCGAAGAAGAGGGGGACGAAGAAGCCCTCCGAGGCGCTCCGCATGCCCGGCATGATGTCGTCGCGCACTCCCTGCGACAGTCCTGACAGGGCCGCGCCGAACAGCAGCGCTCCGATGGTGCCGTGCAGCCCCATGTTCTCGGCGCCCACCACGACCAGGAACAGGCCTCCGAGCAGCAGGCCGAAGGACAGTTCGGGCACATTGAAGACGCGCTGCAGCGAGACGATGACGACCGGCAGGACCTTCGCCGACAGCAGCCATGCCACCACGACGAAGGCGATGATCTTGCCGAGCAGCGTCAAGACTGTGACCGCGCTCAGGTCGTGGCCGTGCTCCCCGATGGTGAATCCCACGACGAGCAGGGAAGCGATCTCCGCGATGACCACGATGGTGAAGATCTTCAGCCCTATGGGCTGCTTGAGCGTACCGGCGTCCGACAGCACCTTGGCCGCCAGGCCGAGGCTCGACAGCGACAGGATCCCGGCCAGGGCCAGGGCCTCGTCGAATGCGAGCCCGAGCTCGAGATCGACTCCGAAGATGTCCGATGTGACTGAGAGGGCGGCCACGAGCGAGATGAGCACCGAGATGATCGCCGCCGCGAAGTACCGCCCCCGCATGGTGGCCACGAAGCCGGGAACGTCGATCTCGTCCAGCCCGACGAGGAAGAAGAGCACGAAGATGCCGATCTCCAAGAACAGGTTCAGGTCGTGGTTCGGCTCGACGATCCCGGTGGACGGACCGAGCAGCACCCCCGTCAGCGTGTAGGCGATGATCGAACTCAGGCCGAAGCGGCTGAGCGCGCCCTCCAGCAGCTTGGCCACCACGATGAGCAGCCCGATCGGGAGGAATACATCCAGCAGCACTCGATCCCTCCCGCATTGTTCATTGCCGGTATGGCGGCACGACAGTACTCCGTCGGGCGTCGTCGGGCCGGGTCGGGAGTCCCGCGAGCAGGCTGCCGGAAAGGGCCGTCACGCGGTTCGGCTGCGACGGCTCGGTAGGCGCGCGCCGCGCTTGCCGGTTACTATGTCATCCAGTCAGCCGCGACGGCCGGCAGGCAGGTCGGCCGCGATACCGAGGAGATGCGGACCATTGAATATCAGCACTGACAGGCAGGGGGGAGCGTTGATAGCAATGGCTGAGGGTCGCGTCGACGGCGCCAACGCCCTCGAATTCCATGAAGCACTGGAGGCCGCCATCAGCCCGGACGACACCGGGATGGTGCTCGACTTCGAAGGCATCTCCTACATCAGCAGCGCCGGCCTGCGGGTGGTTCTGCTCGTTGCCAAGACGCTCCAGAAGCAGAACGCCAAGATGGCCGTCTGCTCGCTGTCCGATTCGATCCGGGAGATCTTCGAGATCAGCGGGTTCGACAAGATCATCCCGGTCCACGGCTCGCGCGCCGATGCGCTCGCCGGGGTCGGCTGATCACTTCCTGACCTCCAGCTAGGCGACAGGGTTTCCCCGGCCCCGTCCAGTTCTGTGAACGCGCGCCCGCTCGGCCTCTGTGTTGCCGCTCTTGTTCGCTGCGCTCACGGGCCGCTCGGGCCACGGCCTCGCGTAGCATCTCGCGCGCTGCTCGCGTGGCGCCGACCCTGCTCGGCCTC
>VYBO01000004.1:0-45418 GCA_009844405.1 Acidimicrobiaceae bacterium
CGCCGGGATTGACGGTGACCCCTCCAGGGATGATGTCCACGAGACTGGTGGGGAATAGGGGCCGGTCGGCCCACTGCGCCACGAGATCCTTGGTGGGCTTGGCGAAGGCAGCCGCCAGCCGGGCCTTGCCCATGGCCATGTAGGGGCCGTGCCAGCGCTTGCCCCGCACGACCACCAGGGGATGACCGGCGGCGTCGTGCACGGCCACAGTGGCGTCGACGCCCCGTTCGGCCCCGATGGCCCGGGCCTGCTGCACGAGCTCGATCGCCTGCTCAACGTCCATTGCTGTGCCGTCCGTTGCCACCGGCCCCGTCGTCCCAGGGGACCGACAGCAGCCGCAGGTAGCGGGCCGCGTTGTCGGCCATCAGCTTGCGCAGGGCGTCGGTGCCGATCACGGGGCCCCAGGAGATCACGTTGTCGGTGCTGTTCGGGTAGTGGCACTCGGGATGGGGGAAGTCCGACTCGTACATGAGCACGCCGTCGCCGAGGATGTCGATGACCGCCTTGGTCATCTCGGGCCCCTCGTGCTGCTCGATGGCGCAGAACACCCGGCCCATCTGCACGTACTCCAGGGGGGTGTGCTTCAGGTCGGCGGGCACGGCACCCTTGACGTAGTCGATCTGGCTGGTGAGGCGGATGATCCAGTGCGGCAGCCAGCCGTGGCCGGTCTCCACGGTGGCCACCCGCAGATTCGGGTAGCGGTCCAGCATCCCCGACACCAGCACGTACGCCATGAGCCTCTGCGCCCCCCAGACATGGGCGGCGGTGCGGGCCACGGCCACGTTGCCCCAGATGTCGCGGTAGCCGGGGAAGTAGGGCGCCTCGTAGAAGAAGCTGTGGTGCATGATGGGCAGGTCGGCCTCGTCCATCGCCTGCCAGATCGGCTCCAGGTCGGGATCGTCCACCGGCAGACCCTCGGGCAGCACCGGCCACACTGCGGCCAGCCACTCATCGCCAGCGTGCTCGCGGATCGTGTCGGCGGCCCATTCGGGATCGGCGCCCGGTGCCAGCAGCAGTCCCTTGAGACGGCGGGGGTCGGCCGAGCAGTAGTCGGCCATGTAGCGGTGGTAGGAGCGGTACATGGCCTTGGCCAGGCTCAGGTCGAGCGCGGTGCTGCCCGGCGCCCAGGTGCCCGGGATGATGAAGTTGACGTCCACCCCCTCGACGTCCATGTTGGCCAGGCGGCCCTCGGAGTTGGTGTGCTGGATGCCGTCGGCGATGGGCTTCACCGCCAGGTTCTCAACCCGGCCCTCGAGGGCCCCCTTGGCGCCCGCACCCCTGGTGTCGACGTCGGTGTCGGGCTTGTGCCCGGCCACCCGGTTGTAGGGCTGGGGGTTGACCCGGACAACGCCGTATGGATGGGTGGGATGGCCCCGGCCCGCGGTCGGCTTCGTCACCCGGACATAGGGGGTCAACTCGTCGGCCCGGTCCCTGAGCTCGCGGTCGCCGTAGTCGACGAGCACCTCGACGGATGGGGTGACGTGGGTGTCGGCGTCGATCACGCGGTATCCCTGTCTCATGGCTTCCTCTCTGTCTCCTCAGCTCCGGAGGTGGTAGGGGACGGTTCCGGCGACGGATCCTCGGCCGCGTCGACGGTCTCGTGCAGCACGGCGGGGGCCTCGCAGGCCACCACATCGAGGGTCTCGTGCATCACGGCCAGGAGGCTACGTTCGACCTGTTGCAGATGGCGCCGCATCTGCTCGCGGGCCAGGTCGGCGTCCTGCCGGGCGATGGCATCGTGTATCTGCAGGTGGCCCTCGTAGCCCGAACCCACCCGGTGGCGGTGCTCGGGGGCCCGGGTGAACACCCGCCAGAAGGCCGGCTTGCGGAAGAAGAGGCCGAGGCCGGCCTCATAGAGCTCGGCCAGGACGGTGTTCTGGGACGCCCGCACCACCGCGCAGTGGAAGCTGCGGTCGGCGGTGTGGTACTGGGCCTCGTCCTGGGTGTCCATGCGACCGAGGCACGCGGCGATCTCGGCGAGATCGTCGGTAGTGCGGTTGGCCGCGGCCAGGCCGGCCGCGTGGATCTCCAGCAGCTTGCGCACGTCGAACACCTGCTGGACGGAGGCGTCAGAGGCCCGGGCCGCTAGGTCGAGCATCCGGGGGCTGATGTCGGTGGGGTGCTGCACGATCAGCCGGCCCGACTCGCGGGTCAGGAAGCCCGACGACACCAGGCCCTGGAGCGCCTCGCGCACCGTGGTGCGACCCACGCCGAACACCTCTCGCAGCTCGCGCTCCGACGGCATCACCGCGCCCGGCGCCAGGCGACCCGACAGCATCTGGCGCTTGAGCTGCTCCTGAAGCCGGTCGGCGAGCGTCTCGCGGCTGAGCTTCATGCGTGTTCCCCTCCCAACCAACTCAACACGGTGGTGCCGGAGTAGGCCGCATCGAGCTCGCCACCGGAGGGTGCGGCGAACGGGATGCGCTCGAAGTCGGCTCGGCTCTCGAAGGGCACCGAAGCGTCCAGGATGGCCTTCGTGCCCACCCCGGCCCGCGATGTGCGCACGTACTCGTGGCCCCGCATGCCTGGTAGGACCACCAGATCGGACGCGGCGTCGAAGCGGGTGGCCAGCGCGTAGGCCACGTCGTCGGGATCGTGCAGATCGATGTCGTCGTCGACCAGCACGATCATGTTGAGATCCTTGAGGGCCCCGAACGCGGCCAGCGCGGCGTTGCGGCCCATGCCGTTGTCACGCTCGTACCGCTTCGACAGCGCCATCACCAGATGGAACCGGTGAAGTCCTCCCGGCGGCATGCACACGTCGCTGACGATCTGTGTCACCGGCCGGACCGCCTCCAGCGCGGCCACCTCCAGCACGTGCTTGCGCAACACGATGGTCTCGCGGCCGGCGCCGTTGATGGCGTGGTAGACGGGCTCGTCGCGGGCCGTGACCGCGGTCACGTGCATCGTCGGAGCGGGACCGGCGGGCGAGGCATAGCCGACGAACTCGCCGAAGGGGCCCTCGGTGACGCTCGCGCCGGCCCGGATCACACCCTCCAGCACGATCTCGGTGTCGGCGGGAACGTCGATGTCCTGCGACACCCCGGGCGCCACCGGCAGGGGCGCGCCGCGGCAGCCCCCGGCCGCGCACAGCTCGTCGCGGCTCTCAGGCATGAGCGCCCCCATGGTCGAGGCGGCGTAGATCAGGGCCACGTCGGTGCCGATGCAGACGGCCACCGGCAGGTCCTGGCCCATCTCGACGGCGTGGTCGAGGGCCCGGCCGAGATGGCGCCCGTGGTCGATCTTGACCGCGACGGTGTCGGGGCCGATGAGCTGGAGCCGGTGGAAGGAGGCGTTGCGCACACCGGTGAGCGGATCCCGCACGATGAGCACGCCGGCGGTGACGAAGCGGCCACCGTCGCCCGGGGCGTGCTTGAGCACGGGAAGCTGCGCCCCCAGGTCGATCTCGCCCGAGCGCCACACGTTCTGCTGGGCCGGCGGGTCGCTCGCCGCGGCGGGCTCGACGTCGGTGCGGATGCCCCGGGCCAGCGCGGCCCGCAGGCGGTCGCGGTCGAGGCCCATGGCCGCCTCCGACGACGCGGGGGTGGCGAACACGTTGCCGACCACCGGAATGTCGTGGTCCTTGACGCTCTCGAACAGCAGCGCCGCGCCGGCGTCGTGGTGCTTCATCATGGCCGCGGCCTCGAGGTCGAAGTCGACGGTGCGCGACACGCGGGCCAGCAGCCCGGCCCGGTCGAGACGGCTCAGCACGGTCCGGAAACCGGTGTCGAGAACGCCGACCGGCTCGGCCGCAGTCACGAGCCGCTGCCTTTCCCGCTCTTGTTCGCTGCGCTCACGGGCCGCTCGGGCCACGGCCTCGCTGAGCGCCTCGCCTCTACCCTCATGGACTGCCGCCTTCCCGCTCGGCCTCTGGCTCTCGGTGGGGGCCGGGGGTCTCGGCCAGGCAGCGCAGCACCATGGAGCGGGCCCGCTCCCAGTCGTAGTTGCGGTACAGGCGGCCCTGGACCACGGAGGCCGACCCGGCGTAGAACATCTCGTACTGGAAGTGCCGGCTGGCGAACTCCGAGCCGATGGCGTCCCACGCCAGCTTCAGCAGCGCCACCCGGTGCTCGGCGTCCACCTCCGGCCAGCGCACGAAGCGCTCGAAGTCGGCCCTGGTGACCGGGTCGTCCCAAGCACTCACCGACGACGGCACCTGGATGGTGGTCCCGCCGGTCAGTTCCCGCAGGGCGTAGGTGACGTCGCGGTACAGCGCCGGCTGCATCGTCATGGCCGCGTACAGCATCTCCGGGTCGGGCCGGGCCACGCCGTTGCCGTCGATGGTGGCGTGGTACTCCCCCGCCAGCACCATCCCGTAGGGCACCGACGCCTGAGCTGCCACCCGGGCCAGGCTCAACTGGAAGTTCCGGTCCTTGGCTTGGCCCGACCATTCGGCCAGCTGGGACGCCAGCCCGGCCAGGAACCTCATCTTCACCGCGTAGCGGATCTGGGCCTGGGTGTTGCCCAGCAGATGGGCCGGGGTGCGGTTGAACTGCGCGAAGGTGATGTCCCGGTCGCGGTCGACGAACACGTGCTCGGCGGGCACGTCCACATCGTCGAAGACCACCAACGCGTCGGTCTCGTCGTAGGCGGCCGACAGCGGGTAGTCGCCGGCCGCGGTGATGTCGCGGCCGTAGGGTCGGCGGGGGTAGATGCGCAGCCGGGGGTGATTCACGGGGATCGCCACCGACAGTCCGTAGTCGTCGGCGCCGGGCGGCAGGGGCTGGATGGAACTGACGAACAGGTAGTCCGACATCAGCGTGCCGGTCCCGAGCATCTGCGCGCCCCGCACCACTACACCGTCCTCGCTGGAGCGGGCGATGGAGGCGTAGAGATTGGGCTCGTACTGCTCGTGGGGACCCTTCGACCGGTCGATCTGGGGGTGGATGATGGTGTACGTGACGTAGAGGTCCTCGTCCCGGGCCCACTCGTAGAAGCGTTGCACGTTCTCGGCGTAACGGTCGCCGGCCTTGGCGAAGGTGTCGAGGGAGCCCGAGAAGCCGGCGAAGAAGGAGGCCACGTGGTCAGGCGACCGGCCCAGATAGCCGAAGCTCAGCTCCGACCAGGCCTCGATGGCCAATCGCCGGCGGCGCAGGTCGTCCACCGAGCGGGGCACCAGCCAGCTCAGGTTCACCGGGCGCCCGTCGGTGGGCGACTCGTAGGTCATGAGCTCCCGGTTGGCCGGGTCGGCCGCGAAGTCGTAGAGCCGGGCCACGGTGCACACACCGGCCGCGAAGGCCGGGTGGGAGGCGACGTCGTCCACCGGGGCCCCGTCGAGGATCACGTTGCGACCGTCCCGCAACGACTCGATATAGCTGTCCCCAGTGCGCATCCATCCTCCAGGAGAACGATGAAGGCCGCGCCGCGCAGGGCCCGCCCTCATGGCAGATTGTCTGACAACCAGCCTTGGATGTCAAACTGTCGGCGTGATGAGAGCGTGAGGCTCGCGCTGGGCCGGCTGACCGGCACGCTGAGCAACCCCAACTTCCGCCGCTACTCGGGCGCCCAGTTCCTACACGGCGCCGGGATGTGGGCCCACCACCTCGCGGAGGTGTGGCTGGTGTACGAGATCACCGGCAGCGCATTCGTGGTCGGACTCACCGTTGCGATCCGGTCGGGCTCGGCCGTCGTTCTCGCGCCGCTGGCGGGAACGCTGGCCGACCGCAAGGACCGGCGCCGGCTGCTGGCCTCCACTCAGGGCTCGAAGTCCGTGGTCGCCGGTGCGCTGGCACTCCTCGCGCTAGCGATGGGAGAGGACCTGCCGCTGGCGGTGCTGTTCGGAGCCGTCGCGGTGCTGGGCGTGATCGGTGCCATCGACACGCCGCTGCGGCGAGCTTTCGTGCGTGATGTCGTCCTCGCCGACGGGATCGACCGGGCGGCCCGGCTGCACACCTCGGTGATGTCGATCGGTCGGTTCCTGGGCAGCGGCGCCGCCTGGCTCTTCCTGAGTCTGTCCGCGGCATGGGCCTGCTTCGCAGTGAACGGAGTGACGTCGCTGCTCGCAGCCATGCTGGTGCTCCGGGTGGTGACCACCACCGCCACCGCGTCGAAAGCGGCCCGAGCCGCCGGGGGCCGGGTGCTCGGCTACCTGATGCGCACCCCGGCGGTGACGATACCGCTGGCCCTGCTGTGCTCGTTCACCCTGTTCGGCTGGAACCTGGCGGTGCTGCTGCCGGTCGTTGCCGACAAGCAGCTGGCCAGCGGGGCGGGCACGTTCGCGGTCCTGGCCCAGGTCATGGCCGTCGGCAGCCTGATCGGCTCGGTGATGATGGCGGCATCGAGGCTGGAGGGGGCGCGCAGCCTGGCGATCCTGCTGGCGGTGTTCAGCGCGGCAATGGTCCCGCTGGCTGCAGTGAACCACCTGCTTGCCGGGGTAGCGGTCATCTTCGTGGTAGGCACCTTCGGCGGCGGGTTCTTGAGCCTTTCCAACGGATCGGTGCAGACCGCGGCCGATCCGCGCCTGCAGGGCCGGGTGTCCGCGGCGTACGGGGTCGTCTTCGTAGGGGCCCGCGCCGTCGGCGGGCCCATCCTGGGCTGGATGGTGGACGCCTTCGGCAGCCGCACCGCCCTGATAGCGGTGGGAGCCATCACCGCGGCCTGCGCAGGACTCGGCCTCGTGGCCGCCGCCCGCAGCCGTTCGGGCGCCGCCGGCCGCGAGCTCAGTGGCGCTTGACGCCCCCCGTCGTCACGCGTTGGCAGTGGCGTCTTCACCCAGTAGGAGCGCTACAGCCTGCTCCACGATCCGGCTCCGCTCGTCGCTGTCAACAGGCAACAAGGGGTTGTACAAGGAAGTCCTCAGCCGCCTCTGCTCATCAGCGTTGACTGCAGCGTTGGGAAAGCGATTCATCAGCGCCTGCGCCTCTTCGGCGAACTTCATCGCACTCACGCCAGCCACCTCAAGGGCAACGTCGTCCTTGAGCTTCCAATACACACCGAACGCCCTATCGCCGACGGGGCTGTCCTCCGCTGCGTTAGCTGCGGCCTCCTTCTCACCGGCCAGAGCCTCCAGTAGGTCCATCGCGCCCAGTCCGGTGATTGTTCGCTCTTCGAGTCCTTGCAGAACCTGCTCTGCACGCTCCAGGATCGGCCGCAGCACAGGCCCCTGCGCCGGCTTGGCATCCACGTCCACCCGCAGGCCGCGCACCAGGCTGAACACCTTGGCTTCCTCAGGACCGGACTCTCTTCTAAGTGCTGCGAGGGTGCGAGGGTCGAATGTAACTGTCTTGGTCAGGCTGCCCAGGCCTCGCATCTCAGCCGATCCCTCGACGAGCCGGCGGGTCTTGTGCGCCAACTCTGCCACGAAGTCGGGACGGTCGGCATAGGCGTTGCGAACTACTACGTACAGCTCGGTCAGGCGCGTGAACGTGTCGATGTGGTCGCGCAGCTCGGCAGACGGCGATAGCACCTCCCACAACTCCTCGATCTGCTTGTAGTCCGAGAAGAACAGCTTGCGGACATCCGGGTCGAGGAACCGGGTGTACACCACATGCTCCAGGAGCGCGTCCGCGCTTTGTGCCGAGGCAGCATGGCCCTCACCCGGAGCTGCGCGACCGCGCTCCTCATGGTTCAGATACTTCGCTTTCGCCCTGTCGATCCTGTCTTGGAAGTCCTGCATCAGCAGGTCCAAGTCCTCGATCGCTCCGCCCACGTCCGATGAGTCGAATTGCAGCACCTTGTTCAGCTCCCGCAGGACGCCCACGAAGTCCACGACGAGACCGATGGGCTTGCTCAGGCCGTCTGAGTCCACGAAGGGCCGGTTCACCCGTGCGATGGCCTGCAGCAGCACGTGATCGCGCATTGGCTTGTCCAGGTAGAGGCAGTACAGCAGTGGCGCGTCGAATCCCGTCAGCAGTTTGTCGGTGACGATGAGGAGCTTGGGGTCCTCGTTCGCCTGCTTGAACGAGAGCCGGACATCCTTCTCCTGTTCGTCAGACAGTTGAAGCTCGGCGACCAGCGGTCGTTCGACAACGTCGTTGGGGTTGTCTGAGTAGACCGGCGTCGTCCACTCCAGCGGGAGCAACCTGTCGAGCGCCCGCTTGTACTTGGCACACGCTTCGCGGTTGACGGCTACGAGAAACGCCTTGTAGCCGAGCGGCAGCACATTCTCCCTGAGATGCTCGGCGACGAACGCGGCGACCTTCTCGATCCTCTCGTCGGCTGTGAGGAAGGTCCGCAGCCCCACCGCTCTGTCTAGAACCTGATTCAACTCGTCGACATCGGTGAGGCCTTCTGCCTCCGCCAGCGCGAGAAACTCCGTGTCGAGTTGCTCCGCCGGCACTGTCATCTCGCTAGGCGCCATCATGTGGCGGATGGGAAGGGTCGTCTCGTCTTCGATGGACTCAGCTATCGAGTACTTGTCGAGATAGCCCTGGTCGTCGTCCGCACCGAATATCTTGAAGGTTCCCTGCCCGCGCGGTGTCCGCGCGACGGGCGTGCCCGTGAATCCGATGATGGTCGAGTTCGGCAGCGCCGCCATAAGGTACGTACCCAGTTCCCTAGCCACCGAGCGGTGCGCCTCATCGATGAACACATAGATGTTTTTGCGACGGTTGGCGTCCTTCTCGATGCTCTCGAACTTGTGGATCATCGAAACGATCAGCCCTCTCCTGTCGTTGCGCAGCAGATCCTGGAGTTCTTCTTTGGAGCCGGCGCGCCAGACAGGGATGTCCTGCTGCTGCAGTTCGCCCAGCAGCCGTTCGACCCAGCCCTCGAGCTGGCCTTCAAGCTCCCGGCGATCCACGACGACAATGACCGTCGGAGCGCCAAGCTCGTCCTTGCGCTCCAGGATCAGACGCGCCGCGGTCAGCAGCGTGAACGTCTTGCCGGCCCCCTGGGTGTGCCAGACGAGGCCACGGTGCCTTGTCGGCTCGGCACAGCGCTCCACAATGCGGTTCACGGCACGGCGCTGATGTTGACGCAGCACTGTCTTTCGTAGCTCGCCGTCCTCGACGTAGAAGAGGATCCAGTCCCTCAGCGTGCGCATGAAGTCGGTGGGCTCGAAGAAGGACTGGACGGCGAAGCGGTAGCTCTCTTCTCTTGTCTCCTTCCAGCGCACCATGTAACGACGGGACAGGTTCCAGGTGACGCCGTACCAGTAGTCGAGCAGGTGGGTCACGTTGAACAGCTGCGCCGCGCCCATCAACTCGGGCGTTTCCGCCTCGTAGCGCCGCAACTGCGTGACGCCCCGCTCGATGGCGTCGGCGTCCTTCGGGTTCTTGTGCTCGACGATGGCAACAGGCACACCGTTAACGATGAACATGACGTCGGCCCGGTTGCCTTTGCGGGTCGGCGGCTTGAGGCGCCATTCCCAGGTAACGTGCAGGACGTTGGCCGATGGGTCGTCGAAGTTAACAAGCCTGACGCGGCGGTGGCGTTGCTCGACTTCGTCATGCCATTGCCGCTCGCCCCGCAACCAAGCCAGCATCTGCCGGTTGCCCTCAATGGTCGGCGGGAGCGCCTGGAGATTCTCGACTACCGAACGAACAGCGTCGTCCGTCATCCAGGGATTGAACCGACGCAGTGCCTTCTCGGCCTCGCCTCGAAGCAGCAGTCCGGCTTCTCCACCTCTCATGAAGAAGGCATCCCGCGGAGCCAAGGGTGTCCAGCCCACCTCAGCGGCGTGGAGAACCATAGGGAACTGAACGGTCTCTGCTTCAGCAATGTTGTGTTTAGCCATCGCTGATGCCTGTCCGCTCTAGAGCAAGATGCCCCGTCACCAACACTCTCAGTCCCCGATACGCTCCCCCTTGGCCTATTGGATCTGATGTGTGTGCCAGCCTGTTCGTCACATCGAGAGACAATCGGCCATCACCCTGCTTCAGGAGAGCATCATCCGGTACAGCCGCCTTCCGGCGAAACCCGGTCGTCTCCTCTAACTCGGGTACATCCCATTCACCAGACACGCCTAAGAGTGCGACCCGTTCAGGCCTCATCCGGTGGCTCCGCATCCAGATAATCGGCTAGCGGTTTGATATACTCCTTGAGTTGACGCGCGAGATTCGCGTCGTCGCCAATTCTAGCGACGACCATACGTTCAAAATTGGCCTTGCTTCCGCATTCAAGAGCCTGCGCAATTCTGTCATGAACACTGCTCTCCTTGAGCGGATATCGGGCAACCAGACTGTCCAAGTCTTCAGAATCTACGAATCCTCTGAACCGCACCAACTCATCAGCATACGGAGATTCCATTGTTGAAGGCATCTGTAGGTACTGTCCGAATCGAATGATCTCCCGCCAATCTGGTGCAAGTTTCATGATCTGATCGGCCAATCGTCTCTCGCTCCTCCTTGCGGCCATTCTCTCGGCGAGGTCCGCATCATCGTGAATAGCCCTGAAGGCGTTCCGCGTCGCTGCCGCTATCAGTTCATCTGACACTCGACCCAATGAACCTGCCTGCCTGTGAGCCACCGAGTGGATGGCATCCGAGCAGTAGTAGAGCGACTCTACTGAATGCACATCCAAAGCGAATACGCCTTCCTGAGCTAACTCGCTCACCTCGGCCTCCGTACGATCGTCTCTGTCGATCAGTCCAATCGCGTCAACGTGGTGATACTCGTAGGAGCTACGCAAGCCCTTAACAGCTCTGATGACCTCTTCATAGCTCCCTCTAGGGATGACAGACAGCTCAGAAAATAAGGTACCATACAAGGGTAGGTCCAGACTATTCGCCGTACCCTCCACAAACAGGATCCGTGGCCTCGACCCTAAGATGTTCTGCTTAAGGTCTTCGGGCAAGTTTACTCCGGACTTCAGGAGCTGGGTATCCCATGCCACTGCCGTATCGCCGCTCCATCTACAGGACCGAAGTACCGCGATATGCGCCGTTGAGTTCGCCATAGGCAACGCGATCTCATGCGTCGAGATCACGAAGGCGCAGTCTTGACGCTGCGCAAACAACGCGGAAAGGAATGGCTCGATGATGGACCGATGCAGATGACGCTCTGGCTCATCGATCAATAGTAGTGTTCCGGACTGAACAACAAGGACGTTAGCTGCCATAATTGCAGCTGCTCGCTCTCCGTCGGACATCTTGGCAATGCTGTAACTCTGACCACCACTTGTGTGCTGAGCTAGAATCTCTTCATCATTAACATTAGTGAGTGCAACTCTAAGCGTTGCCAAGTTGAGGAGTTCATTTAGCTGTCTGAACGGAGACGATGATTTAGAGGCGACTTCAGTCGCCTTAGCCGGATTCTTGTCGTCTATGTGTTGACCTATAATTCTATAACGCGCATTATCTTTGGCGACGATATCGAACAAGACAGCCGATTGCCTCTGCTCCGCGCTGTGCTCCATCCATCGTGCATTAGCGTCTTTGTCCCAACTCTTGCTGTTTCGTTCAAACTGCCTACGGCTGCGCGCGGTGAACTCGAGATTGCCAGAGCTAAGCCAAGTCTGTCTGTGGGCGGAAATTCTCTTGACACTAGAACCACCAAGAGAAGAGACCCAGTGCTGAAGTAAAGCTGACTTGCCGGTGCCGTTAGCGCCGACCAGGTATAGCTGTTCGCCCATTGCGAGTGGAATGCGCAATGGATTACCCGAGAGCCGAGGTATCTTTAATTCCATGACGGCTTCCTTTGGATTCTAATGGATCCCAACTCCTCTATCTGCATCTTTCCGATCATTAGCTGGTGGAGAAGTGTCTTGAACGCATCGACCAGTGCCGCACACTTACGACGATGGATATCGATCTGGTTGTCAAGGTGACTGAGCATCGCAACAATCTCACGCTGTTCACCAAGCGTTGATGGTAGTGGGAGTAGCAAGCTGTCGATCGCTGCGGTGTTAAGATTATACTTCCCGTCCGAGGCCGCAATAGCTCTAGCAGACACGATGCTGTTTCCCGCTTCAGAATTGAAGAAGGCAGCGGCGAAGTGCGGAAGAACGCTTTCCTGATTCACTCGGGCGCGAATCAGATACGACGCAAACAACGCGTTCGTCGGATATCCGTTGTAGACGGCGCAAGAGCCAAGTCGATCCAGTACGCCGTTTGTCCGAATGAATATCAAATCACCATCTTCAAGTTGATACTTGATCGCCTCGGAGTCGGCGAGTCTACAGTATTTTAGGTCATCGATGTCGATGTATTGTGATCTGATATTCGGGATACGAAGTACCGGCTGGTCAGACACCTCATACGTGCACCGGGCTGACGTACCATACTGAAGCTTCTCGCGGACGGACGCAAGGGGGACGAGCTTCCAACTGCTTGGCATGGGTCCGATCTCGGTTTCCTCTTGCGGTTCGCCCCGCAGCCCGCGGGTGAACATAGCCCGCATGGAAGCGAGCTTTAGGGCCTGACTCTCGCTAACCAGCGTCTCCGACTTGCCGATTGCCTCTTGTACCAACCACAGGAGATCGGCTATCCGCCGCTGCTGGTCGGGCGAGAATGCTGGCACCTCGAACTCGCGTACGTGCGCCCAGGACGTTCTCGGATGCTGAACGCCAGTCGTCCCGACGACGGCGTGCTCAACGAACCCGGGGGAATGGACAATCGCAGCCAGAAGCCCCGATTCCACGCCGGGCTTCGCACGAAGTACGAGCAGCTCCGTTGTGCACACGCCCGCGGCGTCGGCGAGCACAGCCTTGTCAAGATACGGGCGGAGCCTTCCGTACAGCACATCGCCGGGCCGAAATGCTGACGTATTGCTGCGCACCTCCGACGCCCGCGCGCCGCCCGTGCGCACGAGTCGCCCGGGTGCTAGATGCTCCAAACCCAAGTACAGCGCGTCTGGTCGAGCCCCGGGCCTGACTGGCTCCGTGATCAAGTCGCATATGTCCCCGAGTCGGACCGTTGAGCCCGTCATTACGCCAGTTCCTTAAGCCTTGCGAGTACGGGTTGAAGACTTGCTGAGACTGCTGCCTCTTCAGCCACGATGGACTCGTATCGCCCGATGATCTCCTGTAGGTCGACTGCGTCGCCGACGGCAGACTGACCGACCCAGCGACTAGGGCTGAGGTTGTAGTCCGCCGCTTGCACCTGCTCGCGGCTGATGACGGCGACCTCGCCGTCCACGGGCTCGCCACTGAGGAAGGCTGCCGCCAAAGGGCGGATGTCGTCCTCGGGGATGTAGTTCTTCGGGCGTCCCTTGCCCACTCGCCGGCTCGCGTTAAGGAGGACGATCTTGCCCTTGCGGGCCTCCGGCTTGCGCTTCGACAGCACGACGATGATGCCCGCCGCGTTGGTGTTGTAGAAGAGGTTGTCCGGCAACAAGACCACGCCGTCAATCAGATCCTGCTCCACGAACCATCTGCGGATGTTGCGCTCCCGGTCCTCGTGCTTGCTGCCCGAGCCGCGGGTTGCCGCACCGGTGTCGAGCACGACGGCGGCCCGCCCCCGCTCGTTCAGACAGGCCAGGGTGTGCTGGAGCCAGGCCCAATCTCCCTTGCCGGTAGTTGCGCCACCAGCTGGGCGGAAACGATCGAAGGGATCATTCTTGAAGATGTCCGGGTTGAAGTCTTGGTTCCACATAGGATTGGCGACGACGACGTCGTGCGTGGCGATGCGTCCCGCCGCGTCCTTGAACTTCGGATTGATCATGGTGTCGCCGCGCTCGATCCGGGCCTCCATGTCGTGGATGATGGCGTTCATGTGGGCAACGGCGTAGCTGTCGGCCTGCAACTCCTGCCCGCAGAGCTTGAGGGGCACTCGGCTAGTGGGGTCGGTCTCGCGGGCAACGAGCTGGAGCTTGATTAGCAGCCCCGCTGAGCCGCAGGCGTAGTCGTGACACGTCTCGCCTGGCCGAGGCCGCAGAATGTGGGCCATCAGGAAGCCGACCTCGGTAGGTGTGAAGAACTCACCGGCGCTCTGACCGGAACCCTCGGCGAACTTGCGGAGGAGGTACTCGTAGGCCCGCCCCAGAAAGTCGGGCTGCACGTCGGCAAGACCGAGGCGGTATCGGGGGTCGGAGAAGGTCTCCACCACGGCGGCGAGGCGCGCCGGGTTGATGTCTCGCTCGCCATTGCGCTCCGACGCGAAGTCCACCATGTCGATGACCCCGGAGAGCGCGGGGTTGTAGCGCACGACTGCGCGCATAGCCACCGTCAGATGCTCACCGATGTCCTTAGGCCGCGGACTATGACCCCACGTGTCGATGGGCCACTCGTAGACTTCTCGCCCGCTGATGACGCTCCAGCGTGCCTCCGGCGGCAGGTAGACACGAATCAACCGAGGGTCATTCTCAGCGATTTCTTGCGCCAAGTCTCGGTCCCCATACTCCTCGGCCAGCCGGTCGATCTCGTCGTCGAAGACATCGGATAGGCGTTTGAGGAAGAGAAGTGGCAACAAGTAATCCTTGAACTTGGCAGCGTCCTTCGCGCCTCGAATGGAGCATGCAGCGTCCCAAAGCATCTGCTCCATGGGCTTGGTGGAGCGAACGGCAGCTTGCTGCCGACGCGATCGGCGTCGGGTCACACCCGCAGCCGACTCGGCCTCGTCCACGTCCGGCGCGGCGACATCGACGCCCGCCTCGGCGGCCAGCGCAGCGATTGCGGTCTGTGCCGCCTTCTGGGGCAACGTCGTGCCGCCCTCCCAACGGTTCACGGTGGCGAACGAGACACCAAGCCGCTCCGCGAGTTGCGCCTGCGTGAGATCAAGCCTGGAGCGGATTGCTCGCAGCGTTGGTGGGATAGCCGCTCGAACTGCTATATTTGCCATATTTGCACTATAGCAGATCGACGTGGCTACCAACCTACGACCACCAGACGCCAGTGTTCGGCGGGGTCGGTTCGACCATATTGGCCTGCACATGGCCAGCTCAGGATGTTTTTTGGGATCCTGACGGACGAGTCGAGGTGCTCGTAGCCATCCCGAGCCGCGCCAACTCCCATCGGCAGGCCCTCCCGCTTCGATACCTAAGCCTCGAGGGCCCACGACTTGACGCTGTCAAGCAGCGATGGGCTGGTACTCGGGTCCTGCGAGTGGCTCGTAACCCTCAGGCCACGGTGCCCTCAGTCGACATAGCAATCGCATGTGTGGCGGCGACGTCTCGGAGTTGACGTGCTCGGCCGTGACCACTACGGATTCGCTCGACTCGCGGAGCTGGTGAACAGTCTCTAAGAGACAGTCCGGGACCCAGCCGACTCTACGACCCGTGCGTGTACTCACCAGGATCGCTCGAGAGTTCACAGGATTGCCTGGTTCGTCTTCAAGCTCTAGCACATCTCCCGGTCGCACTTCGGCAACGGCTTCCGCGGCACCCTCAAGATGCCGAATGCCACGCACGAAGAACAGAGTCGTGAGCGCACCGTCGCCTGTGCGCTCGGGGTAGGCAAACACCTCGATACGATCCGTCGCCCGCCATCCCTCGCTACGGATCAGCACCTCGAAAGGATCCGTCTCCACATCGAGAGCCAACTCACTGACGAAGTCGCTGTAGTCGGGTCGACTCCGGGGCATCAGACGGTTGCGGAATACTGGGAAGAGCCATTCGCTCTCATAAACGCGATGCAGATCTGGTAGGCCGGGAAGGCATCTGAAGCCGTCGAACTGCTCAGCTGCTTTCAAGTAGACGAAGCGATAGTGCTCACCATCATCCGACGCGAAGCGCGTCAAGACCCCCACAGGGCGAATCAAGCCTTCGGGGTTGCGCCAAGTCGCGTAGAGACGGCGTTCTCCCGCGTCTAGGTGGTGCTCTCCGTGTTGGGGCATGGTCTCACCGTACGCCGAGGGTGTGACAGTTACACTAGTGGAACTCGCCAAGCAACCGGCGGCAGTTCTGTCTTATCACTCGCTCAGCGAACTGACGCGCTGGTAACGACATTCGGGCCTCTGGGATCATCCACACGGGCTCGACGAGGCGATCCACATCGTTGCAGCGGTTCATCCAGTGGTCACGGACGGCTCGATCGGTCAACTCCAATGCGCTCAGCGCGGCGGACACCGGATGCGGTCGTCCTTCGAACGGCGACTTGGCCCGGTCAGCCCATGCCTCAGGCGTGTAGCCGCCGTCACGCGTGCACAAGCGACGCTCCCGTTCCGCATCTTCGAGTTGGAAGCCAAGGCACGAGGCGTGGTCGAAGGTGGCTGCGAGACGGCGGTTCCCGGCTCGGTCGATAACGGCCCAGTTCTCCTCGTGCCGATCCGAGTTGCCGACGACTGCATCCAACAGGAGATAACCGACAAATGCCTCCCATGCCGTGTGGCAGTCTTCGATGCCATCGGGAACGGCAACGCCATCAAGCGCCTGCTGAACCGCCCAGATGGAATACCCGACGCGTTCGCGACCAACTTTCTGAATGGAGACAAGTTGGTTGCCGTGAATCAACTCCTCCGTACTTTGCAACTCGCCAGCGGCGGGCGTAGCCAGCACTTCCTTGCTGATCACACCATAGGCCGGCACGTCTCGGGTGTTCTCTACCGCAAGCTCGGTTCGAGCCGCAGGAACGCCCAGTTGCATGGCCACGCCGATAGCGATGCGCTCCGACCAGTCGTCCCCTTTTCGATATCGCGTCCCGTCGTGACGCTGGTTGTCGGTCGTGTACTTCATGAGCCAGCGATCACCCTTCGGATCGCCGAGCCATTGCTTCGGCTTCGTTCCGAGCGGCTCCCGACTGTCAACCGGCCAAGCCGTGACGTCGACCTGGACGTAGCGCCCACCCTTAAGGGCAGTTGGCGATGTCTCGGATCCTGTCATCGAGTCCATTCAAGCGCAGCGAAACGACAACCCGAGGAATGCCACCGTTGTCTACATCTTGGATCCTTGAGCGGCATTCTCTGCATTCTTGCGACTTGGTGGGTGGGCAACAGCCAGCCAGGTCACGGCTGCCAGAATTGGTCCATGCTTGCGGGATGCGAGTCCGACCTGGCCAGGCTCAGTGGCGCTTGACGCCTCCGTACTTCATGCGGGTGTCGCTCATCGAGGCGGAGCGGGCCTCGTCGACGTGGATATCGCCGTCCACCAGCTCGCCCACGAACAGGGTGTGGGTTCCGAGGTCGATGGCGTGGCGCACCTCGCAGTCCATCCAGGCGATGGCCTCGGTAAAAACCGGCGCGCCGGTGGTCGCCTCCTTCACGGCCCGCCCGTTGAGGGTTCCGTCGGCGTAGGTGGCGGGCTTGGAGAACTTGACGAACACCCGGGTGTCCTCGGCGTTCCACAGGTTCACGGTGAACGAGCCTCCCTCGGAGATGAGACGGTGCGTCACTGCCGTATTGTCCACGCCGACACCTATGAGCACGGGCTCCATCGACAACTGCGTGATCCAGCTTGCGGTCATACCGTTGCGTTCGGACCCTGAGCGCGACCCGATCAGCGCCAGAGCGTTGGGGATCTTCCAGGTGAGCCGGTTCACGAGCTGGTCGTCGAGTGCCATGGCGACACCCTACCGGGGGTCCTGATGCGCCTCCGAGCGCTTCCTCCCGAGGCTCTGTTCATGGTCGGAGCGGTCTCGCAGTACCTGGGCGCGGCCGTCGCCGCCACGCTGTTCGACGAGCTGGCGCCCGGCGGGGTGGCCCTGCTGAGGGTGCTGGCCGCGGCCGCCATGATCGTGCTGCTGCGACGCTCGTGGCGCCGTCGCTGGGAGCTGGCAGTGTTGGGGAGGGCCGCGGCCTTCGGCGTGTCGCTGGCCGCCATGAATCTGTGCTTCTACCTGGCCATGGACAAGCTGCCGCTGGGAAACGCGGTAGCCATCGAGTTCACCGGACCGGTGGTGGTGGCCGCGGTCGGGGCCCGCACCCTGCGTTCGGCGGGGGCGCTGATACTGGCCATCGCCGGTGTGCTGGTGCTGGCCGGAGTGGAGGCCGAGGGCACCGCCCGGGGGGTGACCTTCGCACTGCTGGCCGCGGCGTTCTGGGCCGGCTACATCCTGCTGGGCCATCGGGTGGCCCGCAGCCCGGCCTCGGTGGACGGACTGGGTCTGGGGATGCTTTTCGGCGCGGCAGCCATCAGCGGGTTCGGGGCGCCCGCGGTGGGCGGGGCGCTGGACTCGCCTTTGGTGCTCGCCCTGGGCGCGGCCACCGGTCTGCTGTCCAACGTGATCCCGTACCGGATCGACCAGACAGTCATGCGCCGGGTGGACCCGCACCGCTTCGCCCTCCTCCAGGCGATCCTGCCGGCGACCGCGACGGTGGTCGGACTGGCTGCGCTGGCCCAGGTGCCCAGCGGCCAGGAACTGCTCGGCATCGGCCTGGTGATGGCAGCCATCGCGGCCAGCCGCCCCACCGAAGTGGAGACAGTCTGAGGTCGACTCAGGCCGCGGGCAGGAGGCCGCGGGCGACCATGGTCTCGACGATCTGGATGGCGTTGAGGGCGGCGCCCTTGCGGAGGTTGTCGCCCGACACGAACAGCGACAGGCCGTTGGGGCGGGTCGGGTCGCGGCGGATGCGGCCCACATAGGACGGATCGGCGCCGGCCGCCTTCAAGGGCGTCGGGACGTCGGTCACCGCCACACCGGGCGCGCCAGCCAGCACCTCGACGGCCCGCTCCGGGCTGATCGGACGGTCGAACGAGGCGCTGATCGACAGGGAGTGCCCGCAGTACACCGGCACCCGCACGCAGGTGGCCGCCACGGCCAGGTCGGGAAGCTCGAGGATCTTGCGGCTCTCGTGGGTGAGCTTCTGCTCCTCGTCGGTCTCGCCGGCGCCGTCGTCGACTATCGAGCCGGCCAGCGGGATCACGTTGAAGGCGATGGGCTCAGGGAACTTCTCGCCCGCCTGCAGGCCGACCGCGCCGCCGTCGAATGTCAGCAACGGGCCGTCATCGCCCGCCTTCTGCACCTGCTCGTGCAGCTCGTCCACCCCGGCCAGGCCCGCGCCGGAGACCGTCTGGTAGGTGGAGACCACCATGGCGGCCAGGCCGGCGGTGGCATCGAGGCGCTTGAGCGGGGGCATGGCCACCATCGTCGTGCAGTTGGGGTTGGCCACGATGCCCTTGGGGACCACCTCCAGCGCATGGGGGTTGACCTCGGACACCACCAGCGGCACGTCGGGGTCGCGCCGCCAGGCCGAGGAGTTGTCGATCACGACCCCCCCGGCAGCCGCCACCCGCTCGGCCAAGGCCCGGCTGGTGGCAGCCCCGGCGGAGAACAGGCACACGTCCAAGCCTCTGAAGTCGGCGGTGGCGGCGTCCTCGACGACGATGGCCCGGTCCCGCCAGCTCAGGGTGCGCCCGGCCGAACGCGACGATGCGAACAAGCGGAGGTCGTCCACCGGGAAGTCGCGCTCGGCCAGCAGGGCGCGCATGACCCCGCCCACCTGACCCGTCGCGCCGACGACTCCCACGTTCATGGGGCCGCAGACTATCGGCGTCGATGAGCCGCCCAGCCGCTGGCTGACTGGTGAGCGATCAGGCTGCGGGGCGGCTGCCGGGACGGCCGACGGGCTTGCGCATCAGCAGCCAGCCCCGGTCGGACTCCACCGTGGCGGTGACGTTGGAGGCGTCGACCGTCTTCTTGAACCGGGCTGCATCCGTCGCGGCCACGCTGGCCTCGTCGGTGCGCCGGGCCTCCACCTCCAGGCACCCGCCGTTGGCCCGGAACACGCACTCGATGGCCGCGCCGGCGGCGGCCGGCTGCGCCAGCAGCAGCTCGGTGGCCTCGTCCATGGCTGCCCGGAGTTCGTCGATCTCGGTGAACGACATTCCCTGCCGGAGGGCCACCGCGGCAGCGCCGACCCGCACGACTCGGGCGTAGTCGGCCGACGCCGGGACCCTCAGGACGATCTCATCGATGGCGAGCGCTTCGCTCACATCCCAAGATTGCCACGAATTGCAAGGATTCCTGCGGCATCCTCGCCATGAATCCCAGAATCTCGTGGACCGGGCTGCCCGGGGGGCGCCGGTAGCCTGATCAGCCGTGGCTTTCGTCGTGGAGAAGTTCGGTGGCACCTCGGTGGCCGGCCCCGACCGCATCCGGGTCGTAGCCGACCATGTGGCGCGCCGTCGCAGCCGAGGCGACGAGACCGTGCTGGTTGTGTCGGCCATGGGCAGCGAGACGGACGAACTGCTGCGCATGGCGTCCGACGTGGCCGCGGATCCCCCGGGCCGCGAGGTCGACATGCTCATCACCGGAGGAGAGCGCAAGGCATGTGCCCTGATGGCGATGGCGCTGAGCGACCTGGGAGCGCCGGCGGAGTCCTTCACCGGGAGCCAGGCCGGCTTCCGCACCGACTCGTCCCACACCGGAGCCAAGATCACCCAGATCACGCCAGGCCGGATCATCGACGCGCTGGCCAGAGGAATGGTCCCGGTGGTGGGCGGCTCCCAGGGGGTGTCGGGCGACGGGGACGTGACGTTCTTCGGCCGGGGAGGCTCCGACACCACCGCAGTGGCACTGGCCCATGTGCTCGACGCGGACTACTGCGAGATCTACACCGATGTGCCCGGGGTGTTCAGCGCCGATCCCCGGATCGTGGCGGAGGCTCGGCGCATGGAGACGATCTCGTTCGACGAATTGCTGGAGATGACCGCCAGCGGGTGCCCCAAGCCGGCGATGCGGGCGGTGGAGCTGGCCAGGACGTACGGCGTCGAGCTGCATGTGCGGTCCGCCTTCAGCTGGATGCCGGGCACGACAGTTACCGGGGAGGAAGCCATGGAACATGCCATCATCTCTGCCGTCACCCACGACGCCAGCGAGGCGAAGATGACCGTCTCGGGAGTCGCCGACCGGCCCGGCGTGGCCGGCCGGCTCTTCCGGACACTGGCCGACACCGACGTGAACGTGGACGTGATCGTGCAGAACGTGTCGAGCCGGGGGGTGACCGACATCAGCTTCACCGTCCCGCGGTCGCAGCTGGACACGGCGCGGACCGCGGCGCAGGGACTGATCGGTGAGCTGGAGGCCGATGACGTATCCGCCGACGACGGCATCGCCCGGGTGAGCCTGATCGGGGCCGGCATGCAGACCAACCCGGGCGTGGCCGCCCGGATGTTCGAGACGCTGGCCTCCGCCGGCATCAATATCGAGATGATCTCCACGTCCGCCATCCGCATCTCCTGCGTGATCCGGGCCGGTGACATGGAGCGGGCCGTGAGCACGCTGCACGAGTCGTTCGAGCTCGACAAGGACCCCGCCGACCGCGCCAGCGTCTACTGACTCCTACCAGCGGCCGGTCGAGCCGAAGCCCTGGTCGCCGCGCGTGGACGGCTCGAGGCTCTCCACCTCCACCAGGCGCACCTGCTCCGCCGCCATCACCACCAGCTGAGCGATCCGCTCGCCCCGATCCACCGTGAACGGCCCGGACGGATCGGTGTTCACCAGGATCACCTTCAGCTCCCCCCGGTAGCCGGAATCGATCAAGCCGGGAGTGTTGAGGCAGGTCACACCATGGGAGAGAGCGAGCCCGCTGCGAGGGAGAACGAAGCCTGCGCAGCCCTCCGGCAACGACACGGCCACGCCGGTCGGCACCAGTGCCCGCCCCCCTCCGGGGGCCAGGACCGTGGCGCTCCGGGCCATCAGGTCGATGCCGGCATCGCCGGGCCGGGCATAGCCCGGAAGGGGCAGGTCCGGGTCGAGCCGCAGCACGGGAACCTCGAGCACCGGCCGAGAGTACCCAAGAGGTCGAGCAGGTTGGCGACCATCCCGCAGCGCCTGCGGGCCTCGTTATCCTGCCTCAGTGCTCGCCTGGATGGACTTGGAGATGACCGGCCTCGATCCCGAACTCCACTCCATCGTCGAGGTCGCCGCCCTGATCACCGACGACGATCTCGAGATCGTGGCCACCGGGCCGGATCTCGTCATCCACCAGCCAGAGGAGGCACTGGCCCGCATGGACGACACCGTCCGGACCATGCACACCACTAGCGGCCTGCTGGAGCAGGTGAGATCCTCGACGGTGAGCTTGGCCGACGCCGGCGCGGCCGTGCTCGGCTTCCTGCAGGAGCACATCGACGAGCCCCGCACCGTCCCGCTGTGCGGGAACTCCATCGGCGCCGACCGCCGGTTCCTGGCCCGGCACCTTCCGGAGATCGAGAACTTCCTGCACTACCGGTCGATCGACGTGTCGACGGTGAAAGAGCTGGCCCGCCGCTGGCGACCGTCGGTGTATGAGGGTGCACCAGCCAAGGCCGGCGGCCATCGGGCCCTCGACGACATCACCGAGAGCCTGGACGAGCTGCGCTGGTACCGGCGGGCAGGGTTCATCGGCACCCGGCCCCAAGAGCTTCGATGACCCGCACGACGTACACCAAGCAGGAGCAGGAGCCCGCATCCTCGGAGGTGACCGAGGTGGCGGCGGGGGTGCTGCGGATGCAGCTGCCCATAAGCATGCCCGGCCTCGGCCACGTGAACTGCTACGCCCTGGTCGACTCCGACGGTGCGGCGCTGGTCGATCCAGGACTGCCCGGGGACGAGTCGTGGGCCGCGCTGGGCGACCGGCTCCGGCAGGCCGGCATTCCCATCCGGCGGGTGCACACCACCATCGTCACCCACTCCCACCCCGACCACTACGGCGGCAGCCACCAGCTGCGGGAGGAGACCGGCGCCGAACTGCTGGCCCACGCTGCGTTCACGTCCAGCCCCGCGGCCGACGACGCAAACGCCGACATCGACCTGGAGCTGCTGGAACTGAACCCCGACGCGCTGGTCGAGATGTGGAAGGCGAAGCTGGCGAACCGGGGCAGCACCCCCTGGGGGACGCCGCGCGAGCCGCCGCCCGACGAGGCCATCAGGCTCTCCATCCAGACCGGCGCCGCCGGCAGCCTGCCCCGCTTCAGGGTGCCGGAGCCGACCATCCGGGTCGCCGACGGCGACGCCGTGCGACTGGCCGGGCGGGACTGGTTCGCAGTGCACACGCCGGGCCACACGACCGACCACCTGTGCCTGTGGGATCCGACCGAGGGCGTGCTGCTGTCGGGCGACCACGTGCTGCCCACCATCACGCCCCACATCGCGGGCTCGACCGACCTCGAAGACCCGCTGGCGGCCTTCTTCTCGTCCCTGGAGCGGGTGGGCGCGTTCGGTGGCGTCAACGTGTGCCTGCCCGCCCACGGTCATCCCTTCACCGATCTGCGGGGTCGCACGGCCAGCATCCGCCGCCACCACGGCGAGCGGCTCGACACGCTCCGGGCGGCCGCGTTTGCGCTGGGCAGAGCTCCGGTGGAGGCCTACATGAAGGAGCTGTTCAGCGAGCGGGCCTGGGGCGACATGGCCGCCAGCGAGACCTTCGCCCATCTGGAGCACCTCCGCGTGATCGGAGAGGCCCACAGCAGCCACAACCCCGACGGGCTGCTGCACTACCAGCTACGAACACCCGAACCGGCGGGGCCCCCACCGCGTGCCTGACCACGCAGGCGCCTGCGCCGCGGACGGCCGCGCCATGCAAGCCGAGCCGGACCCGCGAGTCAGCATCCGGCCGCGCCTTCTCGCAGGCATTGCCGTGGTGCTGGCCGCGGCCGGGATCGCATTCGTCGCGCAGGCCGTCCTGGAGCCCGCAGCCGATGACGGCGCCGACCTGTCGGAGTTGACCTTCGACCGCTTCGACGGCGGCGCCGGCGCCCTCGCCGACTACGAGGGCACACCCCTGGTGGTGAACTTCTTCGCATCGTGGTGCCCGCCCTGCGTCAGGGAGATGCCGGAGTTCCAGGAAGTCTTCGCAGAGCTCGACGGGCAGGTGGCGTTCCTCGGGCTCTCGCAGGACCAGTCGACCCAGGCCGCCCTCAACCTGGTCGAGACCACCGGCGTCACCTACGACGTGGGCTGGGACCCGGACCTGGAGGTGTACGAGGCGACCGGGAGCATCGCCATGCCCACCACCGCCCTCGTCTCGCCCTCCGGGGAGCTGGTCGACACCTTCGCCGGCGCGCTCGACGCGGAGTCGCTGGCCGAGTTCATCTCCGCTGGGCTCGGTATAGCGGCTAGACCGTAGGGCAATGGATACCGACACGGCGACCGGAGGCTAGGACCATGGATCTGGCCACACTCGCCTACCCCTTCTCGCTGGGACTGGTGGCCGCGTTCAACCCCTGCGGCTTCGCCCTGCTGCCCGCATACCTGGGTTACTTCATCGGAGTCGAGAAGTCCGACGATGCCCGGCCGTCGTCGGGCGCGCGGTCGCTGGGCGCGATGCTGCGGTCCATGGCGGTGGCCCTCACGCTCACCGCCGGTTTCGTGGTCGTGTTCGGCGCCTTCGGCGCGCTGTTCGAGACGGTGCTCAGCCAGGGCACCGTGCTCGACCGCATCGGCTACGTCACCATCGCCATCGGCGCGATCATGGCTCTGCTGGGCCTGTGGCTGCTGACCGGGCGGGTCATCAACCTGCGGTTGCCGAAGATGAACCGCGGTGCCGGCAGCCGGGGCCTGGGGTCTGTGTTCATGTTCGGCGTCAGCTATGCGGTGGTGTCGCTGTCGTGCACGATCGGCTTGTTCATCGCGGCGGTGGCGGCCAGCTTCTCGGCCGACGGCGTGGCCAACGGCGCCGCCAACTTCGTGGCCTACGGCGTCGGGATGGGGGCGGTCATCACGTTCCTGACCCTGGCGCTGGCAACGGCCCGTTCCAGCGTGGTCGATGCGATGCGCAAGATGTTCCGCTGGATCAACCCGATCTCGGGACTGGTGCTGATCGCGTCGGGGGTCTACCTCGCCAACTACGGCTGGTGGGAGCTTCAGGTCATCGACGATCCGCTGGCCAGCAACATCTTCGTCGAGAAGTTCATCGAGTTCCAGGCGGCGGTCAACAACTGGATCGACGACGCGACCTCGGCGCGCATCGGCCTTCTGTGCAGCTTGGGGGTGCTCGGGGTGCTGGTGATGAGCTGGTGCCAGGGCGAGACCAAGGCGCTGGCGCGGCGCACGGTGAGTGCGGCCTATGTGGCGTTGTACCTGGTGGTCGAGTTCTACTTCAACCGGGCCGAGTTCGTGGCCCTGCCGGTGTGGCGCTTCGTGGCGGGATGGCCTCTGCGCATCGGCCACTGGTTCACCGATCCGGCCCGTCACGGGGTGCCGCTGGAGATCCTGTTCACCGCGGCGGTCGGCTGGATCGCCTGGCGGACTGTGAGACGGGTCCGTCGCCGGCCGCGTCCCGAGCCGATCACGTTCAGCCCACCAACTTGAGCGACGGTTCCCGCTCCTGCTCGCTGCGACCTGAGGACCGCTCGGTCCGCGGCCTCGCAAGCTCGGCCTCAGGGAGCTAGGCGCTCGATCAGCCAGTCGCCGCCGCCTGGGGAGTCCTGCCGGCGGTAGCGCAGCCGGTCGTGGAGCCGGCTGCGGCGGCCCTGCCAGAACTCCACGGTGCGGGGTCGCACCAGGTAGCCGCCCCAGTGCGAGGGTCGTGGCACCGTCTCGTCGCCCGCGAAGCGAGCCTCGGTCTCGGCGGTGAGGCGCTCCAGTTCGGACCGGTCGGCGATCACCCGTGACTGCGGGGAAGCGCACGCGGCGATCTGTGCGCCGCGGGGCCGGGATGCGAAGTAGGCGTCGCTCTCATCGTCGGGCAGGTGCTCGACCGTGCCCACCACACGCACCTGGCGCTCGAGGGGGTGCCACAGGAAGCACAGAGCGGCCCGGGCCGAGGCCTCCAGGTCCAGCCCCTTGGCCGAGTGACGGTTGGTGTGGAACACGAAGCCCCGCTCGTCCAAGCCTTTGAGGAGCACCGCACGAGCCGAGGGCCACCCGTCGGCGGCGGTGGTGGCCACGATGAATGCGTTGGCGTCGTAGGGCGCGGCCGCCAGCCACTCATCGAACCAGCGCTTGAACTGGACGATCGGATCGTCGGCGACGTCGGCCTCGCGCAGTCCCGCCTCGGAGTACTGCTCGCGCATCTGGGCAAGGTCCACGCCGCGACTCTAGGGGCACCCAGGGGCCGGCGGCCTCGCGGCGACCGGCTACCTGCCGATGACCGTGGTGCCGCCCATGTAGGGGTGCAGTGCCTCCGGAACCGCTACCGAGCCGTCGGGCCGGCGGTACGTCTCGACCAGCGAGGCCCATACCCGGGGCACGGCCAGGCCCGATCCGTTTAGGCTGTGCACCATCCGGGTGCGCCCCCCGGCGGACGGGCGGTAGCGGACGTCGGCCCGGCGGGTCTGGTAGTCGCGGCACCACGACACGCTCGACACCTCCAGCCAGCGGTCCGACCCTGGCGCGTAGGCCTCGACGTCGAACGTCCGGGCCGAGGCGTCGCCCAGGTCGGCGGTGCACAGGTCGAGCACCCGGTAGGCCAGGCCCAGGTCGACGATGGCCCGCTCGGCCCGGTCGAGGATCTCAGCGTGGATGTCGGCGGCCTGCTCGGGCGTGCAGAACCCGTAAAGCTCCACCTTGTCGAACTCGTGAACCCGCAGCAGCCCCCGGGTGTCGCGCCCGGCCGAGCCGGCCTCGCGCCGGAAGCAGGACGTGTGGCCCATCAGCCTCATGGGCAGATCGGCCTCGTCGACGATCTCACCCGACAGCAGGGAGGTGAGCGGCACCTCGGCGGTGGGGATGGCCCACAGCCCGTCGCGTTCGACCTGGTAGGCGTCGTCGGAGAACTTGGGCAGGTGGCCGGTGCTGGTCATCGTCTCGGTGCGCACCAGCGTGGGCGGGCGGATCTCCTCGTACAGGTCGCGGTTGCGGTCCAGCCCGTAGTCGATGAGGGCCCGCACCAGGCGGGCGCCCAGCCCGCGGTACATGGCGAACATCGCACCCGACATGCGCACGGCCCGGTCGATGTCGAGGATGCCGAGCTCGGCGCCGATGTCGGTGTGCGGCACCCGGTGGTGGTCGCCATAGGAACCGGGGTCGTAGCCGATCGTGCGCACCACGACGTTGTCGTCGGGGCCCGAGCCGTCGGGACAGTCGCCGGCGGGCATGTTGGGGACGAAGAGCAGGATCCGCCTGATCCACTCCTCCAGTTGACCGGCCTCCGCGGCCAGCTCGTCGATGCGGGCGCCAAGCTCCCGGCTGCGGGCCCGCAAATCGTCGGCCTCGTCGGCCCGCCCGTCGCGGTGCATGGCGCCCACCTCGGCCGAGATGCGCTTGACCTCCGCCCTCAACTCGTCGGCCTCGCTGACCACGGCCCTGCGGCGCTCGTCGTGGACCACGACCTGGTCCAGGGGCGCGGTGGGCTCGCCCCTCCGGGCGACGGCGGCCTTGACAGTCTCGGGCTCAGTCCTCAGCAGGCGCAGGTCGAGCACGCCGCAGACGGTACCGGCTCAGCCCTCTCGCGGGAACTCCACCCCGCGTCTCTCTGCACTCTGACTCCCGCTCTTGTTCGCTTCGCTCACGGGCCGCTCAGGCCACGGGCCTCGCTCGGCGTTTCGCGACACCTGCATCAAGCACCTCCTACCCGCCCGGCCGCTTGCGCCCACGGTTTGCACACCTGTGGAATACCTGCCATGATGACTAGTCCCCAACCGGCGCCCGTGACGGACCGACACTCCGGCAGGCACGGCCCCAGAGCCAGCCCGCTCGATGGACTGCCCCCCGGCGCCAGCTGAAGGGACTTGAGGATTGACATGACACGCACAGAACAGTCCAAGACCCGCCGACCAAAGTATGAGCCCACCGACCGGGAGCGGTCAGTCCTCGATCAAGTCGAGAACCCGCGCTACGACCGGCAGATCGTCAACGGCCTGGACCCGTTCATCCACGACGGCGCGCCCGCCGACATGGATGGCTTCTACACACCGGAGGAGCTGGCCGAACTGCGAGAACTCCGCGGGACCGACCGCGACGTCGAGGCCCGGATGCCGGTGAAGATCACCCGCCACTACTTCGAGATGGCCAGGGTCAGTCCGGCCCTCCAGAAGCTCGTCAAGGCCTCGGCCGACGAGACCGCCAACCTCGAGGGCGATGAGGACCCTGCCGGGCAGCTCGACTACAGCCCGGTCGAGGGACTGCTCCACAAGTACGAGATGGCGCTGCTGTACGTGATCTCCACCTGCTCGGCCCACTGCCGGTTCTGCTACCGGGAGGAACTGATAGCCCGAAAGGACGTCGCGCGGGCCGACGGCACCGTCAAGAAGAAGGGCCTGGCCCAGCTCAAGGAAGTGACCGACTACATCAGGGGCCACAACGCCGCGGTCACCAGCAACGGGGGCGCACACCCCGAGACCGGGCGTCCCAAGCTGCGCGAGGTACTGCTCTCAGGCGGCGATCCGATGGTGCTGCCCAACTCCAAGCTCGCCGGCTGGTTCACCGCACTGGCCGAGGCCGGGGTGGAGGTGATCCGAGTGGGCACCAAGGAGCTGGCCTTCCACCCCGACCGGTTCGACGACGCGTTCATGTCGATGCTCGACCGGTTCCACGAGGTCTACCCCGACGTGTCGCTCCGTCTGATGGTCCACTTCAACCATCCCGACGAGCTGCTGATCAAGGTTGGCGACGGCGAATACGCCAAGGGCGAGAACGGCCAGTACCAGTGGCATCCCAGCGTCAAGCGCGCCGTGGACGCGGTCACCTCCAGGGGCTGGATCTGCGTCGAGAACCAGTCGCCGATCATCAGGGGCGTCAACGACGACCCCGACGCCCTCAGGATCCTGCAGCGGACTCTCAAGGCGGCCCGGATCGAGAACCACTACTTCTTCGGCGGGCGCAACATCGTCGCCTACAAGGCGTTCAACGTGCCCATCGAGACCGCCTGGCGCATCCTCAACGAGTCCCAGCGGGGACTGTCGGGAGTGGAGGCCCACGCCCGGCTGACCGTGGTGCACTTCAAGGGCAAGACGGAGGTGGCGGCGGTCACCGACGGGCCCATCGAGGGCCTGCCCGGCGCCGAGAACGGCGTGGTGGTGTTCAAGGTGCTCCGCAGCCCGGCCGGCGCAGGCGACCGGGGCAAGACGGCCATCGTCGGACGCAACCCCGAAGCCCTGTGGTTCGACGACTACGACGACAGGGTCATCGTGGACGAGGCCGGCCTGTTCAACTTCCAGAGGCCCCAGAGAGTGCGGATACCGGTCGTTCGGGAGGGGTCGAACTCTGCGGGACCGCCTCGCCGCACGCCGGCCGAGCGCCACCGCGACGAGGAGATCCACAAGCACCGGACTCCGGTCCAGCCCCGCAAATCCTGAGGCCGAGCGAAGCGAGGCCCCGGCCCGAGCGGCCCGCGAGCGGAGCGAACAAGAGCGGAATCCCGGCCCGAGCGGCCCGCGGGCGGAGCGAACAAGAGCGGACGACACTGACTGGGTAGAGGTGGTCAGGCCGCCGCCAGCGAGTCGAGGTGGCCGGCCAGGTGGGAGACGAGGTCCCGGCTGTCGTCGCCGGCGCCGTGGATGAAGCTCGACTTGCGTCGACGCAGGAAGTTCAGCCCCATGACGTAGAGGCCACCGGACCCGGTCACGACGCCGCCGTCGTGGCGGATCTGGCCCTTTTGGTCGAGCACCGGCACGTCGAGCCACGAGTAGTCGGGCCTGAAGCCGGTGGCCCAGATGATGGTGCGGACCCTCCCGCCGGCCAGATCCAGCCGCAGCGGCGGTGACGGCGGGACCCGGGTGGGCGCGAACCGCTCCGGCGGTCCCACCGCATCGACGCGGCTCTCCGCCGCCCACTCGTCGAAGGTGTCGAGGAGCCGGTCCAGCTTCAGATCGGCCAACTCGCACTTGTTGGTCAGCGATCCCGACAGCAACGCCTCAGTGCCCCGCAGCGCCGCGAGCCGTCCCACTAGACTCACGCCTTGATCGGTGAGGGCATTGAGGTCGAGCGTGGCCCGCTCAGGGGTGCCCACCAGCTGCGGCGACGGGGTTCGGCGCACCCGCACGACATCGTCGACCTCGTCGTAGCGCTCGTCGAACAGGCCCGACCGCTCCATCCACCACAGGATGTCGCGACCCCGGTACAGCCGGGGCATGCGCACATGCTCGCCGACCGCCACGGTGACGGGACGGCCGGAGCGGCGCACCTCGTCGGCGATCTGGACGCCGGTGGCCGAGGCGCCCACCACCAGCACCCCGCCGGGAGCCAGCGCGGCCGGGTTGCGGTATTCGAACGCGCTCATAGCGGTCACCGACGCCGGTGGCGCACCGCCCAGCTCCGGCACCTTGGCGACGTTGAAGCCACCTGAGGCCAGCACCACGGTCTTGCATTCCCAGCGGCCCTTGTCGGTGTCGACGATGTAGCCGGCGCCCGCCGAGCGCACCGAGGTGACCGTCGTGCCCGTCCTGACCGGAGCGTCGACCAGCGTCGCGTAGTCCGCCATGAACCGGACGACCTCCGGCATCGACATGAAGCCGTCGGGGTCGCGGCCGCCGTGGGCCCCGTAGTCGTAGCCGGGCAGCCGGCTCTGCCAGTTGGGGGTCAGCAGACGCAGAGAATCCCAGCGCTGGGTCCGCCAGGAGTTGGCGACCTCGCCCCGCTCGATCACGACGTGATCGATGGAGCGCTCGGTGAGGCGTCGGCTGACGGCCAGGCCGGAGTGCCCGGCCCCCACAACGACAGTGGTTGTCTTCATGAATTCGCCAACGACCCCCCAACGGGGGCCGGGTCCGGGCTAGTTGACCTCGACGCTCACGTTGGTCGGGTTGGTGATGATGTCGTAGACGGCCGACCGCTTCTGGGACTGGGCCACCAGCGCCCTGATCTCGTCGGGGCTGGCGTCGGCGTCGATGTCATAGGAGACCTTGACGTCGTTGAACCCGTTGCGCACGTCCGGGTCGCCGCCGAGGATGCCGAGGATGTCCATGCTGCCCTCCAGCGTGGCCTTGACCGATCGCAGCTGGATCTCGCGGTTCTGGGCGACCGCGGCCACCCCGGCGGTGAGGCAGCTGGCCAGGCCGGCCAGGACCAGCTCGACCGGCGTGGCCGCGTTGTCCTCGGCCCCGAACACCAGGGGGTGATCGGCCTCGAAGGTGAAGGTCGAGCGATGCTGGTGCTCCTCGCCGAGCCCGTGGTAGCTGTCGACCGAGGAGCGGCTGTGGGTGCCGTTCAACCACTCATTGGTGGCCTTCCAGGTGAACTGGGCCGCCTCGCGTGCCTCGGTGAGGGCGTTGCGGGCGCCCAGCAGGTGTTCGACGTTAACGCCGTTGTCGACGTTTGCGCTGGTCATCGGGTTGCTGCCTCCTGTATTGATGGTGTTGACTCACCGGAGCTGCGGGCCGGGTCGCGGACCGCGATCGCAACGGTGACAGTGCAATCTAGAGGCGAGTTTTCGAAATCCCGACATACTCGATCAACTTTTCAGGGAATTGGACGGGGCAGCCTGGGGCCTAGAGAGGCTTGCGGGCCAGGAAACAGTACAGGGGCGTGAAGATCCCTGACCGGCCGCCGGCGGTGTAGGCGCCGGCGGCTCTGTCCAGCATCTTGACCACATCCGCGGAGCCCTTCGGCAGGATCCTCAGCAGCTCGGCCAGCCTGGACCCCCCGCCGGCCGTCTTGCGGCCCAGCGGAACCCCGACCAGGGAATTGCCCAACGTCCTGCTCCATGTCTCCAGGGGCTGGTACCACGGCGTGATCGAGCCGTTCTCCTCCGCGCCCCGGTCCATCCCCTCGATGATCTCGAAACCCACCGATACGAGCATCCGGTCCACCTCGCCGAACGTCGCGATCTCGGCGAGCGCGATGCCGTGCATGAGGTCCTGCTTCATGGCCAGGTGCCGTTCGTCGCCGGGATCGAACCGGTCCGTCATGCACATCTCCTGGCCCCAGAAGAGGCCTCCGGGCTTCAGCACGCGGTAGATCTCGGCGAACGCTCCCTCCTTGTCGGGTGCATGGCAGGTCGACTCGATGGCGTAGCCGCGGTCGAATGTGCCGTCGGCCACGGCCGCCATGTCCATGAAGCTGCACACCAGGTAGTCGACCATGTGGTCGAGCCCGGCCTCGGCGTTCAACGACCTCGCCCTGTCCATCTGGATCTCATTGATGTTGACCCCGACGACCCGGACGCCAGCCTCCGAGACGACCCGGCGCATCGGGCCGCCGACCCCGCAACCGATATCGACCACCGTCATGCCCTCGCGCAGCTCCAGCTTGTCGATCATCAGCCGCTGGTGACGGATCTTGGAGTCCTTCACGCTCTCGCCGGGCGACAGCGGCGCGAAGTGCAGGGACTCGCCCCAACCCCACACCATCAGCGCGTTGCTGATGTCGTAGTACTCCTTGACGGTCTCGGTGTGGTCGTAGTCGGCCGCGTCGGCACCCCGCTCCGACGCTCGGTCGAGCCAACCGTCGAAGCGCCGTATCCGGCGGGCTACTCCCCCCTCGACCCGGTCTGCCGCCCTCAGGCCAGCGAGCACCCGCAACAGCTTGGACATTCGCTCAAGCCTAGAGGCGGGGCTCGGAGGAGTGCATCAGCGCCTGCAGGGCGTTGAAGGCCACCCCGGCCACCAGCGGGTGGACCAGGCGGCGGATGACCTTGGCCGAGCGCGAGCCGTCGACCAAGATCAGCCGGGCCAGCCACTCGGGCACGGCCATCAGCAGCAGCAGCAGCAGCGGCACAGCAAGGATCAGCCCGGCTTTAAGCGCCTCAGATCAGGCCAGACACGCCCCATCGAGGCGTGGGGTTCCACAATAATGCTGAAAGCGCACCCAGCGAGCTCCTCCCCGACAAGCCCCTCGGTTCACGCTACTCGACATTGCGAGAATTGTCCCGATCCGATCCACGACGTACATATCTCGCAGCCAACGAACGCTGCGAGTGGCCTGCGCAACTTGACTCCTGTCTCACCATGGCCCATAAAGACATCCCAGAGTAACCGATGCAAGGAGAACGAGCGATGACTTGGCTTCGACAACACATCAAAAACCTGTGTAGGACAAGCACAATCACTCTAGGCGCAACCATCATTCTAAGCATAGTGGTCGCCGTATGGTCCATTCCACCAACTGCAGGAGCAACAGAGCCTGCTATCCCTGATGTCAGCGATGTCGCTGTCTCTCTAGCCTCAATTGGTGGGAATAGCATGCCGTCTCTTCCTGTTCCACCCCATGTACCCCCCAGTCATAATGACACCAGCGGAACGATGAACAACGCTTCGACAACGCAGTTTTGTGATTATGAGAGCAAGATAGATGATCCGCATATATCCGCAAACGGTACGGACGTCTCAGTCCACGGACACTGGATATATCACAACGGAACGTGTTCTACAGCAACGGTTACAATATGGCTCTACCACCTTCGTTGGAATCCATTCAGAGGCTACTATTGGGCCCCCACTGACTCCGACAAAGTCAGAAATATGCCATCAAACCCGCCCATTCGGGGGCGTGCCAATGCACGCCATAGGTGTCAGACGCAGGATCAGTTAGTTTCATTCTATGCTATCGTCGACGTTGACATAGATGACCATTCAGATCCTTCAGACACAGAGGACAGTCAAGAGAACCTAAACTGCGTTCCTTGGTGAAACTAGCGGCTGACACCTTGAGGAGCAAGAGAGCAAGGGGGTTGTTCAGGTGTTGCGAGTGATGGTCCTTGGTGCTGTCTGCGAACTTAGACCTAACAAGCCTTTGAGTTCGGCAGGAATAACTGTGAGAGAGTTCGCCGACCTCGACAACGGTCAGCGCGTCTATTGGCGCGAGGATCGTGGATGGTCTGGTTCTACAAGGCTCACAGAGTCGGCATGGCCAGTGTATAGTGGTCACCAAATGATGCTTGAAACTGTCATGGTGATCGAATCGGAAGATCATCGAGCAGATTCATATATTGAGTATGCATTTGATGGACTGCATAGTTTGGAAGTGGAGGTTGATCCAGCCTCCCTATATTCTGCTCCGTTTCGGGTCGAACATGGTCCTCATCTGGCGGAAGAGTTACGTAGGATCGCCCGACGATTCAACCCATTTACCACATCCGAAAGACGGAGTGTGCCTTCAAGGAAGGAGCTCCGTCCTTCGGAGGATCGCAATATCGGCGATCATGCAACTCATGTGGACTATGATTCAGGCCAAGAGGATCTCCAGATCAATTTGCCCCGAGCATTGTTTCAACAGTTTTCGCAGTATTGCAGTAAGCATCAGGTTACCCGTTCAGCGGTAGTTCGACTCTTAATTGAGATGCATCTCAGTGGACAGACGACAGACGACATACGGGGAGAGACGTAACTAGCCCTGATTGTTCGTGAGGGTGTGGCGTTCAGGGGGTGCGCGTCCGCGGAAAAGCCCCTCTGGTGTGGGACGATGTGTGGTGATCGGCACATATCGGTTCCACGGGGAGGGGCATCTCCGAGATGCAGGTTAGCAGCACGCGCGATGTGAGGGTTACGGGCGGCGGCGGACAGGTCGCGGCGCATTCGGGTTTGTTCGCTCTGGGGCGTTTCGCTGATGGTTTGGGGCTTGGGGAGGCGTTGTCGGCGGCGGTGCCGCCGTGTGGGGAGAGGGCGCCGTTTCATGATCGGGGCAAGGTGCTGGTGCATTTGTTGTTGGTGCTCGCCGGCGGCGGGGAGACGTGGCACTTCCCCCCATTAGCCGGTCAGGTGAATAACGCGGGGGTTCCCGCGCTGTGATGGTAGTGGGCTTCGTACTGGTCCGGTGTGAGGCACCCGGGCAGGCTGGTGTGACGCCTGGTGGTGTTGTATCGGGCGAGCCACTCAAAGATCGACCGCCGTGCGGTGGCGCGGTCGGGGTAGCGGCGCCGGTTGACGAGCTCTCGCTTGAGGCTCGAGAAGAACGCCTCGGCGACCGCGTTGTCAGCCGATGACCCGACCCGGCCCACCGATTGGGCGAGCCCCCAGCCGGTGACCGCGCTGCGCAGGGCCTCAGAGAGGTACTGGCTGCCGTGGTCGGAGTGGAAGATGGTGCCGGCACCGCGGCCCGCTCGATCCCGGCCGGCCATGTCGAGCGCGGCCTGGACCAGTCGGGTGTCGATGCGGTTGCTCATCGCGTGCCCACCAGACGGCGGCTGCCCACATCGAGCACCACGGCCAAGTACAGCCAGCCCTCGCCGGTGCGGATGTAGGTGATGTCGGAGGCCCAGGCGCTGTCCGGGGCGCCGGGCGCGAACTGGCGGTTCAGCAGGTCCGGCAGCTTGGGCTTGTGGCGCGCCGGGATGGTGGTGCGCTTGGGCCGCCGTGGCCGGATACCGGCGATGTGATGGGCTTTCATCAACCGAGCGACCCGCTTGGCGTTCACCCGGCGGCCCCGGGCATGCAGCTCCGCGGTCACCCGAGGCGACCCATAGGTCCCGTCGGAGCTGGCCCAGATCTCACGTATCTCAGCCACCAATGCCGCCTCGGCGCGCTCACGATCCGTCAGCTCGCATCGATGGGCCCGCCAGTCATAGAACCCCTGGCGGCTCACACCGGCCACGGTGCAGCACAGCGTCGTCGGGAACCCCTCGGCCTTCCGGGCAGCGACCCACGCCGACGGCGACCCCGCCGCACTCGACGCCCACATGCGAGCCCACGCCAAAGTCGAAGACACCATCGCCAGGCTCAAAGACTCAGGCCTCAAACACATGCCCTTCAGCGACTTCGACGCCAACAGCGCCCGGACCCAACTCGTCGCGCTCAGCCACACACTCGTTCGATGGTTCCAACAACTCCGCCTCGCGGGCACACAACTCGCCGACGCCGCCCCCAAACGCCTCAGATGGCAACTGTGGCACGCACCCGCGAGGCTCGTGCGCTCAGCCCGAAGATGGACGAAACTGGGGTCACGCCTGACGTCGTCCAGCGTGACAACGAGATGCTGCCAGTCTCGACACCTGAACTCTACGATCAGGCTGGCACTGCCCCCTACGGCGACAACGAATGCGGTGTCATGCCGTCGGCCTAGGGAATGCCCGGCCTCCAGTGCACCCCCCGGAACCTCAATGAAGGCGAAAGCGAACAGGCCATAACCGAGGACCGCGGGGTCCACCCGACCCGCGATCCTGATGCAGCGCGATTCCCGCAGCCGTCGCACCCTCGCCTTCGCCGCTCCCGCCGACAGGCCCACAGACCTGGCCAAGTCCGAGTAGCTACGGCGCGGGCTCTGAACAAGCTCGCGGATTATCGCCACGTCGATATCGTCGCGAGTCTCGTTAGTAGTCACGTTGTGCCGTACTATCGGCGGGTTCTGAGCAGTCTCCTAGGCGTTCGAACTCGGCCTCGACATCGGCGGTGGTGAGGGTGTCCGCCGCGAGGCGCCGGCGACGCTCCTCGGCGTCGGCGTGGCGCTGGGCGGCCGAGAAGCGGAAGAACCGGATGGCGATCAGGGTCCACAGGTAGAGGCCGCCCAGCACCTTCATGATCGCGCCGGCGGCCTGCTGGTCGGCGGCCACCGAGATGCCCCACAGGCGCTGGGCGTGGTCGTAGACGGGGTACACCGAGCCCTCGGCGAAGGTCAGCCAGGCAGCCGGCACGGTGGGAATGATCGACATGGTGAACAGGTACACCATCTTCATCGGCTCGGACAGGTGCAGCTCCCTCAACGGTCCGACCACCGGCGTCCACATGGCCAGAGCGCTGGCGAACATCAGCAGGTGCATGGCGTAGTGGAAGGGGCCGCTGCGAACCGACAGCTCCACCACGGTGTTCCAGTGCATCAGCGCCTGCAGGGCGTTGAAGGCCACCCCGGCCACCAGCGGGTGGACCAGGCGGCGGATCACCCTGGCCGAGCGCGAGCCGTCGACGACGATGAGCCGGGCCAGCCACTCGGGCACGGCCATCAGCAGCAGCGGCGGCACCACGAAGCTGATGAGCAGGTGCTGCACCATATGCACCGAGTAGAGGTACTCCTCGGCGACGTCGTGCATGGGCCAGTCGGCCGAGACCCACAGCAGGGCAACACCGGCAACGAAGCTCAGCCGTTGACGGCTGCTGACCGCGGCGGCGCCCGCCGGGCCGGCCGCGGGCGCCACCACCTTCGCCACGTAGAAGCCGAGGCCGACGATCGCGGCGACCATCAGCCACACCTCAGGGTGGAATTGGAAGCGCCAGGCGTCGGTCGCGGCCAGCGCGCCCATTATGTCCCGCTCTTGTTCGCTGCGCTCACGGGCCGCTCGGGCCACGGCCTCGCTGAACTCGTCGCGAGACTCGCATCGATACTGTCTACCCGCTAGGCCTCTGGGCTACACCCAGAACTCGAAGACCGTGAGCGTCACCAAGTACACGCCGGCGGCCAGGACCAGTCCGGCGGTGAACATCCGGCCGAACAGCTTGCTGTCGAAGCGCAGGTGCATGAACCAGGTGGCCACCAAATAGAACTTGACGACCATCATGAAGATCAGCGACGGCACCAGCGCCACCCCCCAGTCGACCACCGACTCGAAGTAGGTGAACACCTCGAGTGCAGTGATCGCCGCCAGGACGACAGCGATCTTGACGTAGGCCCAGTCCGACGGATGGGCGTGGCCCTCGCCGTGGTGCTCGTCGTGATGCTCGGCAGCTTCGGGTTCGGAGTGCTCAGGGTGCTCGGAGGTCGCGGTGTCGCTCATGGGATGGTCTCGCTCATGGGATGGTCTCGCTCATTGGTCCTAGTCCGCGGGAATCAGGTAGATGACCGTGAAGATGAAGATCCACACGATGTCCACGAAGTGCCAGTAGAGGCCGACTATCTCGACCGTCTCGGCGTTGCGCTGGGTGAGCTTGCCCTTCAGCGAGGCCACGAACAGCGACATCAGCATCACGATGCCGAGGCTCACGTGGACGCCGTGGAAGCCGGTGAGGGTGAAGAAGGCGCTGCTGGCCGGGTTGGTGGTGAAGGCCACGCCCTCCCGGACGAAGGCGGTGAACTCGTACACCTGCCCGCCGATGAACACCCCGCCCAGCAGGGCGGTGGCCAGCAGCCAGGTGCGGCCGGCCTCGGCCTCGCCGCGGGTCACCGCGGACAGGGCCAGCACCATCGTGAGCGAACTCATCAGCAGCACGAACGAGCTGACCGACGTGAACGGGATGTCGAACACGTCGGTGGGCAGGGTGCGGCCGTTGCCGCGGGTCTTGTACAGCAGGTAGGTGGAGATCAGCCCGCCGAAGAGCAGGCACTCCGAGCCCAGGAACACCCACATGGCCAGCTTGGTGTGCGACAGGCCGGTGGTGGTGGCGTGCTCTTCGTGGCCGTGATCGTCGGCCGTGTGGTCCAGGTCGGCAGTCACAGCTTCAGCGCTCATGGCTGGTCGCTTTCTGTCGAATCGTCGGCGGCAACAGGATCGGTGGCCTCGGCCTCGTCGTCGCTGTGATCTTCGTGTTGGTCGTGGGCGGCGTCGGGGTCGTCCACCGGTTCCAGCGCCCACGAGTAGAGCGACGCGATCGTCAACAGGGCGCCGATGAGGGCCAGCCAGAGGTTGAAGATCAGGCCGTAGCCGATGAGGGGCAGTCCGACGGCCACCGCGAGCGGCCAGAAGGACGGCGACGGCAGGTGCACGCCGGTCGCCTCGCCGGTCTGGGCGGCCTCCTCCACGGTGGCGACCCGCACCACCTTGCCCTCGTCGTTCTCGGCGTACTTGGTGTGCCACCACTCGTCGCGGCCGTGCACCTGCGGGACGGTGTCGAAGTTGTGCGCCGGCACCGGCGACGGGATCGACCATTCGAGCGTGCGCCCGTCCCAGGGGTCCGGGCCCGGCGGCGGCAGGTGCGGCGCGTCGCGCTTGGACTTCGCCACGTTCCAGATGAACAGCAGCACGCCGGCCGCGATGATCAGAGTGCCGATGGTGGCCGCCATGTTCCAGAATTCGAAGCCGTAGCCCCGGGCGTAGGTGTCTATGCGGCGCGACATCCCCTGCAGGCCCAGGATGTGCATCGGTCCGAAGGTTAGGTTGAAGCCCACCAGAATGGTCCAGAAGTGCCAGTTGCCGATCCGCTCGTTGAGGAAGTGACCGAAGATCTTGGGCCACCAGAAGTAGATGCCGGCGAACAGGCCCAGCACGCCGCCGCCGAAGATCACGTAGTGGAAGTGGGCCACGATGTAGTAGGTGTCGGTCTGCTGGGTGTCGGCCGGCGCCACCGAATGGGTCACGCCGGACAGGCCGCCGATGGTGAACATGGCCACCGTGGCCACCGCGAACTTCATGGCCACCGTGAATTTGAGCTTGCCGCCCCACATCGTGGCAAGCCAATTGAGGACCTTCACCCCCGTCGGCACCGCGATGAACATGGTCGATAAGGAGAAGGCGGCCACCGAGATGGGGCCCATTCCCGACACGAACATGTGGTGGGCCCACACGCCCCAGCCCATGAAGCCGATGGCTATGCCCGAGAACACCATGAACTCGTAGCCGAACAGCGGCTTGCGGCTGAAGGTGGGGATCACCTCGGACACCACCCCGAACGCGGGCAGGATGATGATGTACACCTCGGGATGGCCGAAGATCCAGAACAGGTGCTGCCAAAGCAGCGGGTCGGCTCCGGCGTCGGGGTTGAAGAACTGGGCGTCGAAGAGCCGGTCGAACATCAGCAGGAACAGCGCCACGGTGATCACCGGCAGCGCGAACAGCAGCAGGAACTGGGTGATCAGCAGCATCCAGGTGAGCACCGGCATGCGCATCAGGGTCATGCCCGGGGCCCGCATGTTGAGGCAGGTGACGATCAGGTTCACCGACGACACCAGCGAGGCGATGCCCAGGATCTGCAGGCCGATGGCGTAGAAGTCCACGCCGTGGCTGGGAGAGAAGGCCACGCCGCTGTTGGTGGAGTAGCAGAACCAGCCGCAGTCGGCCCCGCCGCCGCCCACTATCCACGACGTGTTCAGGAAGATGGCCCCCGACAGCCAGATCCAGAACGACAGCGCGTTGAGGCGGGGGAAGGCGACGTCGCGGGCGCCGATCTGCAGGGGGATGAAGTAGTTCGCGAAGGCCGCGGCCAGCGGCATGATGAACAGGAACACCATGGTGACGCCGTGCATGGTGTACACCTGGTTGTAGACGTCGGCGCTTAGCACCGAGCCCTCCGGTGCAGCCAGTTGCAGCCGGATCAGCAGAGCCTCGACCCCGCCGACCAGGAAGAAGAACAGGGCCGAGGCGCCGTACAGGATCCCGATGCGCTTGTGGTCGACGGTGCTCAGCCAGTCGCGCCAGCCCCGGCCCCCCTGGGGGCGAGTGAACACACCGAGGGGCCGCTCGGCGTAGCGGACGGAATCGCCGGGGCCCAACTCGAGCGGAGTCTTCTCGGTTATCGCCATGTCGTCACTCCACCTGCATCTTCTCGGCTATCGCCATGGCGTCACTCCACCTGCATCTTCTCGGCTGTCGCCATGGCGTCACTCCACCTGGGTCGCTTCGATCATCCAGCCGGCGGGCTTCGCTCCCAGGCCCGAAAGGTACGCCAGGAGGTCGTCGATCTGCTGCTCGCTCAGGTCGAGGTCGGGCATGCCCCGGAACTGCTCGCCCGGCACCGTGTAGTTCTCCTTGAGAGCGCCCGGGTCGCGAAGCCAGGCCTCCAGGTCCGTGCGGTTGAGCGATCCGTCCGCGTTGTAGGTGTTGAAGATCCCGCCCGCGAAGGTGCTGCGGCTGGCGAAGTGGGTCAGGTTCGGCGCCGCTCCCGAGGCCTGGTCGGCCCCCTCGTACACGTCGTCGTTCACTCCCTCGATCAGATGGCAAGACGTGCAGATGCCCGAGAACACCTCCAAGCCCGCCAGCGCTTCGGGATCGGTGGGCTCCATCGCGTCGGTGCTGGTGCTGTCCACCCACGCCTGGAAGTCGGCCGGGCTGAGCGCCACCGTCTGCATCCTCATGCGGGAGTGCGACAGGCCGCAGAACTCGGTGCACTGCCCGAAGTAGACCCCGGGATCGGAAGCCTCGATCTTCCAGGGCGAGAAGCGGTTGGGTACGGCGTCGCGCTTGCCGTTGAGCGCCGGGATCCAGAAGGAGTGGATCACGTCGCGCGAGGTGATGATCAACTCGACCTCCTCGCCGGTGGGGATCGTCATCTGACCCGAGGTGACGATGTCGGCGGGGGGCAGGGTCTTGGCGTCGCCGTGGGCCCGCAGCGCGGCCAGGTCGACCTGGTCGCTGAAGTAGTAGCGGAACTCCCACCACCACTGGTTGCCCACGACCACGACGGTCGGTTCCCACATGACGCTTCGGTCGTCGATGGTGACCGCCATGGTGTTGGTCTCGGTGGCGTCCACGGTGGGCAGCGACCACAGCATGATGCCGGCCACCGCGATCATGGTGACGAGGAATCCAACCGTCCAGCCGACCTCCAGCGGGACGTGGCCGTGGGTCTGCGCGGGCCATTCGTCGTCGCCGTCGTAGGTCTTGACCCGGTTCTTCCAGATGAGCCAGACCATGGCGATGGTGATGCCCACGAACACCGCCGCCGCGATCCAGAAGACCGGCAGCACCCCCCTGCTGTGCAGCTCCCTGGCGATCGGGCCCTGGGGGGCGAAGGTGTCGAGCTCGGCATCGGATGCGCAGCCGGTGGCGGCGGACGCGCCCATCAGGACCAGTGTCCACGAGATGAGTCGGCGCGTGAGGGTTCGCATCTCAGCCACCGTGCTCACCATTGCTGGTCGGCTCGCCCGACTCCTCGTGAGTGTCGTCGGTGTGGTGATGGAAGTCCCGCTCGCCGGCTACCGCGGCCAGCACCCCGCCCATCAGCAGCAGCAGCGCACCGACCGCCCCCAGGACGCGGACAAGGCGGCGGCCGAGCCCGGGCCGGGACGCGTACACCCAGGCGCCGCCCAGGATGAGGGCCGAGACGACGCCGGCGACGGTCACCGCCGCCAGCTGCGACACGGTCAGCAGGATCCGCGACGCCGCCAGCACGACCACCCCGACCGCGAGCGCTCCGATGACGGGGATCTCGATCGGGGCCATGATCCGGTTGCGCAGCTCGCGGTTGACGGCGGCGTCGCCGGTGGCCCGGTCGGCCCAGGCGTCCATCGTCCACTCCACCGTCGACAGGACGATCACGGCCAAGCCGAGCACGAACACCATCGGGTGCAGCACCGAGCCCACGGCCGCCGCGCCCGCACCGAAGGAGGCCGCCACCGGCCAGAAGCTCGCGCTGACGGGCTGGTCGGTCGGCACCTCGGCCAGATTCTGAAGGTGGGCCTGAGCCGCGGCGTCGGCATCGCGGAACGACACCAGCACGAGGCTGATGGTCAGCGATACGCCGGCCAGGCCCACCAGCACGCCGTAGCCGATGTGGTCGCCGACGCCGCCTTTCCATCCCAGCGACAAGGGTCCGACGTGATTGCCGCCGGTGGTGTAGCCGTAGACCAGCGCGGCGGCACAGAACGCTGCGAACAATCCGAAGAAGAACTTGAATCCGGTAGTGAACACGCTGGGCCTACTTCGTTATGAAGATGACGTACCAGACCAGGAAGTAGCACAGCACGCACATGTGCCAGTAAGCGCCCGCAGCCTGCACACCGTGGGCCAGGTCGCGCCCGAAGGGTCCCATCAGCGAGCGGATGGTGGTGACGGCCAGCATCGCCATACCGAAGATCAGCATGGCGATGAATGAGCCCGTGACCGCGTAGAACAGCAACTCGGCCCGACCGCCGTCGATAGCGAAGGCGGTGTCGGTGTACACGAACCAGAACTGGTTGATCACCGCCGCCCCGAACATCAAGGTGACGCCGAGCGCGATGAACCCGTGGGGCCGGTCCTCGTCCCGGGCGGCCTGAACGGCCCACTGCACCGTCACCATCGACAGCACCAGCGTCATCATCATCATCCCGGCCGGGCCGAGCTCGACGCTGCCCTCCGGGAACCACTCCTGGCCAGTGGCCCGAGCGAGCTGGCGCTGCTGGACGTACACCGCGACCAGCGCGGCGAAGGCCATGAAGACCGCGCCGGTAGCGAGCAGGGCGCCGACGACGACGGTTCGAGGCCGGGTCGCCTCGGCGGCGGGCAGCGCCGTCGTTCTCATGCCGGGTCGCTCTCGGCCACGGGGACAGGCCGCAGAGCGGAGACTGCTCCGAGGGCAGCCGCGGCTGCCCCTGCGGCCACGAGGATGGATCCCACGAAGACCACCACGTTCAGAACGGCGCTGCCGTCGAGCGAGAGCGCCATGAGGTCGGGCGCATCGGCCAGGAATCCCGAGACGAGATCGGACAGGACCAGCAGCCCGCCGCCGGCCGCCAACAGAGCGATCGCCCCCCGGCCGACAACCGCCGAGAGCGGGCCGATCCGCAGCTCCTGCGACCAGTTCCGCAGCGCGACGACGCTGGCGATGAGGCCGGCGACCACCACGCCGTGGAACACCGCCCAGGTGGCGGTGGTCTCGAGCAGATCGAGCGGCTCGATCACTCGCAAAGCCCCCACCAGAGCGGCGGCGCCCAAGAGCTTCAGGGCCGCGCCCGCGCCCACCATCCTGACGTCGAGGAGCCGGTCCGGCGTCTTGGCGCCCCTCAGCACCAGCTCCGCCGCGCCGCCGGCCAGCGCCACCAGCGGCAGCACCGCGGCCAGGCCGAAGGCCACGTAGACCAGCCCGTCGCGCAGGTCCTGGGGGGCGGTGAAGTAGTCCTGCGACCAGCCGCCCACGGCCAGCAGCCCGAACAGCCCCACGATCACCGTGATGGCCTCCGGGCGGCTGGAGCGGGCCCCGACGGCGGCGCCCACGGCCTCGACGGCGACGCCGAGAACCGGCACGGCCATGATGTAGACGGCGGGCTGCTCCACCAGCCAGTCGAGCTGCAGCCAGATGTCGGGGCTCTCGGCCCGCCCGAAGGCGATGGCCGGCCTGCCCCGCAAGTCGGCGTAGATCACCACGAGGTTGGCGACAGCGACGGGCAGCGTGAACAGCCAGACCGCGGCGGCCACGAGCATCGACCACGAGAAGGGGGGCACGTACAGCAGGCTCATACCCGTCTGGCGCAACGAGATCACGGTGGTGGCCACCGTCACCGCACCGAGCAGCAGCGCCACCATCACCATGCCGGTGCCGAGCAGGGTGAGCGCCATGGCGTCGCTCTCGTTGCCGGTCACGCCGTCGATGGCGCCCCAGCCCCCGCCGGCGAACACCGACACCACGATGATCACCGCACCGATGAGCCATGACCAGAACGATGCCAGCGCAGCCCGGGGGAAGGCGACATTGCCGGCGCCGACCTGCGACGGCACCACGGCCAGGGCCACGCCCAGCAGCAGCGGCATCACCACCAGCAACATGAAGGACATCCGGTAAAGGGTCCACATGCGGAAGTAGGCGTTGAATCCGCCGAACAGGTCCCAGGGGGCGACGGCTTCGGTCCGCCCGAGCGAGAGCAGGACCCCGACCACGGAGGTTCCCAGGGCCAGCAGCAGCGACGCCAACACGAACAACCGGCCGACGGCGGAGGCGTCGCTGGTGACGAAGGGCTGGGCCAGGGTGCTGGGCGCGGCAACTGCCTCGTCAGAGGATTCCGGCGCGGTCGCGTCACCGGCGCCGGAGGCAGCCTCGGAGTCCGCGATCGCCGGTTCGGTCAGCGTCATCGGGAGGCGATGCTACACATTGCCACCAGCGCCACCGACAACCGGGGTAGAAGCTCGGGTGCCACCGGGGGACTCGACTGCCGAAGGCAGGGGTAACTCACAGCCCGTTGCGGATCAGCACATCGGCCGCGACGGCACCGAAGAGCAGCACGACGTAGGCGTTGGACCAGTTGAACAACCGCATCGCCCGGGCCGCATCGGGACGGCGCAGCACATCGAGGGCCAGGCCGCCGAAACCGGCCCCGCCGGCAAGGGCGGCGGCCAAGTAGAGGACGCCCATCTGGGCCACCGGCACGAGCAGCAGTGAGAGGGCTGCCAGCACGACGGTGTAGGCGACGATGCGGCGAGCGGTGGACCGCAGTCCGGCCACCGCGGGAAGCATGGGAACGTCGGCAGCCTGATAGTCGCTGCGGTAGCGGATGGCCAGGGCCCAGAAGTGAGGCGGCGTCCAGTAGAAGATCACCGCGAACAGCACTACCGGCGGCCAGTCGAGCGAGCCGTTGACCGCGGTCCAGCCCACCAGGGTCGGCACAGCTCCCGCCGCGCCGCCGATCACGATGTTCCGGATGGACGTGCGCTTGAGCCACAGCGAATAGACGAACACGTAGAACGCAGCCGCAGCCGCAGCCAGCGCGGCCGACAGCAGGTTCACGAAGGCCCACAGCCACACGAAGGAACCCACCGTGAGGGCGACCGCGAACACGACCGCCTCACCTGGGCGCACGGCGCCGGTGACCAGGGGCCGGTTGCGGGTCCGGTGCATGAGCCGGTCGAGGTCGCGGTCGACGTACATGTTCAGCGCGTTGGCACCGCCCGCGGCCAGCGCCCCACCCACCACCGTGGCCGCGATCAGCCACACGGACGGCAGGCCCTGGTCGGCCAGGATCATCGATGGGACGGTGGTGACCAGCAGCAATTCGATGATGCGGGGCTTGGTCAGAGCCACGAAGGCCGCGGCGCGGGCTCGGCGAGGCGCGCGTACCCCGCCGGTCACGGTTCCGGTCACCCCCGCAGGCTAGGACGTTGAGCGGCCACGCGGACAGCCGAGCCACCGAATCTGAGCGACGCCCGCCTCCAATCCCGCAGCATTGATTTGGCCCGGCGTCTCCCGCTCTTGCTCGCTGCGCTCACGGGCCGCTCGGGCCACGGCCTCGCCGAGCGCCTCGCCGACGCCTCCGGGATCGCGCCTACCCGCTCGGCCTCTACCACTCCCGCTCTTGCTCGCTGCGCTCACGGGCCGCTCGGGCCACGGCCTCGCCGAGCGCCTCGCCGACGCCTCCGGGATCGCGCCTACCCGCTCGGCCTCTACCA
>VYBO01000004.1:45428-48110 GCA_009844405.1 Acidimicrobiaceae bacterium
GCCGAGCGCCTCGCCGACGCCTCCGGGATCGCGCCTACCCGCTCGGCCTCTACCATCGATGTGTGGCACCGCATGCCTACACCCGGCTCACCCGCTTCGCCCTGTGGGCGCTCGCCGCGATAGTCGTGACCGGTGTAGCCGTCCGCCTGACGGGGTCGGGTCTGGGCTGCGAGGACTGGCCCACCTGCTCAGAGGACCGCTTCGTGGCCGACCTCGAATACCACGCCCTGGTGGAGTTCGTGAACCGGCTCTTCACCGGCGTCGTCGCCATCGCGGTGATCGCGGCCGTGCTGGGCTCGGTGAGGCGGCGACCCCGGCGAACCGATCTCATCCTGCTGTCTCTGGGCCTGGTGGCGGGGGTGCTGGCCCAGGTCGGGCTGGGAGCTCTGCTGGTCTTGAGCGAACTCGATCCCCGCTTCACCATGGGGCACTTCCTGCTGTCGATGGTGCTGCTACAGAACGCGGCCGTGCTCGACATCAGGGCCCGCAATGACGCCGGCGCCGCGGGCGCCTCAGGACCTCCCGGCAGCCCGGCGCCGGCTGAACGGCAGCCCGACGCAACGACCCGACTGATGCAGTGGGCCGTGCTGGTGGTGGGCGGGGCGCTGCTGGTGACCGGCACGCTGGTCACCGGGGCCGGGCCCCACGCCGGCGACAGCCGGGCCGAGCGGCTCCCGCTGCTGGTGCGCGAGGTTGCCCGAGTCCACAGCATCGTCGCGCTGGCCCTGCTAGGGATGGTGGTGTGGACGTGGTGGCGGCTGCGGGCAGCGAGCTCGGGGGGGCACGTCCGGATGGGACGGATCGCGGTGCTCCTCGTCGTGCAGGGCGCGGTCGGCTACACGCAGTACTTCACCGGTGTGCCCGTGGTGCTGGTGGGCATCCACGTGGCCCTGGCGTCGATCACCTGGATCGAGATCGTCAAGGCCGCCCACGACCCAGCCGCCGGGTCTGCGAAGTCGCTGGAGCCCGACCCGGTCGGCGGAGTGCCGATGGTGGGCGGCCGGCTATGAGCGTGCTCGCAAGCTCGGTCTCACCGGCCACCTCGCCCGTGCTGGATCCGGTGGACGAGACTGACCGGAGGCCGGACCTGCCCTGGAAGGTGATCGTTCTCGACGACCCCGTCAACCTGATGTCGTATGTCACCTACGTGTTCCGCAAGCTGTTCGGCTACTCGCAACAGAAGGCGCACCGCCTGATGATGCAGGTCCACACCGAGGGCAAGGCCGTGGTGTCGTCGGGCCAGCGGGAGAAGGCCGAGTTCGACGTGTACCGGCTCCACGAGCACGGCCTTTGGGCCATTCTCGAGCAGGACTGAGCGGCCTTATGGCGCGCGGGAAGTTCCGGTCGGGCCCCGACGGCATCACGGTGACACTTCGGGACGCCGAGCGATCGGGGCTGGCGGCGGTGATCGAGCAGTTCCGGCAACTGCTCCTGGAGGGCACCGACGCCTCGATGCTGCGCTTCCAGCCGCCGGTGCACATCCACGACCTCAAGGCCTCCGACGAGTTCTGGGAGATGGCCGCAGGACCCCTGCTGCGACACCGGCTGGAGGCACTCGACATAGTAGAGGCCGGGTTGGCGGGGGCGGCTCTGGACGATGAAGCGGTGTCGGCCTGGATGCAGACTCTCAACAGCCTGCGCCTCTACCTGGGCAACACGCTCGATGTCGGAGCGGCCAGGTTCGATCCGCCCCGACCGGGCGACCAGCCTCAGGAAGCCGCCCGCTACATGCTCTACGAGTGGCTGGGCGGCCTGCTCGACCAGCTGGTCGCGACCGCGGCCGGAACCCTCCCACCCGGTACCGACGACTGAGAGCCGAACAGCCGTCAAATGAGGCCCGGTCGGCCGGAAGCCAGGCCGTGCGAGGTCACCGTCACCGAGAATACGCGGGAACTCCGCTTCGAGGAAGGCAGCGGCTTCTCAGACACCTGATGCCGCCGGACTTCCCTGGAGGATGTCTTCGAGTTCATCGAGTCATGTCGGCACGCGATCCGGGATCAAGGGGTGCAGGATTGACGCGGGGGCGCGCCTGTACAGTGACGGGCCGTGAGCCGAGTGCTTGACCGGTTCAGCCGGCTGGTCACGGCCCGCCCGTACATCACGATCATCGTCCTGGTGCTCGTCACTGTCGTGCTGGCCGCGGGGGCGACCCGCCGCCTGCCTCCGGTCGAGGGAGCCTCGGTGGCGTTCCTGCCCCCGGGGAGCGCCATCGCCACTGCGGTGGAGGAGCTGGACGAGTTCTTCGGGGAGTCCGGCGACGTGAGCGTGGTGACGCTGGTATTCCGCGGCGAAGCACTCACCCCGGGAGGGCTCGCCCAGATGGACGCCCTCCTCGACAGCATCCTGGCCAGCCCGGGCGCCGCCGAGCTGCTGGCGCCCGCCGATCCGGTCGTCGCGCCCACATCGGTGATCGAGGCCCTGGGCGGGATCGACGCCGCGTCGGCCACCCAGGCCGAGATCGACTCCCTCCTCGGCGTCCCTGAGATCGGAGGCGCACTGGCCGCCATGGGCGGCAGCGACACGGACGGCACAACGATCACCATCGCCAGCATCCGCCTGACCGACACGGGCGACGCCAGAGTCGCCGGCGTCGAGCGGAGGATAGACGAGCTGGCGTCCGCATCGGACGGCCCCCTGCGAGTCAGCAGCCTCTCGACCATCGTGATCGAGGACGAGTACTCC
>VYBO01000040.1 GCA_009844405.1 Acidimicrobiaceae bacterium
AATGTGACGAGCACCTCGGATGATCGCTGTTGAGCGATCCGTTCCACAATCTCATAATCGACATCGGCACCCCAGCCGTCGAGATTGGCGAACACTGGGCCATCCCACCCGCCCACTTCGGCGATCACCCGCTCAAAGCAGTCGACGCACTCGTCAAAATGGACGCGCATCACCAAACCGGGCGGCCGAATCGTAGGCGGGAACCGAGCGTCAAGAAGGTTGTCCAGGTGCTCAAAGCGTCCGCGATGGTTCTCGACGAAGACGAGACGTGTCTGAGTGCCATAGCGCGTCACATCGCTCCGCAGCGCTTGTTCCATCGCGATCACCGGCGAACTCTCTTGGGCGTTGGTGTACTCCCCTGGACCCGCGAAGCCGTCGAAGAACGTGATCCCGTCGCCGCGGAACTGCTTTGCCATGATGGGAAACCACGCTGACATGTAGCGGCGCAGCAGCGTGTGTTTCGCTTCCGTGTGGGGGTCACGCTCCCAGACGATCTCGGTTGGAACGGCCAATGGGTTAGGCCGCTGCCTCTTGTGGGAGCTGGTCCCACACTTCGCCCTCGAGTTCCCGGCCACCGGCCTTGGGAGTTCTGCCTCCCCACTGCTTGAAGAAGAACGCAACACCCGCTGACGTGCAGGTGTCGCGCAGCTCGATCGCCCATGCAGGCTCCATGGGCCGTGCGTTGGCACCGGATTCGCCGCCGGCGATCAGCCACTGGATGCCCTCAAGATCGAGTGCGTCGAGCGGGCCGAGAAGCGGCTCGGCGCTTACGAACCTCACCGCTGCCGGAACCTTGCGAAGGTGATCGATGCGGAAGGCGTACCGGCGAGACTCCACGCTGACGCCCATCCACAGGTTCGGCGGCCAGTCGAGCTCACCTGCTGAGCGGCTTAGCCGCTGCGCTCGCTTGGTGAGCAGCTGGTAGGTGTGCTGCGGCGTGTCTCGGATCACCTCGAAGACCTGCTTGATGAACTCGAGCGGCACGTCGTCGTGGAAGAGGTCGCTCATCGAGTCGACGAAGACGAGCCGAGGTGCGCTCCAGCGACGAGGCACGTCGAGCGATGACGGATGCAGTGTGAGCCTGAAGCCCGGTCCACTCGTCCTCGGGTCGCCATCGAACTGGTACTTAGGCGAGCCCATCGCCTTGAGCCGCTTCGACAGCGTGAGCGCGTAGCAGTGATCGCACCCCGGGGATACGCGGTCACAACCGGTGGTCGGGTTCCACGTTGCCTCGGTCCACTCGATTGCTGACTTGTCAGCCATGCCTCCAATGTAGGGCCACGCTGCGACAGTCAAGAAGGTTTGAACCGCCCTGGCTTTCTCGGAGGTTCTTGAGCTTGGGAAAGCGAGGATGTGGCTATGCCTACACAGAAGATGCCGGGTGCTCCTTCGACTAGGAGGTACTCGGTTGAGGAGAAGGCCCAGGCGGTGCGGCTGGTTCGTCAGCTGCGCGCTGAGTTGGGCACCGATCACGGGACCGTGAAGCGGGTGGCGCACCAGCTGGGCTACGGCGTGGAGTCGGTGCGGGCGTGGGTTCGCCAGGCCGACGTCGACGACGGCGCCGCGCCCGGTGTCACCACCGCGGACCGGGCCAGGATCAAGGAGCTGGAGCAGGAGGTGCGCGAGCTGCGCCGTGTGAACGCGATCTTGAAGTCGGCGTCGGCTTTCTTCGCGGCGGAGCTCGACCGCCCACGGAGGTGATGGCGGACTTCATTGATGCTCACCGAGGCGAGTTCGGGGTCGAGCCGATCTGTGCGCAGCTGCCGATCGCTCCTTCCACCTACTACGACGCCAGGTCGCGCCCTGAGTCGGTGCGGGCGCGTCGCCATCAGGCGATGACCGCGGTGCTGGTGGGTCTGTGGGAGGCGAACTACCGGGTATATGGGGCCCGCAAGCTGTGGAAGGCCGCACAACGCTCCGGCTATGAGATCGGACGGGACCAGGTGGCTCGGCTGATGCGGGCTGCTGGGATCTGCGGCGCGACGCGCCGGCGCCGGGTGCGCACCACACGCCCGGACCCCGAGGCGGCGAGGCCGGCGGACCTGGTGCGCCGGGACTTCACCGCGCCGGCCCCGAACCGGCTGTGGGTCACCGACCTGACGGTGGTGGCCACCCGCACCGGCGCCGCGTATGCGTGCCTCATCGTCGACGCGTTCAGCCGCCTCATCGTGGGCTGGCGCGTGGCGTCTCACATGCGCACCGAGATGGTCCTCGACGCGCTCGAGATGGCCCGACACAGCCGAGGAGCCCGCATCGCCGGCCTCACGGTGCACTCCGACGCCGGCAGCCAGTTCACCTCGATCCGCTACAGCGAGCGCCTCGCCGACATCGGCGCCGCGCCCTCTGTGGGGTCGGTGGGCGACTCGTTCGACAACGCCCTCGCGGAGAGCGTCATCGGCCTCTACAAGACCGAGCTGATCCGCGGCCCCAACCACCGCCCCTGGGACAGCGCCACCGACGTGGAGCTGGCCACGCTGGGATGGGTCCACTGGCACAACAGCCAACGGCTCCACACCCACCTCGGCGATGTCCCGCCCACAGAGTTCGAGGCGGCCTACGCTGCCCGAAGACCCGACCACCAAACGGTTGGAAACCAATAAACCGACCCTCCAGGCAAACCAGGGCGGTTCAGTTGGATTCGGCAACCTTACGCTCTCGGGGCCTCGAGCGGCGTCAGGCAGGTGCTTCAAGCGCGCCGGCAACCAGCTTGAAGCAATCGCTACCTTGCTCTTCCCATGGTTCGCCAAGACTGATCGTGAAGTACCAGTCGGATGCTGAGCGATGGTCTTGATCGGTGTCCGGCAGTTCGATGTCGAACGTGATCGGCAGGTCTTATGTGGATCCGTGATGCTTGAACCTCGCGCGCCGCTGCGAACGCTTGTGAGGATTCCTGGTGAAGACAGGACGCGCTGCCTTGACCAGCGCAACTGAGGAAGATGGGGGGTTCTGTCGGATCTCGGCCCAAGTGACCTTGTTCGTCCTTGTGCCGAGGAGTTCTGGCTCGTCGGTCAAGACGCTATCCAAGAAATCCCGGACCTCGGAGAGGTTCCGCGTACGTAGGAACCTCCACGGCCTGTTGGCGACAACCCAGTTCTCCGGCTGATGGAGTCTCGGGTCGCGGTATTCGACGCTGACGAGCACCACGTCGAGCGATTGCACGGGGCGACCGATGTTGAGCATGCACATCGCAGGAGTGAGGGAGCCGTCCTCGGTCGCGGTTACTGGCCGCATCCACGAGCCGTCGGTTAGGAGTCCCGCGACACAGCGGCCGTTGAACTTTCGGGAGTTGGCAAGGCAGAGCATCTTCTGATGCGACATCGAACAATACGATAACAACGGCTGTTGTGACTATATGGCGGCTGGTGGCACCGGGTGTCTGTCCAGGTCAGGTCGGAAATTGCCCTCAGTTGGCCACGACTTCGGCGTGGGGCAGATGGAGCGCCGTGATGTCTGGCCAGTGGTTGCTGAGATACTCGACGATGAGCCGGCGGTGGCAGTGCTCAGCGGTGTGCTCGCTGCACAGCAGCACAGATCGTGGGAGGAAGAGTTCCGGCGATAGCTCGGTCTCGATGCGTCGCCTGGCAATGAGATCCACGAAGCGGGCCTCGTAGTCGCCCCAAGTGATCTCGCGGTTCCGGTATGCCTTGAGCAGCTTCTCGGTGGGCGCCAGCAGGCGCGGCTCGTGGACGTAGTCGATCCCGTGCAACTCCAGGAAGTAGAGAAGGTCGTCTCGTTTGGCGAAGCCGGCTAACTGGCTTGCGTTGTTGAGGCGGACATCGATCAGCCTCTTGATGCCCGCGGACCTCAGGATGCCAAAGAACTGCCGCGCGGGGTGCTTAGTGAAACCGATCGTGCAGATCTCCACTGGGGTTCCTCCTCGAACAGTGGGAGTTGGCTGGGACCGTCTAGGTCGCGACTCAACTGGGCTTCGTCCACCAAGTAGCCGTCGCCGCGGATGTGCGTGACCTTCGGCGGATGGTCGTTTTGGAGAAGTGCCCTGGTGACTAGCAGGCGCCGGTGGCAGTCGGTGGGGTCCTCCTCACTGCACATCATCGCGACGCGGCCTCGCCTCATGCTGTCTGTCAACACGCGAACGCCGTCGATGAAGCGCTGGCTCTTCGCCAGCTCTCCGTAGAGAACGTATTCGTCGCGGTCGTACATCTCCGGCTCAGGTGGCCTGCCCCCGAGTTCGCGCCCGAGAAACAGGTAGCGCACTCCGGCGTCTTCGACCAGCTTTCGCAGCGGGGCCTGGCTGAAGTGGCTGGCATATCGGGCGTACGGCTGTGAGCGCACATCCGCCAGCACATCGATGCCGCACCTGGCAAGCAGCCGAAGGAAGTGGTCGGCCGCATGGTTGGAGTGGCCAATTGTCCACAGTTCCAACTGTCCCGTCACGTGAGCCACCCTACGCCGTGTTCGCTGGCCGTGGTCCGCCTGTGGCTGGTCATCCCCGCGCCAATTCCCAGACACGGACGAGGTCGTGCCGGATCGATGCACAAGCACGCGACACAAGGCCGGTCGGTCAAGCCGGTCGAGGCCATGACGCCGACAGTAGTGCACCGCTGTGACGGCGCTTGGAACCACCTTTGGACCAGCGGGGCGGCGGTAGTCTCGGGAGTCGTGGCCCAGCCCTTGTTCCGCGCCCCTGTCGGCACCCGTGACATCCTGCCGCCGGAGTCGGCGAGACGGCGCCGGCTGGTGGCCGTGTTCGCCGACCTGGCCGAGCGGACGGGCTTCGGTCTGCTGGAGTCGCCCGTCTTCGAGGAGCTCGGGGTGTTCCAGCGCCTCGGCGCCGACAACGACGTGGTCACCAAGGAGTTGTTCGAGTTCTTCGACAAGGGCGACCCGCCCCGGCACCTGGCCCTCCGCCCCGAGCTCACCGCCAGCGTGTGCCGGGCGTTCGCCGAGCACCGGCCGACGCCGCCGTGGAAGATCTGGTACTCGGGCCCGCAGTTCCGCTACGAGCGCCCCCAGGCGGGCCGCTACCGGCAGTTCGACCAGGTCGGGGTGGAGACCCTGGGCACCGACGACCCCCACGCCGACGTGGAGGTGATCGGACTGGGCCTGCGCTTCTACGAGGCCCTGGGCATGAAGCAGGTGCGTCTGCTCATCAACAGTCTCGGCGACTCCGAGAGCCGTCCTGCCTACGACACCGCGCTGACCGACTACCTCCAGAGCCGGCGGGGCGAGCTTTCCGAGCAGTCCCAACTCACCCTGGAGCGCAACCCGCTGCGGGTGCTCGACTCCAAGCGGGAGCAGGACCAGCCGGTGATCGCGGAGGCGCCTCTGATGGCCGACTTCCTGTCGGGCGAGTCGGCTGAGCACTTCGCGGCCGTGATGGCCGGCCTCGACAGCCTCGACGCGGCCTACGAGGTGTCGCCCCGACTGGTGCGCGGCCTCGACTACTACACCCGGACCACCTTCGAGTTCGTGGCCGACGCCCTCGACACCGCCCAGAACGCCGTGGGCGGCGGCGGGCGCTACGACGGGCTCGTCGAGGAGCTGGGCGGCCCCCCGACCCCGGGCATTGGCTTCGCCCTCGGAGCGGACCGCATACTGCTGGCCTGCGACGCCGAGGGAGCCTTCGCCGCGGCTGCGGACCCGGTGGAGGTGTTCGTGGTGGACACCGCCGGAGGCCAGAGCGCAGCCGTGCTCTGCGACCGGCTCCGGCAGGCCGGCCTGGGCGTGGACCGGGCCTTCGACGGCCGGTCCATGAAGGCCCAGATGAAGCGGGCCGACCGCTCGGGCGCCGACGTCGCGGTGATCATCGGCCCCGACGAGCAGGCCGAGGGCACGGCGGCGGTACGGGACATGCGCCCAGGCGGCGACCAGCGGCGGGTAGCCGACTCCGAAGTTGTTTCGGCGGTCTCCGAGCTACTGGCAAGCAGGGACCGATGATGGGCCCTGCAAGAGAATTGGCAGCGCAGAAGGCCGTATTGGGCGCTCACCGCTGCCAATTCGGGATGGGATCCGGGCGCGCCCGGGAATTGGCAGCGCAGAAGGCCGTATTGGGCGCTCACCGCTGCCAATTCGATCTGCTCTTGGGGGAGGGATCTTGACCGGGGTCGACGCCACCGCCATGCGCACCGACCTGTGCGGCCGCCTCGGCTCCGACGACGCCGGCCGCACCGTCGCAGTTTGCGGCTGGGTGGACCGCCGCCGCGAGCACAGCGAGCACTTGGCCTTCGTCGACCTGCGGGACCACTCCGGCGTGCTGCAGTGCGTGGTGGACGGCGCCCGCGAGCTGCGCTCGGAGTACGTGGTCCGCATTACCGGCACCGTGCAACTGCGCCCGGAGGGCACCGCCAACCCGGCGCTGGCCACCGGCGAGATCGAGCTGCAGGACTGCGAGGTGGAGCTGTTGTCGCGGGCCGAGCCGCCGCCGTTCCCCCTCGACGAGCGAACCGAGGTGGACGAGACCCTGCGCCTGCGGCACCGCTACGTCGATCTGCGCAAGCCCCGCATGCAGCGCAACCTGCGGGCCCGGGCCGCGGTCAACCGGGCCATCCGCCGGGCCATGGACGCCCAGGGCTTCGTCGAGGTCGAGACCCCGATGCTGATCGCCTCCACCCCGGAGGGGGCCCGCGACTTCGTGGTTCCGTCCCGCAAGGAGCCCGGCTCCTTCTACGCCCTGCCCCAGAGCCCGCAGATCTTCAAGCAGCTCACGATGGTGGGGGGCGTCGACCGCTACTACCAGATCGCCCGCTGCCTGCGCGACGAGGATCTCCGGGCCGACCGCCAGTTCGAGTTCTCCCAGCTCGACGTGGAGGCGTCTTTCGTGACCCGCGACGACGTGCTCGGCTTCGTGACCAGGGCCGTGGCCGAAGCCACCATCGAGGTGACCGGACACGATCCCGGCACGTTCGATCGCATGACCTGGCACGATGCCATGGAGCGCTTCGGCTCGGACAAGCCCGACACCCGCTTCGGGATGGAACTGGCCGAGCTGACCCCGATCTTCGCCGAGACCCAGGCCCGGGTGTTCCATGCGCCCTGCGTCAAGGGGATATGCCTCACCGGAGGAGCGGAATCGCTGCCCCGCAGCCGCGTGGACGATCTGGTGGCCACCTGCCAGCGGTGGGGGGCCAAGGGCCTGGCCTGGATGAGGGTGGTGGCCGCTCCTGACAGCAGCGGCTCAGCCCTGGACGGCGGCGTGGCCAAGTTCCTGTCGGACGCGGAGGCCGACGCCGTGATCGAAACTCTCGACGCCCGGCCCGGCGACATGGTGTTCTTGGTGGCCGACGAGCGCCGGACAGTGCGCCACGTGCTGGGCCTGCTGCGCCTGGAGCTAGGCCGCCCGCCGGTCAACGACGGCAGCCTCAACTACCTGTGGGTGGTGGACTTCCCGCTGTTCGAGGGGCTCAGCGCCGAGGGCGAGCCGATCCCTTCGCACCACCCGTTCACCATGCCGCATGAGGACGACCTCCCTGCGCTCATGGCCGCGGGCGGCCCGCCCACCGGTGAGGCTCTGCTCGACTTCCGCAGCCAGGCCTACGATCTGGTGCTCAACGGCTGGGAGCTCGGGTCGGGAAGCGTGAGGATCCACCGCCGCGAGGTCCAGCAGCGCATCTTCGAGGTGCTGGGCATCGCCGCCGGCGAGGCTCAGGAGCGCTTCGGGTTCCTGCTCGACGCCTTCCGCTACGGCGCCCCGCCCCACGCCGGCTTCGCGGTGGGTCTGGACCGGCTGGCCGCCTTGCTGGTGGGGGAGGAGAACATCCGCGAGGTGATCGCCTTCCCCAAGACCCAGTCCGGCACCGACCCCCTCACCGACGCCCCCAGTCCGATCGCCGACACCCACCTGCAAGAACTCGGCCTGAGAG
>VYBO01000143.1 GCA_009844405.1 Acidimicrobiaceae bacterium
GCCCCGAAGCTCCCCAAGCCCCCCAAGAGCCGTCGCGATCGCCGGGCTCAGCGTTCGGCGCACCGCGCCCAGCGCTCCTACCGGAAGGCGGCCCGCAAGGCGGCCCGCCGCGACCAGCAGCGCGCCGTCGCGGCCCGGGGCGGCTGGTCGCCGGTCGACCAGGGCCATATGGCCCAGGGTGCCGTCGCCGTGGTGGTGGAGGAGATCGACGACGACTTCGTCGTCGATCCCGTCTATGACGCCGACGACCGCAACTGGGTCCGCTACCGACCCTTCTGGGGCGGGTTCGCCCGCCTGGTGGTGCTGGTCGTCGTGCTGGTGCTGGCGGTGGGATGGGTCCGGGGGCGCATCCACGGCTGGGTCGACACCCAGATCACGCCCGAGGGGCTCCCGGGCGACGCCATCGAGCTGACCATCCCCCAGGGCGCGTCGGTGAACGAGATCGCCGGCGAGCTCCAGAACGCTGCGGTCATCTCCAACGCCACCGTCTTCCGCTACTGGCTGCGCTGCGACGGCGAGCTGACCATCGCCGGATTCCTGGGGTGCGACACGGTGGTGGCCGTGGAGGCGGGCGACTACATCCTGTATGAGAACATGGACTTCGAGTCGGTGCGCACCGTGTTCGACGCCGGGCCTCTGCCCGAGGTGTTCGAGATCGTGCGCATCCCCGAGGGGCTGCGCTGGAGCGAGATGGCGGTGCGCCTCCTGGAGGAGAATCCCGCCTTCGAGCGGGAGGACCTGGAGGCGGCCTACGTCTCGCTGGTGCGGGAGGCCTCATACCTTCCCGAGGACGCGCCGGTCAGGAGCCTCGAAGGCATGCTCTTCCCGGCCACCTACGACGTCAACGCCGACGACCTCGGCGACGAGCACGGGTTCCTGCTGCGCCTCTCCGACGAATTCGATCGCCGCTTCGCCCGCCTGCTCCAGGACCCCGGACCCCACCCCGACGTCGTCGAGATGGATCTGGCGCCCTACGACTTGGTCATCGTGGCCAGCCTCATCGAGGAGGAGGCTCTGGTGTCCGAGGACCGGGCCAAGATCGCCCGGGTGATCTACAACCGGCTGGCTGAGGGCTGGCGCCTCGGCATCGACGCCACCGCCTGCTACGCCGCGGCCAAGTCGTGCGCCGACCTCACCTCCGCCGACATCAGCCGGGACTCGCCCTGGAACACCCGGGTGGTGACCGGCCTGCCGCCCACGCCGATATCGGCGCCGGGCGAGGCGTCGCTGGAGGCCGCCTTGCAGCCCGACGGCGGCGACTGGATGTTCTACGTCCGCACCGACGAAGGCGGGGTGCGTGGCGCCCACCGCTTCGCGGCGACCTACGAGGAGCACCTGGAGAACGTGCAGGTCTGCCGCGAGCTCGGGTACTGCTGATGGGCGGGCTGTCGATCATGTCTCCCAGCGAAGTCGGTTTCGGGAACCAGAGCGGAGCATGGGCATGACCTCGGCAAGGCCGGAGCGGGTGGCGGCGGTCATCGGCGACCCGGCCCGCCACTCGCGCTCGCCCGCCATCCACAACGCGGCCTTCGCGGCGGCGGGCATCGACTGGGTGTACACCGCGTTCGAGGTGCCCGCGGGCGGCGGCGCGGCCGCCCTGGAGGCGATGCGGGTGCTGCAACTCGCCGGGTTCTCGGTCACCATGCCCCTCAAGGCCGAGGTGGCCGAGGCCGCCGACCTGCGCGACGACGAAGTGGAAGTGCTCGGCGCGGCCAACTGCATCGTGCCGCTGGACGATGGACGGCTCCGGGCCGCCAACACCGACGCGGCTGGCTTCATCGCCGGACTGAATGCCGACGCAGGGCTGGAGCCCGAAGGCCTTCGGGTGGTGTTGCTGGGCGCGGGCGGGGCCGCACGGGCGGTGGCCTGGGGGTTGGCCGCGGCCGGCGCGGCTGAGGTCGCCGTGATCAACCGAACGCCGTCCAAGGCTCGAGCCGCCGCGGACATCGCGAACGCGACCGGAGAGGCGGGACAGCCGGGCCGGGTCGGTTCGCTCGACGGCATCGCTGCCGCCGACATGGTTGTTAACGCAACCTCGGTGGGCATGGGTGCGGACGCTGCCCATCCGGGAAGAAGCGCCATGCCCTGCGACCCCACCTTGCTGCGGCCCGGTCAGGTCGCGGTGGACCTGGTGTACGAGCCGCTGGAGACGGCCTGGCTGGCCGCCCTGCGGCGGCGGGGCGTCGAGGCCCACAATGGCCTGTCGATGCTGGCGTACCAGGCGGCGGCCGCCTTCGAGCTGTGGACCGGCATCGAGGCGCCGGTGGACGTGATGCGCCAGGCGGCCACCGCCGGTCGGACCGGGTAGCTCGATCACTCCGGAACCGGTTCGCCTCAGAGCCTCACCGGCGCGTCGGTAGGCTTTCCGGGTGCCGCCGCCCGCCTCACAAGCCCATGTCGTGAGCGTTGCTCTATCCGACCGCGCCTACGACGTCCATGTCGGCCCGGGAGTCCGGGCCCGGCTCGGCTCGGTGCTGCCCGCCGGGGCGCGCCGGGCTGCGGTGATCACCCAGGCCGGCGTCGGCTGGACAGTCGACAGCGGCCTCGACCAGTCGGTGTTCACCGTCGCCGACGGCGAGGAGGCCAAGTCGCTGGCCGAGGTCGAGCGGCTCTGCGGCGCGATGTCGCAGGCGGGCTTCACCCGGTCCGACGTGATCGTGGCTGTCGGCGGGGGAGTGGTGACCGACCTGGCCGGCTTCGTGGCCGCCGTCTACCACCGCGGCATCCCCTACGTCTCGGTGGCCACCACGCTGCTGGCCCAGGTGGACGCAGCCATCGGCGGCAAGACCGGAGTCAACCTGCCCGAAGGGAAGAATCTCGTCGGAGCGTTCTGGCAGCCTCACGCCGTGCTGTGCGACACCGAGACGCTGGCCACCCTGCCGGCCCGGGAGCTGCGCAGCGGGCAGGGCGAGCTGGCCAAGTACCACTTCCTGACCGGAGACAACCTCGACGCCCTCGACCTCGACGCCCTCGACCTCGACGAGCGGATCGCTGCGGCCGTGCGAATCAAGGCCGAGGTGGTGGCGGCCGACGAGCGGGAAGGGGGGCGCAGGGCCATCCTGAACTACGGCCACACGCTGGCCCACGCCATCGAGACGGCCGGACGCTACGACCTGCGCCACGGCGAGGCGGTGGCCGTCGGCCTCGTTTACGCCGCCGAGGTGGCCCTCCGGCTGGGCCGCATCGACTCCGAGCGCGTGGCCGCCCACCGCCGGGTGGTGTCCGGCTACGGCCTGCCGGACCGGCTGCCGGCGGTGCTCGACGACGACGAGCTGCTGGCGCTGTTCGGCCGGGACAAGAAGGCCGTCGACGGCCTGACTTTCGTGCTCGACTCGGACCGGGGCGTGGATGTGGTGGTGGGCGTGCCCGAGCCTGTCTTGCGGGAAGCACTGGCGGCTGTCCGATGAGTTCCCAGGCGGGATCTGCCGGCTCGCCGGTTCCCACAACCGCGCCGAGCCTGCCGCCGTTGCGGGTGGACGGGCGTCTCGACCGGCTCCGGGACCGGCTGGCTGCGTCGGAAGTCGATGCGGCGGTGATCTCCGAGCCGGCCAATGTGCGCTGGCTCACCGGCTTCACCGGCTCCAACGGGACGGTCGTGCTGCTCGGCTCCGGCGAGGCCCTGCTGGTCACCGACGGCCGCTACGCCGAGCAGGCGCCCGCGCAGATCGCGGCGGCCGGCGTCGCCGACGAAGTGGAGGTGGTGGTGGCCCGCAAGGCGGCCGAGGCGGCGGCGGGGCGGCTCGACAAGGTGAGCCGGCTCGGCTTGGAGGACAGCGTCGCCTGGGCGGAGCAGATCCGCTGGAGCGAGGCCGTGGACGCCTCCACGGTGCCGCTCACCGATGCCGTCGAGCGCTTGCGCGCCGTCAAGGATCCGGCCGAGTTGGCCCGCATTCAGGCCGCAGCCAGGATCGCCGACGAGGCCCTGGCCGCAGCTGAGCCGATGCTGCGGCCGGGGGTGACCGAAGCGGAGATCCAGCAGGCCTTGGACGACGCCATCCGCGCCGCCGGTGCGTCCGGCCCCGCCTACGACACCATCGTGGCCTCGGGTCCCAACAGCGCGCTTCCCCATGCCCGACCGACCGGCCGGGAGTTGCAGGCCGGCGACCTGGTGGTCGTCGACGTCGGTGCCGAGGTGGACGGCTACCGCAGCGACATGACCCGATCGTTCGTGCTGGGCGATCCCGACGAGCAGGCCGCGGCCGTGCTGGAGGTCGTGGGTCGCAGCCAGTCGGCCGGCGTCGAGGCGGTGCGCCCGGGGGTGGAGGCGAGCGAGATCGACGGGGCCTGCCGTTCGGTCATCGATGAGGCCGGCATGGGCGAGGCCTTCGTCCACGGCTCCGGGCACGGTGTCGGGCTGGACATCCACGAACTGCCCAGGGTGGGCTCGGGTTCCACCGCGGTCCTCGAGCCCGGCAATGTGTTGACCGTGGAGCCCGGCGTGTACTTTCCCGGGGTCGGGGGCGCCAGGGTGGAGGACCTGCTGGTGGTCACCGCCGACGGGCGCCGGCCGCTCACGCTCCACCCGAAGGCGCCCGTCGTGCCGCTGGCCCGGTAGAACTCCGCATCAGAACGACGCATCGGCGAGTCCCGGCGCCGTCGCCGACTAACCATCACCAACTAACCATCATCAAGAAGGACGGAAGGGACGCACTTGCCCACCATCACGACCAACGACCTGAAGAACGGCATGACTCTCGACCTCGACGGGAACCTGTTCAGCGTCGTGGAGTTCCAGCACGTCAAACCGGGCAAGGGCCATGCTTTCGTACGCACCACCCTCAAGAACGCGCGCACCGGAGCGGTGGTCGACCGCACCTTCCGGGCCGGCGAGAAGGTGGAGCGGGCCACCATCGACAAGCGTGAGATGCAGTTGCTGTACCGGGAGGGCGACAACCTCGTCTTCATGGACAACGAGTCCTATGACCAGATCACCGTGCCTCCCGAGGTGTTGGGCGACGCCGCCCGGTTCCTGGTGGAGGGCTCGGTGGCGGTGATGCTGATGCACGGCGCCGAGATAGTCGGGACCGACCTGCCCGCGGCGGTGGAGCTGGCCATCGCCGAGACCGAGCCGGGCATTCAGGGCGACCGGGTGTCGGGCGCCACCAAGCCGGCCACGCTGGAGACGGGCCTGGTCGTGCAGGTGCCGCTGTTCGTGTCGCCGGGGGAGCGGGTCAAGGTGGACACCCGCTCCGGCGCCTACATCGCCCGGGCGTAGGGTAGGCGAGGCTCGCAGTGCCGGGATCCGGTACGTCTGTGCCCGGTTTCGGAACCCGCCGGGAGGCTCGCGAGGACGCTCTCGCAGTCCTCTACGAGGCCGAGATCGCCGGTGGGTCCGCCTTCGAGGCGCTGGCCCGTCGCGCGGTGCCGCCGTCCGAGTACGCCATGGAACTGGCCCTGGGCGTGGACGCCGACCGCGAGAGCGTGGACGATCTGTTGCGGCGGCACCTGGTCGGCTGGCGCCTCGAGCGCCTCGCGGTGGTCGACCGGACGCTGGCCCGGATCGCGGCCTGGGAGTTGATTCGCCGGGACGATGTGCCGACGGGCGTCGTGCTGTCCGAGGCGGTGGCCCTGGCCACGCAGTACTGCAGCGCCGAGTCTCCCCGCTTCCTCAACGGCGTGCTGAGAGCCGTAGCCGACGAAGTGCGGGGATCAGACACGGCGGCATGAGCGGCGGTTCAAGCCCAGGGGGTTCGGCGGCCTCACCGGGCCCAGCGGCCCGTGACGGTTCGGCGTCAGCGGCCCCGGCGGCGTCACCGGGCCCGGCCGACCCGATGGTCCTGCCCGTGCCTGACCTCGCCGGCCCCGGCACCCGGCTGCGACCATGGCGCGTCACCGACGCTCCGGCGCTGGCAGCCGCGTGGCGTGATCCGGTGATCCGGGACCGGTTGAGCGTGCCCGAGCCTGCGGACGAGGCTTCAGCCGCAAGTTGGATCTCCCAGCGCGAGCGGGCCTGGGCCGACGGGGTCTCGATTGATCTGGCCGTCACCGATCCGCCGTCGGGAACGGTGATCGGGGAGGTCGGGCTGAGCCAGCTCGACCCGGTGCGGCGGGCCGCGCTGGTCGGCTGGTGGATCGCCCAGGATTGGCGGGGCCAGGGCAGGGCCGGAGAGGCCGTCCGGCTGGTGGTCGACTGGGCGCTGTCGGAGGGGCCGCTGGAGGCGGTGATGGCCGAGATCGCGGCCGACAACCCCGTGTCGGCGGCGGTCGCCTGCCGGGCAGGCCTGCGCAGAGTCGATGCCCGGCGCCACGAGTCCGGCGAGCCCGCCGGCCCGCGGATGCTCGTGTTCGCCCGCACCCGAACCGACGCGCCGTAGCAGCTTTCTCTGAGCAATGAAGCCGCCTCAGTCGGCAAATCTGCTCACAGAACGGGTGCTAGCTGCCTCCCAGGATCTCCTCCAGAGGGATCACCGGCAGGTCGAAGACGTCGAAGTCGGCGTCGACCCGAGGCTCCGCGGTTCGGGCGAAGCTGCGATTGTGCCGCCGGGCGAACCGCCAGAGGCCGTCTTCGCTGCGTTCGAGACGGTCGTGGTAGACGCCGTAGGCGTCGGTGCGGCGCCTGTCGGAGACGTTCTGGCGGATCTCCTGCATGTACACCCGGGCCGCCGCCACGCCGCGTTGGGCGTCAACCCGGAACACCATGTTGAGCAGCACGAACTCGAAGAGCGAGAAGCGCTGGATCGCCCCGTCCATGAACTTGCCGTACTCGGTCGGGCCGGTGAGCTCGAACCTGGTGTGGCGCACATCCACCACGATGGGGCAGTCGTCCCGCACGATTTCGGTCAACTCGCCCCGCGCCCGCCGGGTGGCCACGTCGGCATACCGGCTCTCCAGCCGCTGAAGCTCGACATACGCCACAACCTCGGCGAGGCCCGGATCGGCGGGTGTGTCTCGTCTGGGCGACGGTGGTGTCATGGGCGTCTGCATTGCCGACGGTTACGCCGCCGGTCCTGCGGGCCTGCGCCGTGTCGAACCTCGAATCGCCGATGGACTGGCGCGGTCGCAACCCAGCGCATTTGATGACCAGCCGCTACCGTCGGGTCTCGATGGTCGGGCAGCGCGTAGCTATGTCCCGTGGAGTGGTGGACTTTGGGGTTGAGCCTCGGTGTGTTGGTGGCGGCTGTGATAGCTGTGGCGACCGCTGGTACCGCCCATGCGTGCAGTTGTATCGAACGCGAACTGGATGACTACGCCGATGGCATCTCTGTTGCCTTTGCCGGGGACCAACTGGGGCGGGTTGTTCACGACCACTTCGAGGACAACGGCGCCGCGCTGCTGGTCCGAGTCGAGCGGGTGTACAAGGGCGAGGCCGGGCCTCGCATCGAGGTGCGCACCCACGCCCAGGGGGACCCGGCTTGCGGGATCGATGTAGGCGGTCATGGCACGGTCGGCGTGGTCGCCCACGAGTGGCGCAACGAACTCTCCGTGAACCTGTGCGGCTCGATTGTGGCGATAGCCGAGATGGAAGAAGTCTTCGGCGAGGGCTACCCGCCCGACGAATCGATCTCTCTCCCGGTCTCACCCAACACCGGCTCGGACACTCTGATTGTCGTTCTGGTCGCTGCAGGCACCCTGCTGCTCCTCACCGTCGGTGTCGTCGCACGGCGGCGTTCCATCGCTAAGAGGCCCCGCGGATAGGCGGGCGACCCGGCCCATACGGGGCGGGGCCGT
>VYBO01000037.1 GCA_009844405.1 Acidimicrobiaceae bacterium
GGTATGACCACCCTGCGACGCGATTGGCCGCCGATCAATCCGCGCTCGCTCATATGTCATGGGATCAGTGCGGTGCCGGGATGGCCAGTCTCGCCGTCGTCGCTGTCGGCATCGGCGGCGCAAAGGAGGATGCCGGATGACTGATCGCTTGAGTCGCGGGTTGCTGATCGGCGGCGAGGAGGCAGATGCGGCCGACGGGGGGACCCTCGACATTGTCAATCCCGCCAACGGCGAACTCATCGGGACCTCGGCAGCCGCCGGCGCCGCCGATGTGGACCGGGTCGTGGCTGCGGCCAAGGAGTCCTTTGAGCGCGGCCAGTGGCGGCACATGCCGATCGCAGAGCGGGCCGCGGTGCTGCACCGTCTCGCCGACGCCATCGACGGCGACCTCGACGACCTGTTCCGCCTGGAGACCCTCAACAACGGGCGGCCGATCGCCGAGACCCGGGCCCAGGTCTCGAGGCTGTCGGGCTGGTACCGCTACAACGCCTCGCTGCTGGTGGCCGACCGCACGTCGGTCGCGCCCATGCCGGGCCCCTACCACGCCTACACCAGCCGCTTCCCGATCGGCGCCGTCGGCATCCTCAGCTCGTTCAACCACCCGCTGATGATCACCTCCAAGAGCCTCGCCCCCGCGCTGGCCACCGGGAACTCGGTGGTCGTGAAGCCGTCGGAGCTGACCCCGTTCACGCCGCTGCGCCTGGCCGACCTGGCCGCCGACGCCGGGGTGCCACCGGGCGTGCTGAACGTGGTCACCGGGATCGGCTCGGTGGCCGGCGCCCGCCTGGCCGAGCATCCCGACGTGGGCAAGGTGGTGTTCACGGGAGGCACCGAGGCGGGCCGTTCGGTGTCGGCTGCGGCCTCCAGTCGCTTCGCCAAAGTCACCGTCGAACTGGGCGGCAAGACGCCCGTGCTGGTGTTCGCCGACCAGCCGGTGGCCGTGTCCGCCCCCGGGGTGGCCTTCGGCGGGTTCATCGCCGCGGGCCAGACCTGCATCTGCGGCAGCCGGGTGCTGGTGGAGGCCTCCATCCACGACGAGTTCGTCGAGGCGCTCGCATCCATAGCCCGCTCGATCCGGATCGGGGACCCGGCCGAGGAGGCCACCCAGCTCGGCCCGGTCATCAGCGAGAAGGCTCGGCAGCGTGTGCTCGGCTGCATCGCGGGAGCGGTCAGCGACGGTGCGAAGATCGTGTGCGGTGGGGGAGTGCCGGCCGATCCCGCCCTGAGCAGCGGCTTCTACGTTGAGCCGACCGTGCTCACCGGGGTGACCAACGACATGGCCTGCGCCCGGGACGAGATCTTCGGGCCGGTGGTGGTGGTGATCCCGTTCCGGGACGAGGCCGAGGCGCTGGCTATGGCCAACGACTCGGTGTACGGGCTCGGATCGTCGGTGTGGACCTCCGACGTGGCCCGGGCCCACCGGGTGGCCGACGGTCTGGAGCACGGGATCGTCTGGGTCAACGACCACCACCGCCTCGACCCGTCGCTGCCGTGGGGAGGGGTACGCGACAGCGGAACCGGCCGCGAGGGAGGCTGGGAGTCGTTCCACGAGTTCACCCACGTCCGCTCGGTGACGGTGCGCACCGCGCCCGACCCCGTCGACTGGTACCGGGGCGACAACACCCGGCTCAACTGAGCGGCCCGAACCGGTGAGCAACGTCGCCTGGGACTTCTCGGGACGGGTTGTGGCCGTCACCGGCTCGGCGTCGGGCATGGGGGCGGATGCGGTGAGGGCCTTCGCTGCGGCCGGCGCCGAGGTGTACGGGCTCGACATCGACGAGGAGCGGGGCTCAGAGGTCGCAGCCGGCGCCGGGGCCCGCTTCCTGCGCTGCGACGTCACCGATGCCGCGGCGGTGGAGGCCGCCTTCGACCGGATCGAGCAGGACGCAGGCCGACTCGACGTCCTGATCAACAACGCGGGCGGGTTCTGGCATCAGCACACCACCGAGTCGCTGCCCACCAGCGAGTGGGACGCGGTCGTCGACCTGAACCTCAAGGGAGTGTTCCTGTGCACCCGGCGGGCCATGCCCCTGCTGCGCCGGTCACCGGCGGGCCGCATCATCACGCTGTCCTCGCTGGCGGGCCAGACCGCGGTCTACCGGTCCTCCCCCGCCTACGCCGCCGCCAAGGCCGGGGTGCTGGCCCTCAGCCGGGTGTTCGCCTACGAGCTGGCTCCCGACGGCGTCACGTCCAACGCGATCGCGCCGAGCGCGGTGATGACCGACCGGATCCGCGAGGTCCGGGGCCCCGACGAGCGGGCCCGCACCGAGGCCTCCATCCCGCTCGGCCGCTACGGCACGACCGGCGAGATAGCCAACTGGATGATGTTCCTGGCCTCCGACGAGGCCGCCTACATGACCGGCCAGACGGTCACCGTGAACGGCGGCCGCTTCATGGCCTGACCCGCTTCCTACTGGCCTAACTGCCGGCTCCGTCCAGGCCGCCCATGGCCAGGTACTTGGTCTCCAGGAACTCATCGAGGCCCTCGCGGGCGCCCTCGCGGCCGATGCCGGACTCCTTGACCCCGCCGAACGGGGCCAGCTCGGTCATCAGCAGGCCGGAGTTGACGGCCACCATGCCGTACTCGAGGGCCTCGCCCACCTGCCAGGCCCGGGCCAGGTCTCGGGTGAAGAAGTAGGCGGCCAGACCGTAGGGGGTGTCGTTGGCCGCGGCCACCGCCTCGTCGTCGGTGTCGAACCGCAGGATCGACGCCACCGGGCCGAACACCTCCTCGGCCGCGATGTCCATGTCGCCGGTCACGCCGGTCAGGACCGTGGTCTCGTAGAAGGTGCCGCCGAGCGCATGGGCCGCGGCCCCTAGGCGTGCCGTGGCGCCGCCGGTCACCGCCGCGTCCACCAGACGCTGCACCTTGGCCAGCGCCTCGCCGTTGATCAGCGGGCCGATGTCGGTGCCGATGTCGGCGCCCCGCCCGACGACCAGGGCGGACGCGGCCGCGCAGAAGCGATCCACGAACTCGTCGTAGACGCCGGCCTGGACCAGGATCCGGTTGGCGCAGATGCAGGTCTGCCCGCCGTTGCGGAACTTGGAGACGATGGCGTGGGCCACCGCCGCTTCCAAGTCGGCGTCGTCGAAGACGATCAGCGGGGCGTTCCCCCCGAGCTCGAGAGCGACCTTCTTGACGGTCCCGGCAGCCTGGCCCATCAGCAGCTTGCCGACCTCGGTGCTGCCCGTGAACGAGATCTTCTTCACTGCCGGGTTGGTGGTCAGCTCGGCGCCGACCGGAGCGGGATCCGAGGCGGTCACCACGTTGAACACCCCGGCGGGCACCCCGGCCCGTCCGGCCAGCTCGGCGAGGGCGAGCGCCGCCAGCGGCGTATCCTCGGCCGGCTTGGCCACCACCGTGCAGCCCGCGGCCAGCGCGGGAGCGGCCTTGCGGGCGATGGTGGCGAAGGGGAAGTTCCACGGTGTGATGGCGGCCACCACCCCGACCGGCTGCTTGATCACCACCAGGCGCATGGCCGGGTCGTGGGTCGGGATGGTCTCGCCGTAGGCCCGCTTGGCCTCCTCGGCGAACCATTCCACGTAGGCGGCCCCGGCCAGGATCTCGCCCCGCCCTTCGGCCAGCGGCTTTCCCATCTCGGCGGTGACGATGGCTCCCAGATCGGCTGAGTTGTCGACCATCAGCTCGTACCAGCGCCGCAGGAGGGCGGACCGCTGCTTGGCGGTGAGCGCCCTCCACGCCGGGAGGGCCGCGGCGGCCGCGGCGACGGCCCGAGCGGTCTCGCCCGCTCCCATGTCGGCCACCTCGGCGATGGTCTCGCCGCTCGCCGGGTCGACCACGTCGAAGCGGGTCCCGCCGGCGGGCGCGGTCCAATGGCCGTCGATGTAGCCGTCGGCGCGGAGCAGGGCCGGGTCGGCCAGTCCCAAGCGGCTCGGGTCGTTCACGGCCCCGCCATGTATCCCTCGACCGTGGCTATCAGCGCACCCAGGTCCTGGTCGCCGCGGCCCGAGGCTGCGGTCTCGTCGAGGATGGCCCGGGCGGCCTCGGCGAGTCGTGCCCCACCGAGAGCCTCGGAGGCCAGGCGCAGATCCTTGCGCATCAGGTCGACGGTGAACATGGGGGTGAAGTCGCGGGCGGCCATGGGCTCGGCCTTGTAGTCGAGCTGGCGGGGCGCGGCGCCGGCGCGGAGCAGCTCGATGCCCTGGGCCACATCGAGTCCCGTCTGCTCCATGGCCACCACCGCCTCCGCTATGGCGCCCAGGTAGGCGGTTAGCAGCCGGTTGCTGATGAGCTTGAGCAGCAGGCCGGACCCGTTGTCGCCGACCCGCTCGACCCGGCCCGAGAATGCCTCCAACACGCCCCGGGCCACCTCCAGCGCTCGGGCCGGACCACCGACCATCACTGTCAACGTTCCGGCCTCGGCATGGATGGACGTGCCGCTGACCGGCGCGTCGAGAAAGTCGATGGAACGTCGCCGCGCCTCGACGGCCACGCGGCGGCTGGTCGCCACCGACACCGTCGACAGGTCCGCGGCCACCGCGGGCGCCTCGAGCATGTCGAGCAGCCCACCGGCCGAGCAGTACACCTCCTCCACATCGCCGCTGTCGGGCAGCGACGAGCACACCAACTCGCACCCGGACAGCTCGTGGAGATCCCCGACGGTGGGCAGCCCTGCGGCGGCGGCCCATCGCAGAGCTTCCGTCGAGGCGTCGAATCCGCTCACGTCGTGCCCGGCGTCCGCCACCCGGCGGGCCATGGGCAGGCCCATCCGGCCCAGACCCACGAACCCGACTCTCATGGCGCGGCCCTCACACCTGGTCGACCTCAATGCCGAGACCGGGCCCGGAGGGGACCCGGTATTCGCCGTTGACGGCGACCAGCGGCGCCGAGGCCACGTCGGAGCTCGCCCCCTGGTTGCCGGGGCTGCATCCGAAGCCCAGGTTCCGCAGTGCCGCCGCGCAGTGGACGTTGGCCGCGGCGGCCACGCTCGACTCGGCGACCTTGCCGGCGAGGTTCACCTCCAGTCCCAGCGACTCGCACAACGTGGCGCCCCTCATCACGCCGGTGATGCCGCCCAGCTTGATCAGCTTGAGGCTCACCCCTGCCACGCCGGTGCGCCCGAAGCCGAGGATGTCGTTGTGGGAGTGGATGCTCTCGTCGGCGCAGATCGGGACAGGCGAGGCCCGGGCCACCCTCACCATCGCGGCGTGGTCGCCCTGGGCAACGGGCTGCTCGATGAAGCCGACGTCGAGGCTGTCGAGTGCTCGCAGGAACCGGACCGCCTCGGGCTCGGACCAGCCCTGGTTGGCGTCGCCGCTGAGCACGCAGTCCGCGGGCAGGGCCTCGCGGACCCGCCGCATCGTCTCGAGTTCGGCGTCGACGGGCGCAAGGCCGAGCTTCAACTTGAACCATCGGAACCCGGAGTCGTGCTTGGCCCGGGCCGTGGCAACGTCCGCGTCGGGGTCGCCGCTGCCGAAGATGGTGAGGGCGGGGACCGATCCCCTGACGCGGCCCCCGAGCAGCTCCACGACGGGAACCCCGAGGTGCTTGCCGGCAAGGTCGTGGAGGGCCATGTCGATCGCGCCGATGGCGGTGTCGTTCGACTGGATCATCTGACGCATGGCCCACCACAGGGCGGTGCGGCGGAGCGGGTCTTCTCCCACCAGGCGGGGGCCGAGGAAGTCGATGGCGGACGCGATGGCCCCCTGGGTGTCGCCGGTCAGGTTGACGGCCTCCACGCCCTCGCCCCATCCGACGAGGCCGTTGTCGGCGGTGATCTTTGCCAGCACGTTGTGGGAGCGCTCCACGGTGATCTGGGCCATTACCACCGGCTTGGCCAACCCAACGGTGATGGGTACCGCCTCCACGCTGACGATCCGCATGCGGGCCTCCTCTCCGCCGGAGTCCGGAGGTGTGCAGCCGGTACTCTCGCCACCCCGGGAGCGAGCTCCAACCTGATCATCCTGCAACATATATGATCAGCTCCCAGCGGACAGAGTTCGCCGGCCGACTGATTCGGCGACCGGACGAGCGGGAGAGGTGACGCATCCATGAAGCTGGTGACCTTCGACGACGGGACCGGGCCGCGGGTCGGGGCGCTGGACGCCGGCGGGGCCGTGGTTGACGTGTCCGGAGCGGCGGGCGTGGGTGGGACCATGCTCGACGTGGTGGAGGCCGGTGAGGCCGGCCTCGACTCGATCCGGGCTGCACTCGGATCGAGCCCGGTGCTGCCGGAGCGCTCGATCCGGCTGCTGGCGCCGATCATGCCCCGCAACAACGTGATGGCGGTGGGCCGCAACTACCACGACCACGCCAAGGAGTTCTCGGCCAGCGGCTTCGACGCCTCCGAGAAGAAGATGATTCCCGACCATCCGATCATCTTCACCAAGGCTCTGTCGTCGATTGTGGGACCGAGCGACGCCATCGACGCGTCGATGGATCCCAGTGGCACCAGCGACTACGAGGGCGAGCTGGGGGTGGTGATCGGCACCGGCGGGCACCGCATCGCCGCAGCCGGCGCCATGGCCCACGTCTTCGGCTACACCGTCATCAATGACGTCACGGCCCGGGCTCTCCAGGCCCAGCACGTGCAGTTCTTCATCGGCAAGAGCGCGGCCACGTTCTGCCCCATGGGTCCGTGCATCGTCACCGCCGACGAGATAGGCGACATCGGCGCCGCCCGCCTGCGCACCACGGTCAACGGCGAGCCCCGCCAGGACGCCCCCATCCGCGACCTGATCTTCGACATACCCACCCTCATCGAGGCCATCTCGGCCGCGGTCCTGCTCCAGCCCGGAGACGTGATCGCCACGGGCACGCCGTCGGGGGTGGGCATCGGATTCGACCCCCCGGTGTACCTCCAGCCCGACGACGTGGTCGAGGTGTCGATCGACGGCATCGGCGCCCTCACGAACCCCGTCGTGTGAGACAGGCCCCGTGATCGTCGAGGTGATCTCGGTGGGGACCGAGTTGCTGCTCGGCCAGATCGTGAACTCCAACGCGGCCACCATCGCCCAGCGACTGGCCGCGGCCGGGCTCGACGCCCACCACCAGACGACCGTGGGGGACAACCTGCAACGCCTGACCGGCGCCATCGCTGATGCCGCGGCCCGAGCCGACGCGGTGGTGCTGACCGGCGGCATGGGCCCGACCCCCGACGACCTGACTCGCGACGCGCTGTGCGCGCTCGCGGGCGTCGGCCTGGCGCGCGACGCGGCCCAGGAGCAGAGGATCCGCGAGCGGGTGAACCAGGCGAGGGGCACGGTCACCGCCAGTGCCCTGCGCATGGCCGACTATCCCGAGGGGGCCGACCCGCTTCCCAACTCGGTTGGGGTGGCGTTGGGCGCGGCCATGGAGCACGACGGGGTCCACCTCTTCGCCCTGCCCGGGGTCCCCGCCGAGATGGTCGCCATGCTCGACGCAGAGGTGATGCCCCGTCTGCGCGCCCTGGCCGGCGAGCCGGCGGTGCTGCGAAGCCGCCTGCTGCAGACCGTGGGCCTGGGCGAGTCGCAGGTGGCTGAACTCCTCGGCGATCTGAACGACTCTGCCAACCCGTCGCTGGCCTACATGCTCACCGACAACCAGACCAGGGTCCGGATATCGGCCAAGGCCGCCACCGATGCGGCCGCCGACGCGCTGATCGACGAGATGGAGGCGGCCGTGGTCGCCCGGCTAGGCCCGCACGCTACACCAGGCCCGGAGTAGCAGCCCGGGCTGAAGGGTCAGGGGCCGAGCAGAGCGGCCGGTACCGCCGTACCCACCGTTGCTGAGGCGTGGCCGGGCCTGGGATCAGGCGCGAGCCGCTCTCCGCCTACTGCGACGCCGACGATGGCGGTGTTCCCTCAGGCCGACCCCATACCGGCGGGTCTTGCTGTGCCGACGCACGCAACCGTTGTACGGTGGTCACCAATGACCGCAGCGCCTAGCCCTACCACCGGCGGCGGCTCCGCCTGTGTAGATGACCCTTGCATAACGGAGAACCGGCTGGCCTGCTACGTGCCGGCGCTACGCGACTGTGACGACATGTTTCGGCGCCGGATCGTGCTGCACGGTTTCGGCACGGTGTGGCGCGACGCCAACAACACAGAGAGGGCCGTGCTCGCGGCTGAGGAGCCCGAGCGCTTCGATCCCCGCTGGGACGCGTTCTTGGCCGCCTACATCGAGCACTTCTGCCGCTGTGACGGTCTCGAAGCACCGGGATGGACCCGCCGGCCGCGGCGGTATCTGCAGCATATGTGGTGGTCCCCTGGCTACTTCGACTTCGAGCGCGGCCGCGTCATCGTCACCACCCCGCCCGCGTTTTACGCCCACGGCGTCTGGATAGCCGACAGCGACCTGCTGGTCGTGTGAGCTTGCGGTGCCGACACCCGAGTTGAGCCGCGACGTCCTCCTCGACGCTTTGGGCGAAGTCGCTACCATCATGCATCGCCGGGGCCAGCACGGCCGCGTCTATGTGGTGGGCGGCGCTGCGATGATGCTCGCCCACTCCGTCAACAGAGCCACCCAGGACATAGACGCCGCGATCGAAGAGGGCTACTCGGCAATAGTCGACGCGGCCCGCATCGTCGCGGAGCGCCGAGGATGGCCACGCAGCTGGCTCAACGAAGGCGCCACCGTCTACATGCCTCGCCGCGACCAGCGCCACGGCAGCATCATCTTCGACCATCCCGCGCTCACCGTCGTCGTCGCCACCGCGGAGCACCTGCTCGCCATGAAGGCCACAGCCGCCCGCCCTGATGACCGCCAAGACTTTGAGGCCCTCCTGCAGCAGTGCAACTACACCAGCCTGGCCCAGGTCGAGGCCCTTGTCGAAGCCACTTTCCCCGACGAACCCCTGGGGCCGCGCCAACAGCAGTGGATCACCGCAATCATCGACGACCTACACCCCACAAGGCAAGACCCAGGCGACCAGCGGTGCCAAGATCGGTAAGTGGCTGTCAAGTCAAGTCTATAGCTCCCATTCGGAGGGCTTGTGCGCGGAGAGGCCCCCGCGAAGCGTGCCCGCGGGGGCCTCGGCCGGCTCGGCTGCGGCCCGTATCGCTCTCTCGTACCAATGGGAGACCGAAACGCAGCCGAAGCTCTATGCGTCGTGGTGGGGCGAGGTTCCTGGTGGCTCCTTGACCTTCCGCCGGGCCTCTACGACGGTCCCAGCGTTTGAGCGCCCGAAGGGATAGACGGGGCCTCGGACCAGCGGCCTTGAAGGTCACAGAAGACACGTTCGACGCCGTCGGAGACCATCGCCGCCGCGGGCAGCGAGCCCGACGGCCGCAGGTCACAGACGCGGCGAGCATCCCAGTGTCTTGCGCCAGCTTCGTGACGGCTATCCCCATGATGGGAGCAGCCAGGCACAGCACCACCGCAAGCCACGCCGGAACCTGTGTCGCTACGCCATCGTCCCGCGCGCGCACGTTTTCGCTGTGGTATTCCAGTAAACGGTCCCGGTAGATACGGTGTTGATTGCTGCCGTGCCTTTGGCGAACATCAAGCCCTGACCGTTCGCGGCGAGCCTGCACGCCGTCTCGGACTTGAAGACGTTGTAGTCGGTGACTTCCGCCGTGTCCTGAGTCTCCAACCGGGCGGTCTCTTGACCCGCTCTCTGGAGCAGCACCCCGGCGACTGTGGCGGCTATGGCGAGCAAGACGACCATGATGATGATGGTCTGCAACGCGATGCCGCGCTCGTCGAAGCGGGACCTCCGTAGGACCGGTTCGTCCGCCTCTGGGCCGGTTTCTTCGGCGGTTGACGGCGTTGTAGTATGTATAGACAATGAGTCTCCCTCATTTATAATGTGGGAGACTCCCTTTCAAGGGTCGGAAGTCTAAAGAGCGCTGTTTACGCTTGCAACAACCCGCGGGCCGGGCCGGTCCGCTAGGAGCGAATGGCTCGCCGTCCGTGGACAGGCCTGCTGCGAGCCTCCAGCGCCTTCATCATTTCCGCCGCCGCTCGTCGTTGTCGAGACGCAGGGCATCCAGCGTTCGGGGCCTCCCAGCCTGCTTGGCGTCCAACCAACGCTTCAAGGATTCCCGGCTCCCGGCAGATCTGCGACCAGCGATCAGGCCCTCGATGCTGATGTCTTCGTCGAGATCCGGCCAGTGGATGCCGGCGCCTCGGCCGATGAGCCGCCAGTCGTTGCGCTCAGCCGGCGTGGCATGGATCAACCGCGGGAACCAATCTAGAGGCACGGTGAGGGTGTGCCCGTCGGAGAGTTCGGCGGTCAGCGTCTCGTCGGACACGGCGACAGCTCGTTCATCCGGCACGGTCTACCGGACTGACCGGTAGCCGCCACCAGGAGCCGTAGCGCTTGCGCGAGGCCGCTACTGCTTGATGGAGGCGGCCAGGGCCAGGCCCTGCGCCTCCGCGCTGAGGGGGAGCTCGACCACCTCGTTGAGGTCTGCGGACAGGTCGGCCGCCATGTAGACCTCCATCACCAGCCGGGCGTCGCGGGCCTCGACCATGACCTCGGTGTCGTTGGCGATCGCCTCCAGGAAGTGAGTGGTCTCGCGCTCCATCGGCCCGGCGTAGGTGGACTCGACGTACTCGCCGGGCATCGTCGACAGCGGGAAGCGCACCCCGTCGTCCGAGGTGTTGTGGACGATGTCCTTGTGGGTGTCGTCGATCATGACCGTCCCGGCCGTGCCCACCAGCTCGATCCAGGTGGTGGCCGCGTTGGGATAGCCGCCTGCGGGCAGGGCCATGCCAGCGTTAACCGTCACCACTGCTCCGTCGTCCATGGTGATGATCATCACCTGGGAGTCGGCCAGCCCCACCGTCTCGGCGCGAACCCCCCAGGCCATCTGCGAGTACACCCTTACCGGCCGGCGGGGCTGGAGGCACCAGAAGGCGAAGTCGATGTCGTGGGTGGCCTCCATCGCGGCCGGCGACAGCTTGATGCGATTGCCGATCTTGGCTCCGAGCTGGCGGCCGATGTGGCGGGTGATCAGCACATGGCGCAGATCGCCGATGCTGCCGTCGCGCACGCTGCGCCGGGCGAAGGACTGCTTGGGGTTGAAGCGCTGCGAATAGCCGATGGTGAACTTCAGCCCCTGGCCCTCGGCGAGGTCGATCAGCTCGTCGGCCTCCTCCAGCGCCAGCGCGATCGGCTTCTCCAGCAGAACGTGCAGGCCGGCCTCCAGCGCGGCTCGGGCCATCGGGTAGTGGGTGGTCTCCGGTGTGGCCGAGATCATCACCGCGTGGAGGCCGTCGATCTCCAGCAGCGCCTCCCAGTGCTCGGTGCTGGTCGACGGGTCCACCAGCTGCTCCACCTCGGCACGGCGGACCGGGTCGGTCTCCGCAATGTGGAGACGTTCGACCAGCGCGTGCCGGGCGCAGGCCACCGCTCTGATGCCGCCGCACCATCCGGTGCCGATGACTCCGACGTTGAGGTTCTTGACCATCAGTTGGATCCTTTCCGCTTGAGGCCGCTTCTGAGTTCGGTGGGATCCGCCGGCAGGCTCACCGGCCGGCCCAGGCGGGCCGAGTGGTCCATCGCCATGGTGAGCAGAAGGTTGCGATGGCCCTCCGCGGCGGTGGCATGGGGGGTGGTCACGCCCTGTGCGAGGCGGTTGAACCAGGTGGCCGTCTCCTCTCGCATCGGTCCCCACAGCAGCCCGTCGGAGAGGTCTCCCGGTGGGTAGCTGCCGACGAAGTCCACATGGCGGTCGGCTGGAGCCTCGAAGCCCCGGCTGCGATAGCCGGCGGGCTGCGGCACCTCGGAGGCCACGATGACGTCTCGGTGGGTGTCCTCGATGTCGATCACTCCCTTGGTGCCCACGACGCCGATCTCGAGTCCGTACACCGCTCCCGGCCACACCACGGGCAGCGCCCAGCTGATGTTCATCGAGAACAGGGTGCCGTCGTCCATGGTGAACAGGCCGAATGTGGCGTCGAAGGTGTCCCAGGACCCGAGCACCTTGTCTACGGATCGGGCGTAGACCTCCACCGGCTCCTTGCCCTCCATGAGCCACATGCTCATGTCGAGGCTGTGGGTTCCCGACACCACCATGGGGGTGAGGTTGGTGCGGTCGACGGCCTTCGAGAGGGTGGCTTCGACCACCATCCGGTTCATGAGCGCCCGGGTGATCACGCTGGTGACCTCGCCCAGTTGGCCGTCGCGGATCCGTTGCTTGACGGTGAGGAAGCGGCGCCGGAACCTCTGGGTGTAGCCGATGACGGCGTCGATGCCGCGGCTCTCGATGGCCTCCAGGACGTGGGCCGACTCCACTGGGTCAGTGGCCAGGGGCTTCTCGATGAACATCGGGAACCCGTAGGCCGCCGACTGCATGATGGGGTCGACGTGCTCGCGCTCGTCGGTGGCCACGATCACAGCGGTCACCTCGCCGCGGGCCAGCAGAGCGGACGCGTCGGTGGTCACGAAGTCGGCCTGGGTGTCGACCGCGAGCTGCTTGGCGGTGGGCTCATGGATGTCGCACAGGCCCAGCCATCCGATTCCGGAATACTCCCGGGCGAGCCCGGCCCGGATACGCCCGATGGTGCCGCAGCCGATGACGGCCAGTCCGATCCCGTTGGCCATGTTCGCTCCTTGAGGGTTCTTGGTAGTCCGGTTGGTTGCCCGAGACCGATCGGGTCTCCCGAAGTCTGTCGGAGGGTCAGGCGTATCCCAGCAGGCGGGCGGCGTTGCCGCCTGCGATCAGATCGATCTGGGACTGCTCCAGGCCCGGCACCGAGCCGATCAGCTCCAGCGGGTCGTCATCGCCCATGTCGTAGGGGTAGTCGGTGCCCAGCAGCACATGGTCGGCGCCGTACTTGTCGACCAGGAACTTCACCTGGTCGGGTTCGAACACCATCGTGTCGAAGAAGAACCGCTTCAGGTAGCTCGAGGGCAGGCTGGGAACACCCTCGCTCACATCGGCGCGAGCCCGCCAGGCGTGGTCGATGCGGCCCGCGTAGGCGGGGAGGTACCCGCCGCCGTGCACCACCACGATCTTCAGCTGGGGCCGGCGCTCCATCACTCCGTTGAAGATGAGGTGCGCAGTGGCCAGAGTCGCCTCGAAGGCATGGCCGATGATGTTGACGAAGTTGTGGCCTTGGAGCCGGTCCTTGTGGGTATGTCCCTCGGTGTGAACTACCACCACTGGGCCGAGGCGCTCCACCTCGGCCCAGAAGTCCTCGAGGCGCTCGTCGGCGATCTCGCCTCCCTCCACGTGGCTGCCGATCTCCAAGCCTCGCATCCCCAACTCGTTGACGCAGTAGCGCAGTTCTTCCACGGCCGCCCCGGTGTCCTGGAGCGGCACGGTGCCAAGCGGCGAGAACCGGCCCGGAAACTTCGATGTGGCTTCAGCAAGCTCGGTGTTGATGAGTCGGCACACCTTGGCGCCCACGTCTGGCTCGGCCCAGTAGTAGTACTGGTAGACCGCGACCGCCACGGCCTGGATTTCCACACCCATGCGGTCCATGTCGGCCAGGCGGACCTCCAGGGAGTCCATCTTGGGACGCAGGTACTCGAGCTGGCGCCGGTTGACCTCGCGGGTGACGGCGCTGCCGTACTGAAGCCGTATCCGGCCGACCCGCTCCTCCTCGACCTTCATCATCTCAGTGGCGGGACCGCACTCGCGATGGCAGTGGATGTCGATGACCGGCCCGCCGGTTCGCTGCGCTCTCATTCGGTTCTCCCGGCCCGGCTCAGGCGGCCGCACTCGCTTCGCGGGAGCCGGTTGGCCACCCGGATGATGCATCATATATTATGTTGCGTTCGCGCCGCCAGACAGGCGGCGCTCAAGTTGCGAGAGCCCGAGAGGCCACTCCGGATCACCGAGACAGCAAGCCTTTGAAGCAGTCCCTGCCCGAATGCATGGCGCCGACCCGTGCGCCCCGCCTGCCCGGCATCAAGCTCCCGGCCGGCAGCGTGGACACTCACGTGCACATATTCGACAGCCGCTACCCGCTGTCGCCCCAGCGGGGCTACGACCCGCCCGACTCGAGGTTGGAACATCTGGTGGCGATGCACGAGGCCATGAGCATTGAACGGGTCGTCTTCACCCAGCCCTCCGTTTACGGTACCGACAACAGTGCCATCCTCGATGGCTCAGATGTGCTCAACGAGGCGACGCCGGGCCGGGCCCGCAGCGTGGTGGCGATCAGAGGCGACGTGAGCGACCAGGAACTGGCCGACATGCACGCTCGGGGAGCGCGCGGCGTCCGCCTCAACACCGACAACGCGGGCGGCATGCCCATCGACTGGAGCGACCTGCCCGAACTGTGCCGGCGCGTCGTGCCGATGGGCTGGCATGTGGAGTTCCTGTTCCCGGGGCGCGAGATGGTCGAGATCGCGCCGCTGATCGCGTCGCTGCCGGTGCCCGCCTGCATCGGTCACTTCGCCTACCAGCCGGCGGCCGACGGCGTGCAGGCCGACGGCTTCCAGGCTCTCCTCTCGCTGCTGCGCGACGGCAACACCTGGCTGAAGATCTCCGGCGCAGACCGGGTGAGCACGGCCGGCGCCCCGCGCTACGACGATGTGACTCCGCTGGCCGAGGCCGCCATCGACGCGAACCCCGAGCGGATCATGTGGGGCACGGACTGGCCCCATCCCAACAAGTACGACGACCGCCTGGTTCCGGACGAAGGCAACCTGGTCGACGCCCTGGCGTCGTGGGCGTCGGATCCCGACCTGCTGCGCCTCATCCTCGTCGAAACGCCGGAGCGGTTCTACGGCTTCCAGCGCCCCGGCGGCGCACTCGACGGGGGCTAGCCGGCGGCGCTCGTCGCGCTCGACACTGCCCGGCGCACCGGAATCCAGGCCACCGCAAGGGCACCGGTGACGACCGCTGCCGACCAGAACGGCACGGTCGGCCCGGTCGCGTCGTAGACCATCGATCCCGCGGGCGGTCCGGCCAGCTGGCTGAGCCGGATGATGGTCACCCAGACCAGCACTGTCAGGCCCCGGTAGTGCGGGCCGCCCACCGTGGCCGCATATGCCTGGGCTTGGGGTACGAAGGCGCCGAATCCGAATCCGCACACCGCCAGCCCGGCCACCACCCAGTTCGCGGACGGAGCGAGCGCCGTGACCGCCGAGCCGCCCGCCATCAGCGCGAAGGCGGCGGTAATCAGGTTGGCCTTGCCCATCCGGTCGATGAGAACGCCGATGCGGATCGCGGCCAACACGATCCCCAACTGGAATGCAGCGATGTAGACGCCCCGTGCGGCCACCTCGATGCCGAACTCGTCGTCGAGCAGCAGGGGCACGACGGTGAGGCCCAGGCCGTGCAGCAGGTAGGTGGCCACGAAGGTGGCGGCGAGCACGCCGGCGAAGTCGGCGAGGGTTTGTTCGCGCCGCATGGTGGCCAGCGCGGCGCGCAGATGGCGCAGCGGCTTCTCGACGGTCTCGGTGGGACGGTCGGCCGGCATCCGGCTCGCCCACGCGGCCAGGGGGATCCCGATCAGGAAGATCAGGAACGGGCGGAAGGTGCCGTTGACTGCGAGGAGGCCGGCGATCACCGGGCCCAGCAGCGATGTCGTCTGCAGCCCCGTCATGTTGATGCCCATGGCCCGGGTGCGGGCGGCGCCCTCGAAGGCGTCGCCGATCAGCACGATGCCGACGCCCAGGATCCCGGATGTGCCCACTCCCTGCAGGAAGCGGACGGTCACCAGCGCCCAGAAGGTGCGGGCGAAGAACCCGGCCACGCCGAACACGGAGAACAGTGCCAGCGCGGCCAGGATCACCCGGCGCCGTCCGATCCTGTCGGCCAGATAGCCGATGATGGCCGAGAACATCACCCCGGCGAAGGAGATGGATCCCTGTACCAGCCCGATGGAGCCGCGGGAAACCCCGAAGACATCGGCCAAGTCGGGCAGGATGGGTGCCGTAACCGAGAAGCCGAGGGTGCCCATGGCGCCCACCGCGATGGCGATGGACAGAAGCTCGGAGGGTCTGGAGGCGGTGCCTAAGGGCCTGCTCAGACTGGCGGGCGGGCTCACCGCGGGATCATATATGATATATGTTCACCCTCGTCGGGCAATGCTCCTGCGTAGGCTCTGCTGCCGGTTCCCCCGCCCTCGATCAGATGGAGGTTCGTCCGAGACCATGCCCTACCAAGAGATCGTCTTCGAGATCCGAAACGATGCCGCATGGATTGGCATCAACCGCCCGGAGGTGCGCAACGCCTTCCGCGAGCAGACGCTCGATGAGATAGCCGAAGCGCTCAACTCCACGCGCACCGATCCCACGATCGTGGCCGCGGTGGTCTACGGGGTGGGCGGCCACTTCTCGGCGGGCGGCGACTTCCACGCCATGATGAAGCTCAACAAGGCCAACTCCTACATGTGGAACGACCGCATGCAGATGGTTGCCATGACCTGCCGCAACCTTCCCATCCCGGTGATCGCCATGGTCGAGGGCGCCTGCGTGGGAGGCGGCCACGAGCTGATGCTCTGGTGCGACCTCGTCGTCGCGGCGGAGGACTCCATCTTCGGTCAGACTGGCGCCCGGGTCGGCGCCTGTCCCACCGTCGGGGCGACCCAGTACATCGGCAAGCTCATCGGCGAGCGCAGGGCCAAGGAGATGATCTTTCTGTGCAAGCGGTACTCGGGCGCGGAAGCGGCCGACATCGGGCTGGCCAACGAGGCCGTTCCCGCGGCCGAGCTGCTCGCCCGTGTCGAGGAGGTGGTGGCCCAGATCAAGGGCTACAGCTCCCAGACGATCCGGTCCACCAAGGTCTCGCTCAACTTCGACAGCGACGCGCTGTACCCGTCGTGGCAGCATGGAATGGAGCTGCTGGCCAACATCTGGGGCACCGAGGAGTCCCTGGAGGGCATGAACGCCTTCCTGGAGAAGCGCCCGGCCGACTTCCACCAGTTCCGGAAGCGAAACCGGGCCGCGCTCGACGCCTACATGGACGACTTCTCCGAGGGCCGCAACCAGAGCGAGTCCTCCCGCCGGGCCCGGGAGGGCTGAGCGGGGTGCCCAGTCGGCCCTGCATGGCGTCAGTCGGCGCCGGCTCGAAGGAGGACCGTTGAGCACGACGGCCGAGGGTGCGCTGGAGGGCGTCCGGGTGGTCGACCTCACCCGTGTGCTGGCCGGCCCACTGTGCACCATGTGGCTCGGCGACATGGGCGCCGACGTGATCAAGGTCGAGCGGCCCTTCTCCGGCGACGACACCCGGGCCTGGGGCCCGCCGTTCGCGGGCGCGGAGGCCGCCTACTACCTGGGAGTCAACCGCAACAAGCGGAGCCTCACCCTGGACCTGGGACAGGAGCGGGGCCGGGAGGTCCTCACCGAACTCATCCGGGGCGCGGACGTGGTGCTCGACAACTTCAAGATCGGCACCCTCGACCGTTGGGGCCTCACCGACGACTGGTATGAGGCCGAGGCCCCTGCCGCGGTGCGAGCCACCATCTCCGGCTACGGCTCCACCGGCCCCAAGGCAGCCATGCCCGGCTACGACTTCATCCTGCAGGCCGAGACCGGGCTCATGGCCATCACCGGCGAGCCCGAGGGAGAGTCGATGAAGCTGGGCGTGGCCATCGTGGACGTGTGCACGGGGATGCTGGCCGCCATGACCGTGCTGGCCGCACTGGCCGCGCGCCGGCGCACCGGCAAGGGGCAGCGGATCGAGATGTCGCTGCACGACACCGGTTTGCAGATGCTGGCCAACGTGGCCGCCAACCACTTGGTAAGCGGGGCCGAAGCCGTCCGCTACGGCAACGGCCATCCCAACATCGTGCCCTACCGGACCTACCCGGCCTCCGACGGGGAGCTGGCGGTGACGGTGGGCAACGACGCCCAGTTCGCCAGGTTCGCCCGAGTCATGGGCTGCGAGGAGTGGGCCTCCGACGATCGCTTCACCCGCAACGCCGACCGGGTCGCGAACCGCGACCTGCTCGACGGGCTGATCCGCGACCGGATGGTCACCCGCACCCGGGCCGAGTGGAGCGCCGACCTGGAGGCCGAGGGCATCCCCTGTGGACCGATCAACTCGGTCGCCGAGGCGCTGGCCTCGCGGCAGACGATGGCCCGGGGCATGGTCACCACCGTCGAGCACCCCACCGCTGGGGAGCTGGCCCTCACCGGCGTGCCGTTCAAGATGTTCGGAACGCCCGCGGCCATCCGCCGGCCACCGCCCACGCTGGGCCAGCACAGTCGGGAGGTGCTCGCCGAGATGGGCCTCGACGCCGCTGCCATCTCGGAACTGGTGGCCGCGGGGGTCACCACCCTCGGGTGAGCGCGATGGACCGACCGACCATGCCGACCGGAGCCCAGCCGCAGACCCCACTGGACCGATCACCAAGGAGCCGCCCATGACCACGGTCGAAGAGCAAGCGCCCGCCGAGTGGTGGCCCGAACTGGGACCGAGATGGGAGCCGTCGGCGGTGCCCAAGCCGGCGTGCCTGTGCATCGACGTGCACTCCCACCTGTCAGTTCCCGCGGCCTTGGCACTGGCCAAGCCGCACTTCTCGCCCGAGATGGACCCTCGCTCGTTCTTCTCGCCGCCCGAGAGCCTGCGCTACAACCGGGAACTGCGCAGCCGGCCCGAGATGGTGGCCAGGTTCGAGCAGGCGGAAGCCCGCATCGAGGACATGGACAAGCAGGGCATCGACATGCAGATCCTGTCGGTGGCGCCCGGCGAGTACTTCTACTGGCTCGACGGCGCCAACGCCGTCAAGGCCTGCCGCCTCCAGCACGAGCGGCTGGCCGAGGTGGTGGCCCAGTACCCCGAGCGATTCGCGGCGGTGGCCAACCTGCCCATGGACCAGCCCCAGTCGGCCGTCGAGACCATGGTCGAGGCCCGGCGCGACTTCGGCATGGGCGGCTTCGAGATCAACGCCGACGTCAATGGCGGCGACCTCGACGACCGTCGCTACGACCCAGTATGGGAGAAGGCGGTCGAGCTGGGCATGACCGTGATCCTCCATCCCCAGGGGTTCACCGACGGGCAGCGTATGGACGACTATTACCTGGTCAACGTGGTGTGCATGCCGCTGGCCTCGACGCTGGCGGTGTCCCGCATGATCCTGGGCGGGGTCTGGCGGCGCCATCCCGACCTTCAGATGGTGGTGGTCCACGGCGGCGGCTACCTCCCCTACTACTTCGCCCGCACCGACCACGCCTACGGCGTCCGCCCCGAGTTGCGCCGCCATATCGACCAGGAGCCCAGCCACTACCTGCGCAAGCTGCACTTCGACACCACCGTGTTCGAGCCGCGCATGGTCGAGTACTTGGTGAGGACCTTCGGCGACACCCAGGTCCTGCTGGGAACCGACTACCCTTTCGACATGGGCCCCACAGACCCGCTGGCCTTCCTGGCCGAGGCTCGTCTGACCGAGGAGTCCCGCACCCGGATTCTCGGAGCCAACGCAGCCCGCCTGTTCGGGATCGGGGGCTGACGTGGCCCGGATCCCGCTCCTCGATCAGCGCGGCAACCTCAGCGAAGGTCAGCAGGCGGTCTTCGACTGGATCGTGGAGAGCCGCGGCAAGATGATCCGCCCCTTCGAGGTGCTGCTGCACGTGCCCGAGATGGCCCGGCCTGCGGCCGAGCTCGGCCATCAGATCCGCTACGAGGGGTCACTGAGCGACCATGACCGGGAACTGGCCATCATCTCGGCGGCCAAGGCCCACCGCTCCGACTTCGAGTGGGAGAGCCACATCGGGCTGGCCCGGGCGGCCGGGGTGTCGGAGGAGGCGATCGCCGCGCTCCGCGCCGGCACCGAGGTGGCCCCTCCCGACGGCGTCATCGTCGGGTTCGTGTTCGAGTTGTGCCGTGACTCGACCGTGTCGGACGCAACCTGGAGCTCGGCCCAAGACCGGCTGGGCCTGTCCGGGGTGGTGGAACTGAGCACACTGGTGGGCTATTACACCCTGCTCGCCTTCGTGATGAACGCAGCCCAAGCGGGCTGATCCGGACCTCGCCGCCGCTCGACCAGCATCTGCGGATCGCGGATGTGGGAGGGATCCCCGCCCGACCGGGCGCCTAGCCGGCGCTCGTCCCCGGCGGCCGGGCCGCATCGGGCATCCCGATCACGCCCTCGGCCGCCAGTGCCGCGATCTCATCGCCGCCGAGGCCGAGGCGCTCTTCCAGGACGGACTCGGTGTCCTCGCCCAGCATGGGGGCGTGGCGGTCGGGCTGCTCCCAGCCGCCGAGCTTCATGGGGCTGGGCTGGTAGCGGACCTCGCCGAGGGTGGGGTGGTGGTAGGTGCGGACCATGCCGCGGGCGATCACATGGTCGTCGGCCAGCACCGCGGCCATGTCGTTGACCGGTGACGAGGGGATGTCGTAGCCGTCGAGCAGCTCGGTCAGCTCGGCGCTGGTCATCCGGGCGAACACGGCTTCGAGCTCACCCACCACGAATTCCCGGTTGGCCACCCGGGCGGCGTTGTCGCGGCTGCGCGGATCGTCGATCAGGTCCCGGCGATCGATGGCGTCGCACAGGTTGCGCCAGAACTTCTCGTCGCGGGCCACCACCACCACATGGCCGTCGCGGGTGGTGAACGCCTGCCAGGGGACCATGTGGCTGTGGGCGGTGCCCTGCCGGGTGGCCACCCGGCCCGAGTTCAGGTAGTCGAGGCCGTCGTAGGCCAGCAGCGACACCAGCGAGTCGAGCATGGACACGTCGGCGTGGCGGCCGGAGCCGTGGAGCTCGCGCCCGCAGAGCGCGCCCAGGATCGAGATGCAGGCATAGATGCCGCCGGCTAGGTCGGCCAGCGGCGTGCCCACCCGGGCCGGGGGACCGTCGGGCTCCCCGGTGTAGTCCATGTGGCCGCTGTAGGCCTGGATGACGAGATCGAAGGCGGCCTTGTCCCGAAGGGGGCCCGTCTCGCCGAAGCCGGTGACGGTGGCCGTGATGATGTCGGGGTTGCGGGCCTTCAGAGAGTCGTGATCGATGCCGAGCCGATCCATCACCCCGGGCCGGAAGTTGTCGATCACCACGTCGGCGGTCTCCACCAGCCGGTAGAACAGCTCCAGGCCCCGGTCGCTCTTGAGGTCGAGCACCACGCTGCGCTTGCCCCGGTTCATGAACAGGTGGATGGCGCTCTCACCTCGCAGCGGCGCGATGCTCGGGTTGCGGGCGGTGTCGCCCCGGTGGGGCTCGACCTTGATCACCTCGGCGCCCATGTCCGCGAGGATGGTGCCGCCGAACGTGCCCGCGATGACCTGGCCCAGCTCCAGGACGGTGACGCCCTCCAGCATGGCTCCCACGCTGCGCTTACCGGCCCCAGGTGATGGGCACGACCTCTCCCGTGAGGGAGGCGGCGTCCACGGCCCGCGACACCATCAGCACGTTCAGCCCCTCCTCGCCGGTAGCGAGGATCGGGTCCCGGCGCCGCTGGCCCACGCTGTTGATGAAGGCGTGGGTCTCCTCCTGCATCGCTCCGAAGTGCTCCCCGAGGGCCCAGTCTCCGGGCATGTACGAGCCGAGGAGGGCGACGTTCATGCTCACGTCGGGCGTGTAGGGGGCGGGCACCGGCACCCGGCTGGCCATCAGCACGTCGCGGTGGTCGTCCTTGACGCTGATCGTGCCGTCGCGGCCGAACAGCTCGAAGTCCATCGACGCCACGTAGGCGGGCCAGAACTCGGGCAGCTCCCAGCTCACGCCGAGGTTGGCGACCATCCCGTCATCGAAGGTGAGCACGCTCCAGGTGGCGTCGGGGGCGGCGTAGTCGTCGTGGATCCTGCCCCGCGACGAGGCTGCGTAGGCCGACGCCGGCAGCGGGCCGTCGAGATACCAGAAGAGCAGGTCGAACAGGTAGGTCATGGTGTTGATCGAGGGTGTGGTCGTGCCGGCCCGCGAGATGACCGAGCGAGCCACGGCCTCGGTCAGGTAGATGGTCGCCTTGGCGCTGGTGACCTGGCCCACATGGCCCCGCAGAACGTGCTCCTTGATGGCCAGGTAGCGGCGGCGGAACCGCTGGGTGAACCCGGTGTACAGCGCGACGCTGTACTCGTCGGACGCGGCCAGCAGCTTCTCGGCCTCGACGGGCAGGATCGTCAGCGGCTTCTCCACCAGCACCGGCTTGCGGGCCAGGATCGAGCCCATGGCCGGGTCGAAGTGGGCGTCCTCGGTGGAGGCCACGATCACCGCGTCGACCTCCGGTCGGGCGATCAGCTCGGCCGCGTCGGTGGACCAGGCGTCGGCGCCGCAGGCCTCGGCCAGCGCCTGCGCCTTCTCGCCGATCACGTCGCACACTGCCAGGAAGTCCACGCAGGGGTGGCGGTGGGCGATCTGGGCCCTCAGCGTGCCGATGGACCCGGCGCCGATCACGGCCACCCCGATCCCGTCTGCGATGTAGCGGCTGCGTGTCATGAGCGCTCCCTGTCTGCTCGGCTTCTAGCGGTTAGCGGCCCGGGCCGCGAGCTCGGCTCGGGCCAGAACGGTGCGGGCCACCCGGGCCACCGCGTAGTCCACCATCCTGCCGTCCACCGCGATCGAGGCCCGCCCGTCGGCCAGGGCCCCCTCGAACTCGTCGATGATGCGGCGGCTGTGGGCGACCTGCTGCTCCGACGGGGTGAACACGTCGTTGATGACCGGGATCTGCGCGGGGTGGATCCCGACCTTGCCCCCGTATCCGAGGCGGCGAGCCAGCTCGCACTCAATGCGCAGGGCGTCGAGGTTCCGGAAGTCCATGAACACCGCGTCCATGGGATGCTCCAGGCCGGCGGCCCGGGCATCGAGCAGCACCTTGGAGCGGGCGTGCATGAGGCCGGTGCCCTCCGGGGTCCACTCCACCCCGAGATCGGCCACCAGGTCGCCCTGCTCCCCGCTGCCGAACAGCACGGTGGCCACCCGGTCGCTGCTGCGGACCATGTCGTAGGTGGCCCGCACGCCCACGGCACTCTCGATCATCGGGGCCACGACAATCGATCCGACACCGGACCCGGACGACATCTCCAGCGCACGGAGGGCGCCGTCGAGCTCGTGCAGCACCGTCGGGCTCTCGGCCTTGGGGATCACCAGGCCGGCGACGCCGGCACGGCCGGCCGCGACCACATCGTCCCAGAACATCTCGGTGGTGGGGGCGTTGGTCCTCACATAGAGGGGGATCCCGGCGTGGGGGAGTTCCGCCAGCCCGGCCCGTGCCTTCGGCTTCTCGGAGGGTGCCACCGCGTCCTCGAGGTCGACGATCACGGCGTCGGCGCCTGATCTCACCGCTTTGGGGATGAGGTCGTGGCGATCGCCGGGGATGAAGAGCATCGACCTCAGAGCGTGCACAACAGCGTCCATGTCGAGAGGTTATATGCTGGGGCGATCATATATGATCGACTATGTCAGAAACGGGTCCAATGGCGGGTCCACTGGGCGGTCCGGGTGGCGAGCCCGACTCCCGCTACTTGATTGCCATCGGGTTGAGCGGCGAGCCGACCGCCCGGGTGAAGGGCAGCGGAGGGCCGCAGAAGAAGAACTCGTAGACGCCGTCGGCCGAGCAGTCCCGGGCGAGCGGGTCGAGGTCGAAGATCTCGCCCACCCACAGGCCCATGTGCACGATGACGACGATGTGCATCGGCTGATAGACGTCGGGGGTCTCGTTGGGCCGAACCTCGAAGCCCCAGGTGTCGGTGGCCACCGCCGCGATGCGGTTGTCGGCGAGCCAGTCGGCGCTGGCCAGCCCCAACCCGGCCGCATCGCCGCCGGCGTAGTCGGCCCAGGCGCCCCGGGCCCGGACCTGGGTGATGGCGCCGGTGCGCACGAACACGTGGTCGCCCTGCCCGACGGAGACCCCACCGAAGGCGGCCGCCTCGTCGAGGTCGTCGCCGCTGATGGCGTAGCCGGGCTCGAGCCACTCCAGCCCCTTGGCCGCGGCCACATCGAGGAGCACCCCCCGACCGGCCATGGCCCCCGCCCCCTGGCTTACCGAGTTCTTCAGCGCGCCCTTGCTGGTCACCCAGTCGGCGGAGTAGCCGTTGTAGATGCGCTTCTCGAACACGATGTGGCCCAGCGAGTCCCATTGGGTGCCGCACTGCAGCGGCATGATGATGATGTCGTCGGTGCCGGCGAAATGCCGGTCGACACCCCCGTAGAAGTCCCGCACCGCGGTGCCCGCCATCGCGTCGGCGCCGTCCCGGATCATCAGGTGGATGGGATTGAACCGGCCCGAGCCGGTCTGGGGCCCCGCGTCGTCGTAGGGGAGCGCCATCGAGATCGTCCTGCCTGCCTTGATCAGTGCCGCGGCCCTGGCCACATGCTCGGGCTCGGTGAAGTTGAGGGTCCCTCGCTGATCGTCGTCTCCCCAGCGGCCCCAGTTGGAGAGCCGCTCGGAGATTTCTCGCACCGTGTCGATGTTGGGGGTTGCCATTCCGGAGGGTCCTTTCTCGGGGCCCGCGGGCGGGGGCGTGCCGGCCGGGCACCCTACGGACGGCGGGCACGCCGGCCAAACCGGACCAGCCCGCCGAGCCCTCCGACCCGCCGGCGCCCCCGACCCGCGAGACTGGAGGCCAAGCCATGCAGGTAGATCTCACGTCCGAGCAGGAAATGTTCCGGGACGCGGTGCGCGACTTCTGCGAGCGAGAGATCTCCAGGGACTACGTGAGGGAGTGCGACCGCGAGCGGCGGGCACCGCAGGACCTCTACGAGAAGCTGGGGCAACTGGGCTGGCTAGGCATCAACATTCCCGTCGACCACGGCGGCGCCGGTGGCGGACCGGTCGAGGTGGCCATCCTGCTGGAGGAGATCGGCCGGGCGTTCCTGGACCTGGCCCTCTGGGTGTTCAGGGCGGTCACCTGGGGCGGGCTGGCCGTCGGGCGTGACGGCTCCGAGGAGCTCAAGCGGGAGGTGCTGCCCCGGATCGCCGACGGAACCCGATCGGTGTGCTACTCGCTTACCGAGCCTGAAGCCGGCTCCGATGCGGCCTCCGTCTCGTTGACCGCGGTGCCCGACGGCGACGCCTTCGTGCTGAACGGCCAGAAGGTGTTCACGTCGGGGTTCAAGGTCAGCGACTACGACCTGGTGACCGCCCGCACCTCGAAGGAGGGGCCGAAGCACCACGGCATCAACAACTTCCTGGTGGACACCTCGTCGCCGGGCATTACCTGGACGCCGATGGAGACCCTCGGCCACTGGCCGCTGGGAACCGCCCATGTGTTCTTCGACGATGTGCGCGTACCGAAGGACCGGATGCTGGGCACCCTCTACGACGGTTGGCGGGACAACGCGGTCTACCTGCGCTATGAGCGGCTGTGCCTGTCGGCGGCCCGCACGGGTGCCTCCAAGGCGGCGCTGGCCGACGCGGTGGCCTACGCTCGGCAGCGCCGGCAGTTCGGCCGTCCCCTCTCGCAGTTCCAGGCGGTGAGCCACCGGCTGGCCGAGATGCAGATGCTCACCGAGATATCGGAGATGCTGGTGTACCGCTACGCCCATCGTCTCGACCGAGGGCTGGCCACCACCAGGGACGCCGCCATCCTGAAGCTGTACGTCTGCGAGGCCTACAAGAAGGTGGCCGACGACGGGCTCCAGGTGCTGGGCGGCTACGGCTACACCATGGAGCACGACCTGCAGCGCCACTACCGCGAGTCCCGGCTGGGCGTGATCGGGGCGGGCACCTCCGACATCCAGCGCAACATCATCGCCAAGACCATGGGCATCTGACCAAGACCGTGGGGACCTGAATGGACTCGACACTCATCACCGAGCAGGCGCGGCGCTGGGCGGCCAAGCCCTTCGCACCGACCACCTTCGAGGTGGGCCGCAACGACATCCTGCGCTTCGCGTACGCGATCGGGGCCACCGACCCCGTGCACACCGACGCGGCGGCCGCCCGGGCCGCCGGCTACCGGGACCAACTGGCACCGCCCTACTTCCCGTATGTCATTCGGATGCACGCGGCCCACCTCACAGGTCGCGACAGGCTCGAAGCCGACGGATCGGCCACCGAGGACGTGCCGCCGCTGGACGTCAAGCGGGCCATGGCGGGTGAGACCGAGATCGAGATGGGCGTGCCGGTGTTCGCGGGCGACACCATCACGCTGCACAAGGAGATCGTCGACATCTACGAGAAGGTCGGGCGCTCCGGTCCCATGGCCTTCGTCAAGACCCAGTTCACGTTCTGGAACCAGCACTCGGAGATGGTCATGCGGGAGCGCTTCACGAGGATCTACCGGTGAGCGCCGTCGAGGGAGGGACCGCACCGCGGGACCCGGCCGTCCCGGCTGCCGGCGACGACATCCCGCTCCTGAGGTGCCGGCCCGACGAGATCGACCTGTTCATGTTCAGTGCCGCGGCCTGGCTTCTGCACCGGGTCCACTACGACGCCCCTTTCACCACCGGCACCGACGGCCACCCCGGCCTGCTGGTTCACGGCCCGCTGCAGGGCGCCTGGATGATGCTGGCGGTGCAGGCCTGGCTGGGCGTGGCCGCGTGGCCGCGGTCGATCAGCTATCGCCACTTCGCCCCGGCCTACGCCGGCGACGGCCTGGAGTGCGGCGGGACGGTCACCGCCGTGGATGCAGAGGCGGGGTCCTTCGACGCCGATCTCTGGGTTCGCAAGCTCGACGGCACCGTCACCACCCGCGGCTCAGCGTCGTTCGGCCTCCCGCCTCAGGGCTAGGGCGCGGGGGCTGCTGGCCCGCTCCAGCCAGCGGCCACCCAAGTACATCAGCAGCGACGAGCACATCGCGCTGGCGGCCACGCAGAGCCAGGCGGCCGAGTAGCCCAGCGCCTCCACGACCGCGCCGAACAGCAGCGGCCCTACGATCCCGCCCGCGTAGAGCCCGGTGCCGGCGATGCCGGTCGCCAGACCGGGAGCCGACGGGGTGCGGCTCACGATGGCGTAGTTGAACAGCGCCGGCCAGCCCCAGCCGCTCCCGAAGGCCAGGACGGTCACTGCCAGCAGCGGCACCGGGGTCGACACCCGTCCCATGAGCACGAAGCAGGCGGCGCCCACCGCCATGAGTCCAGCCAGCAGCGGGACGTGGAAGCGGGGCGACCGGTCGCCCATCGCGCCCCACAGGACCCGGAAGCCGATGCCGGTCACGCTGCTGACGGCGAGGATGGTTCCCGCCGGCCCGGGTCCCACTCCGGCCGCGACGGCCGACTCCACGTAGAAGGCGGCCACCGACGCCCCGCCCACCACCGCGGTGGCCGCAGCCGCGGCCAGCACCACCAGAGGCCCGACCGGCACGCCCTCGGCGGGACGGGCCCCGCCGCCGCGGCGGTGGCGCGGGCCCTGGCGACCCCACAGGATCAGGGGGACGGTGGCCACCGCCGCCAGTAGGAACGCCCACCGCCAGCCCACGGTCAGGCCCAGCAGGGGAACCGAGGCCCCTGCCAGCAGGGTGCTGATCGGCCCCGACGACTGCTTCACCCCGAAGGCCGCACCCTGCAGCCGGACCGGGATCCGCTGGGTCATCACAAGGTTGGAGGCCGGCAGGGCGGCGCCGTTGGCGATGCCGGCCGCCACCATCAACCCCAGAAGCGCCCCGTAGTCGCGGGCGAGCAGCGCGATCGCCAGCATCGACGCTCCACCCAGCACGGCCGAGGCGGCCACCGCCCGGCGGCCGCTGACGGCCTCGCAGAAGCGGCCTCCGGGGACCGACGAGAGCGCGGAGGCCAGGTAGTAGGCCGATGCAACCAGACCGAGTTGGGTCTCGCTGAATGAGAGCTCATCGCGGATGAACACGGCCAATGCACCCAGCAGGAAGACCGGCAGGGCCCCGAGCGCGATGGACGTGGTCGACACGGCGAGGCCGGCGATCGCCGAGCGCCGGTCGCCGGCCCCGGTCATGGACTCCGACGCCCGGGTGCGGCTCACCCGAGGCTGGCGCGCTCGAGGGCGTCCCACACCGACGCGACGGCCGCACGGCAGGCTGGTTCGGTGGGGGTGTCTCGGGTTCGCGGCCGGGCCAGCGGGACCTCCACGGTCTCCAGCGCCCATGCCGGTGGCCCGGCGAGCACGGTGACCCGGTCCGACAGCAGCACTGCCTCCTCCACGTCGTGGGTGACGAACACGTAGGTGCGGGGGTCGAACTGCCAGGCCGTCTCGAACTCGGACCACAGCTTGCGCCGGGTGATGGCGTCGAGGTGCACGAACGGCTCGTCGAGCAGCAGCACATCGGCGTCGTGGGCGAAGGCCCTCGACATGCCGGCTCGGGTCTGCTGCCCGGCCGAGAGCGTCGAGGGCATCCGGTCGAGCATTCCCTTGAGGCCGACGCGGTCCGCGCTGAAGGTTCGGATCTTGCGGTAGAGCTGGCGGCGCTTGGCGCTGAACTCCACCCCGATGCCGATGTTGCGACCCACCGACCACCACGGGATCAAGGTGGGGTCCTGGAACACCATGGCCGTACGGTTCGGGCGCAGCTGGGGGCCGCGGAAGCGAACCGAGCCCGCCTGAGGCTCGACTATGCCGGCAAGCACCCGCAGCAGGGTGCTCTTGCCGCAGCCCGTCGGACCGACGATGGCATGCACCGACCGCGATTCGATGATGAGGTCGAGGTCCTTGATCGCCTCTGCCTCGTCGGCTGTGCCGTCGCGGTACCGGTAGGTGACGGCGCTCAGTTCAACCTGCACTGCTGGTCCCGCGGGAGTCTCCGGCCGTGCGGCGAGGACTTCGACTTGACTCGAATGGCGGGCAAGATATTATCTAATGTATAGTGCATGATCGGTTGGGCCTCGGGGACTACCGTCTGGCTCGAGCCGGCGAAGCGGCTGCCACCCTCCGGGAGGTGGCCGGATCCGATTCTCTGCGAAGGGGAGGACAAAATGTCAAGACGGAACCGACTGGTAAAGGTGGTCACGGCGATCGCCGCTCTCAGCCTGCTGGCTGCGGCCTGCGGCGACGACGAGCCCGCGACTGTCGACACCAGCGCGATCGAGGCTGAGGCCGCCGCGGCCCAGTCACAGGCCGACGCGGCCCAGTCCGAGGCCGCCGCCGCCCAGGCAGCCGCCGATGACGCCGCCGCTCAGGCTGCTGCGGCGCTCGCCGCGCTCGAGCAGGCCCAAGCGGACGCTGAGGCCGCCGGCGAGGCCGATGCGGCTGCTGCCGCCGCGGCCCAGGCCGAGCTCGATGCCGCCGTCGCGGCTGCTGCGGCCGCTCAGGCTGCCGCTGAGGCCGCCCAGGCCGACGCAATGACGGCTCAGGACGAGGCTGAGGCCGCCCAGGCTGAGGCGATGGCCGCCCAGGAAGCGGCGATGATGGAGCCCGAGGCGGCCTCGATCATCAGGTTCGCGTTCGCTCCGGACCCCGTCTGGGACTGGCTGACCGACACCGGTCTGCTGGCCCAGTGGGAGGAGGAGAACAACATCCGCATCCACACCAGCTCCACCTGGGACGAGTTCACCTACTTCGCAGGGGGCCACGGCGACATCGTGTCTATGGGCACCCAGGAGATCCCGGTGCTCGAGAACGAGACGTCCATCACGACGGTCACCTTCGGCAAGTACAACTTCCAGCGCTCGCCGATGATGCGTCGCGCCGGCGATCCGTATGAGACTCTTGCGGACATCCCGCTCGGCTCGAACATCTGCGTGAGCAGCCCCGTGTCGAACACCGGCTTCTGGACAGTGTTGGCCGACCAGCTCCACGGCATCGACTACCGCGTCGGTGGCGGCGACTACAACCTGATCGTCAACGACCATTTCGTGAACCCGACCAACCTGCTTCGCGGCGACTGCGAGGCGGCGGTGGTCATCCCCGAGGCGGCCGTGCCGCACCTGCGCGCCGGTGAGATCGAGATCATGTACGGCGGACGGATGCCGTTCCAGCTCTACAACGAGTTCTCGGGTCTCAATGACGGCAAGAACCATGTGATGTCCAACCTGTTCACCGCCACCGAGGAGTGGTACGACTCTCACCCGCGTGAGGTCGCCGCATTCCTGGAGCTGTGGCAGATCGGCATCGCGGAGTGGGAGGAGAACACCGCCGACATCGTGCGGGCGTACCCGCAGCACTTCGCGGTCGAGGACGAGGAGGACGTCGAGTTCACCGTCCAGTTCATGCAGGGAGCCAACGACTGGTTCGTCGAGAGCGTCTACCTCGACCAGGAGTGGATCGACAATGAGGTCGCGATCTACGACTTCATGACCGAGCTGCACCCTGACAACCCGAACGGACTCCCATCGGGCTACCCGGCTCCTCGCTACGAGGTAGTCGCTCCCTAAGGCCAGCAACGGCGGCTGATCGGGACCCCCCCAGCGTTCAGCCCGCCGATCCATCCGGTGGCGGCCGGTGTCCATGCCCTCCGGGCAGGTCACCGGCCGCCACCCGGATCACCCACGTAGATTCTGGAAGCGCTCCCCGGAGCAATCTGTACGAGGGACAGCAGCGTGACGACCACAGACGCCGACGCCACTACCGTCGAGACGCCGGCGAACCTCCGCGTCACCGAGGAGGAACTGGCTCGAAGGGCGCGCCGCACCGAACTGACCTCGCGCTGGTTCTGGCGGATCCTGAGCTACATCGCCGTACTGACCATCTGGGAGTTCGCCCTACTCGACATCTTCAGCTTCCTGCGCGGCAGTCCCTTGGATCCCAAGCTGCTGCCAGGGCCCTCCGAGGTGGTGTCCACCTTCTTCGAGATCTGGGGCGAGGGGACGATGCCGGCCGCCTTCCAGGCCACGCTGACCCGCATCGCGGTCGGGTTCGGCCTGTCGTTCCTGATCGGCGCGATGATCGGCATCCTGATGCAGTCCAAGTGGTTCGAGGGATTCTTCAAGGACGCGGTGCTGATCAGCCTGTCGGCGCCGGGGCTGATCTGGGTGCTGATCACCGCGATCATCTTCGGCAACCGGCCGCTCGGGCCGACCATCGCCATCATCCTGACCACGTTCGCCCTAGTCACCGTCAACGTCTCCGAGGGCATCAAGGCGCTGCCCAAGGACCTTATCGACATGGCCAAGTCCTTCCAGGTGAACGTCTTCAAGCGCAACCGCCAGATCGTGATCCCGCATCTGGCGCCGTACCTGTTCACCGGTCTGCGCTTCGGGTTCTCGATCGCCTGGAAGGTGACCGTGCTCACCGAGGTGTTCTCGTCGTCGGAGGGCATCGGCTTCGAGATGCGGATCAGCGCCGTGCTGTTCGACATGAGTGAGTTCCTGACCTGGATCCTGGCCTTCTTCTTCTTCGCCCTCTTCCTGGAGAAGGTCGTGCTGGAGGCCATCGAGCGGCGCTACTTCCGCTGGCGCCAGGCCGTCACCGCGAGCTGAGGGGAGGCTTCACGATCATGACCGTCACCGAGACCCGCCCCAGTGCCGCCGGCCGCTCGCAGCCGACGCCGAGCCCGGCACAGCGCCTGATCGCGATGCCGGTGAGGATCGCCAAGTCGCCGCACTCCGCCCGGGTGCTGTTCCCCATCGCGCTGTTCGTGGTGTGGCTGCTCTCACTTGCGGCGGTGGAGGAGATCTGGCCCTTCGCGGTCGACGTGCTGCCCACGCCCAGCGAGGTCGGCGGGTTCATGTGGGACGAGTTCGTCACCGACACGCTCGCCCGCAAGAACCTCTATGAGACCTTTTTCATCTCTCTGCGCCGGCTGATGTCGGGTTTCGCCATAGCCATGGTCCTGGGCACCGGCCTGGGGCTGGCGATGGGCCTCTCGCGGGCCACCAACGCCTTCTGCCACGACTGGACCATGGCCATTCTGGCCATGCCCGCCTTGGCCTGGGCGCTGTTCAACAGCATCATCTTCGGCTTCGACGACCGGGGCCCGATCCTGACGGTGATCCTGGCGGGCATTCCCTTCGTGATCGTCAACGTGCGGGAAGGGGTGCGCAACACGCCCCGTGAGCTCTTCGACATGGCCCGCTCGTTCCAAGTCCCCCAGTCCAAGATCATCCGCCATGTGCTGGTGCCGTCGCTGATGCCGTTCATGTTCGCGGCGGCCCGGTACTGCTTCTCCATCGGCTGGAAGGGCCTGGTCATCGCCGAAGTGTTCGGCGGCCAGGACGGCGCCGGCTGGACCATCAAGTTCTGGTACGACGCCCACCGGGCCCACGGCGTGGTCGGCTACGCCGCCTTCTTCGTGATCTTCGCCATCCTCTTCGAGCGGCTGGTGTTCGAGCCCGTCAGCCGCCGGGCCTTCCGCTGGCGGCCGCAGCTTCAGACCGAGGTGGTGGAGGAGGCCTTCGGCGAGCACCACGAGCATTACGGCGAGGACCACCACGGCGAAGGGGAGGCCGCGAGGCGCTGATGGCGCGCCGAGGGGCGGGAACTGTCGGAACGACTAGCGAACGGACGATCAGGTGGCTGAAATCAAGATCAAGAACCTCCACAAGGAGTTCGGCACCGGCGAGGACAAGGTGGTCGCCCTCGAGGACGTCAACCTCGAGATCACCGGACACAGCTTCGTGTCCATCGTCGGTCCCTCGGGCTGCGGCAAGTCGACGCTGCTCAACATCCTCACCGGGATCGAGACCCCCACCAACGGAACGGTCGAGATCACCAGCGACGGTCATGTGGCTGCGCCCGGCTACGTGTTCCAGGCCGCCCGGCTGCTGCCGTGGCGCACCGTGACCGACAACCTGCTGTTCGTGCAGGAGGACCGCTCCGACGAGACCAAGAAGCGCTGCCAGCGCTACCTGGAGATGGTCCAGCTCGGCGACAAGGGGGACAAGTTCCCCGGCGAGCTCTCCGGCGGCATGCAGCAGCGGGTGGGCATCGCCCGGGCGTTCTCCATCGAGCCCGACGTGCTGTTCATGGACGAGCCCTTCAGCCACCTGGACGCCATCACCGCCAGGGCGCTGCGGCGGGAGCTGCACCACATGTGGGACGAGACCAAGAAGATGGTCGTGTTCGTCACCCACGATGTCGGGGAGGCGGTCGAGCTCTCCAACCGGATCCTGGTGTTCGCCAAGGGCGGGAGCCTCGAGGACGACATCCAGATCGACTTGCCCTTCCCCCGCGATCCGGCCGACGACGAGGTGGCGGTGGCGAAGGCCCATGTGCTGCGCAAGTTCGAAGAACTCGACCTTCTCGCGAGCTAGCAGCTCCCCGGAGTCAGGCCACCGACATCAGGACCTTGAGCGAGTCGGCGCTCCTGACCCGCTCGAAGGCAGCCGGCGCCTCCGAGAGGCCCAGATGGTCGGTGACGATGGACTCGAGGTCGAGGGCGCCCGACGCGGCCAGCTCGATGCCCCGTGCGTAGTCGTCGATCGTGGCCGCCCGAGGATTCCGCAGGGTGAGCTCCTTGAAGTACAACTGGTAGTAGGGCAGCCCCCGGCCACCGCCGGTCAGGGTGCCGAACACGATCACCTCGCCGCCGGTGCCGGCCAGCTCGATGGCCTGGGCCAGGGTCGTCTCGGTCCCGACGGCCTCGACCACAAGGTCCGCTCCCCGGCCCCCGGTCATCCCCCGGACCAGCGAGTCGGCGTCGCCGGGTGCGGCCACCGCGGACGCGCCCAGCCGGCGGGCGAGGTCCCGCTTCCACTCGGAGCGGGTCACGCCCACCACGGTGGCTCCGGCGGCGGACAGCAGCTGGGTGAACAGCAGGCCGCTGACGCCGAGGCCCAGCACGACCGCGACGTCGCCCACCAACACCGGCGCGCCTCGCTGGGCGTGCACGCAGGTCCCCAGCACCTGCAGCAGTCCCGCCGCGGCACCGCTGATCGAATCGGGGACCTCCAGCAGCCGGTGGCTCGGCGCGGCCGCGTACTCGGCGAACACGCCGTCGGCGTCTCGGCCCAACAGGCCGCCCTCGAGGCAGATGTTGCCGCGGCCTTTGCGGCACATGGCGCAGGTTCCGCACACGATGGCCGGGTCGATGAGCACCCTGCGGCCCGAAGGCGGGCCCGTGTCGGCGGCCACCTCCACGACGCCGACCATCTCATGGCCCATGATCCGCGGGTAGGAGACACCGATGGCCCCGCCGAGGATCTTCACGTCGGTACCGCAGATCCCGACGGTGTCGATCTTGACTATGGCGTGGGTGGGGTCGGGCGCCGTGGGATCGGCCGCGTCGGTGTGGGTCAGCTGCCCGGGCGCGGTTACCTGCACGCACTTCATGTCGGTCTCCCCGTCGGCTTCATCGCCGCTGATACTATCGACCAACCTCCTGCGCAATTGAAGAAGGAGCGGACGTGACCGACGCAGGCATCAGCGTCTCGCATAAGAACACCCGCGCCCGCGTGACTGCGCACGAGTTTGTGCGCGAGACCCTCAGGGAAGGCATCCTCGATGGGAGCATTCCCGGTGGGACGAGGCTGGTGCAGGCCGATCTCGCTGAACAGCTCAGTGTCAGTACCACCCCGGTTCGCGAGGCCCTGCGAGACCTCGCTGCGGAGGGCATCGTCGAGCTCGACGCCCATCGGGGCGGCACCGTGCACCGCATCAGCAAGGAGGAGCTCCAGGAGATCTACGAGTTGCGCCTGGTGCTCGAGGTGGTGGCGGTGGAGAAGGCCGCGGAGCGGATAACCCCCGAGCAGCTCGCTCGGGTCGGCGCCGTGCTGGAGCAGATGCAGGCGGCGCACCCCACAGCCGACTGGGTGATGCTCAACCGCGACTTCCACATGACCATCTACGAGGCGGCCGGGTCACCCCGGCTGCTGGCAATCCTCCGCACCCTGCTGGACACGTCGGTGATGTACGTCAGCATGGCGCTGAAGGTCAGGCCGCGCGCCCGTGAGCAGGCCACCCGCGACCATCAGCGCATATTCGAGGCTCTCTCTCACCACGATGCGGAGGTCGCCGCCACGGCGGTCAGGGAACATCTGGAGATCCCGCGGTCGGTCCTCGAGGTCGACCTGCGTTCCTGAGAGCGAGGAGGCAACGCCGATGGCACCCAATGGCTCTGCCGCGCCCGCAAGCGGCGCCTCGGGCGGGGCGGAGCAGGACCGCATCATCGACATTCACTGTCACTTGGCCGTGGCGGCATGCGAGCCGCTGCTGGCTGCTCACCGTCAGCCGGCCTACGAGCCCTACCTCTATTTCATGAACCAGAGCTCCCGGGACCACAACGCGACGATGATCCCGTCGATCTCGGCGCAGCTGCACGATCCGGAGGCCCGGATCGGACCGATGGACGCCATGGGCGTCGATGTCCAGGGCCTGGCCACGTTCGTGTCGCAGTACGGCTACTGGTTGCCGACGGCGGTCGCCGTCGAGTCGGCCAGGATCCAGAACGAGAAACTGGCGCAGGCGGTCGAGGACTTCGGGGGCCGGTTCGCGGCTGTGGGCGCCACCGTGCCCCTCCAGGACGTGGACGCAGCCATCGCGGAGATGGACCGGGCCGTGGACGAGCTCGGGTTCAAGGGGCTGCAGATCGGCGGCACGGTCGACGGCCACAACCTCGACGAGCCGCGGTTCCGGCCGTTCTGGCAGGCGGCCGCAGCCAAGGGCGTGCCGGTCATCCTGCATCCCAACGGCTATGAGGAGAGCCACCGCCTCGACGAGTACTTCTTCGTCAACTGCATCGGCAATCCGCTGGAGACAACGGTCGCCGTGCACCGGATGGTCTTCTCGGGGCTGTTCGAGGAGTTGCCCGACCTGAGGCTGGTGCTGTTGCACGGCGGCGGGTACGTGCCGTTCTACGCGGCCCGTGCCGACCACACCTGGGAGGTTCGCCCCGAGACCCGGACCCGTATCCCGGACCGGCCGCCCAGCCATTACTTCAAGCGCCTCTATTACGACACCATGGTGTTCCAGCCCCAGTACGTGCGGCACCTGATCGAGGTGGTGGGCTCGGACCGGGTCATGATGGGGACCGACTTCCCGTTCGACATGGGCGAGGCCGACCCGGTCGGGCTGATCGACCGGGTCGAGGGCCTCACCGAGCCCGAGCGGGTCGCAATCAAGGGCTCCAACGCGGCCCGGCTGTTCAACCTTTAGGCGAGGCGCCGAGCGACCGCTGGCAGCCGTGTTGGTCGGGTACCTGACATAATATATGATCGGCCGGCGCGGCTACGCTGAGGAGGCCAGATGAGTTCATCGACGACCCCGTGGATCACCGACAGGTGGTTCTCCAGCCCGTGGAACTACCTGCCCGAGGCCACCGGGGAGATGCACCTCCCCGAGACCCTCAAGGTGCACGACGTCACCTTGCGCGACGGCGAGCAGCAGGCCGGCGTGGAGTTCACCGCCGACGAGAAGCTGCGCATCGCTGAGTTGCTCAACAACGCCGGGATCCATCGCATAGAGGCCGGCCTGCCCGCGGTGTCGCCCGCCGACGAGGAGGCTGTCCGCCGGATCGCGGCGGCCGGGTTCGACTCCGAGGTCTATGCCTTCTCCCGGTGCATGGTCGACGACGTCAAGCTGGCTATCGACTGCGGCGCCACCGGCGTCGTCATGGAGGTGCCGTCCAGCCATCACCTGATCCAGAAGGGTTACCGCTGGCCGGTGGAGCGGGCGCTCGAGGCGTCCATCGAGGCCACCAACTTCGCTCGCGACCACGGTCTGAAGGTGACGTTCTTCCCGATCGACGCCACCCGGGCCGACATCGGCGAGTACCTGGACATGATGGAGAGGGTGGCCACCGACGGGTACGTGGACGCCGTGGCCCTAGTCGACACCTTCGGGGTGCTGTCGCCCCACGCGGTCGCCTACTTCGTGCGACAGACCCGCGATCGTCTCGGCGTGCCGATGGAGACCCACTTCCACATGGACTTCGGCATGGGCGTGGCCAACACCATCCTGGCTGTGACCGAGGGCGTCGAGGTCATCCAGACCACCGTGACTGGGCTCGGCGAGCGCTCGGGCAACACGCCCACCGAGGAGACCATCCTGGCTCTGCTCACCATGTACGGGCTCGACACCGGCATCAAGACCGAGCACTTCACCGACATCTCCCGGGAGGTGCTGGAGATGGCGGGCGTGGCTCAGCCCGGCAACCGCCCTGTGGTCGGGGAACGGCTGTTCAACGTCGAGTCCGGCATCATCGCGACCTGGGTCCGCAACGTCGGCGACGAGGTGACCGAGGCCTTCCCGTTCCGCCCCGAACTGGTCGGCCAGGCCGCCCCCGAGATCGTGCTGGGCAAGGGCTCGGGCGTCGACTCCATCCGGGTGTGGCTCGAGCGCAACGACATGTCCGCCACAGACGACGAGATCCTGGAGATCCTCGGGATCGTCAAGGCCAAGTCGCTTCAGAAGAAGGGGCTGCTCAACAACGACGAGTTCGTCGAGTGCGCCCGCAAGGTCATCAGCTAGCCCACGCCGCTCGGGGCCATGACGCCCCCCCCCCGCCGGCAATCCCATCTCTAACAAGGAGCACCAGTGAAGGAAGCATTCGGAGTTCTCGGAACCGACTGGAGGGAAGGGATCAACTGGCAGGAGGTGCGCGAATGGCGCCTGCGCCGGGCCCGCGAGGCCATGCGCCGCCACGGCCTCGGCGCCATGCTGCTGATGTACGACGAGAACATCCGGTACGTCACCTCCACGATGACGCCGGGCTGGAACCAGCTCAAGCCCGGTCTGCGCTACGCGGTGCTGATCGAGGGCAAGGAGCCGATCCTGTACGAGCAGGGCGACATCGGCTACCACATCCGCGAGCACTCGCCGTGGATCCCCAAAGAGAACGTGCGCTACTCCTACGCCTGGATCAAGGGAGCGGCCGGGCCTGCGTCCACCGCCCAGGTCACCAAGTTCACCTCCGCGTTGATGAACGACCTCGAGGACGCCGGAGTCTCAGATCAGCCCCTCGGCGTGGACTTCATGGACCTCAACATGATCAGGGCCTTTGAGGAGCGCAACATCAACTGGGTGGACGGCATGACCCCGATGATGGAGGCCCGCGCCATCAAGAGCCCCAACGAGCAGAAGGCCATGCGCATCGTCGGGTCGATCTGCGATGTCACCCACTACGAGTTCTCGCAGTTCCTCAAGCCGGGGCTCACCGAGAACGAGGTCACCGCCTTCGGGATGGAGTACCTCTACAACTTCGCCGGCATGGAGAACGTCGAGGACGTCATCGTCTCCTCCGGCCCCAACGCCTGGCCGAACTGGCGCAACCACGGCGACCGCATCATCCGTCCCGGCGACCTGGTCATCATCGACCTCGCCGCACTCACCTGGAACGGCTTCAAGTCGTGCGTGTACCGCACCTACTGCGTGGGCGGCACCCCCACCGACGAGCAGAAGCAGTACTACGACCTCGCCAACAAGTGGTTGCAGGACTCCATCGAGGCCACCCGGCCCGGCGTCACCACCGCCGACATCGCCGCAGTGTGGCCCTCGGCCAAGGACATCTGGGGCTACGAGGAGGAGGACGAGGCTGCGGCCAACCTCTGGGGCCACGGACTCGGGCTCGCCCAGTACGACCAGCCGGTGATCTCACGCATCTGGTCGCTGGACCACCCCCAGGAGATCCAGACCGGCATGGTCTTCGCGTTGGAGACCCAGCACGGCAAGCTGCACGAGTTCGGCGTGCGCCTCGAGGAGATGATGATCGTCAACGAGACCGGCGTGGAACTCATCTCCACGTTCCCCCTCGACGAGATCATCTGCGTCGGGTGAGTTCCGGCGCGGCCGCCGTCCGGCTCGGCCCGGTTCGGTGAGCGCCGGCGTGTCTGCGGTAGGTGTGAACGACGGCGGGGCCCCGGCGCTGGTCTTGCCCCTGGGCCACCCGGCCGCGTCCGACGTGGCCGCGTCGGGTGCCAAGGGCGCGGGTCTGGCACGGGCCATGGCTGCCGGCTTCCCCGTGCCCGACGGCTTCGTGGTCTCTCCCGCAGCGTCGGCGCCCGCGCTGGCGCTCGCTGAGGCCCAGATGGACAGCCGGGGCTCCGGCGGCGCCCGGATGGCCATCATCGGTTGTGATCTCGGCGCGGAGTTGACCGACGCGCTGGCCTCGGCTGCGGCGCGCCTGCCTGAACCGCTGATCGTGCGTTCCTCCAGTGTTCTTGAAGGCTCCGGCGAGTGGTCAGGCGCCTTCACCTCGGTGCCGGAGGTCCGCCGCGACGAGATAGGCAAGGCGGCCAAGAGCGTCTGGGCCTCGTGCTACACGCTGGAAGTGCTGGAGCGCTATGAGGGCTCAGGCGTCGAGCCCGTCTCGGCACCGATGGGCCTGGTGGTGCAGCCCGAGATCGCCCCCGACTTCGGAGGGGCCGCGCTGGTCTTTGCCGACGGGTCGGTGAGGGTCGACGCGGTCAAGGGATCGCCCCGTGACCTGATGGCCGGATGGTTGTCGGGAAGCCGGGCCGAGATCGTCGGCGGCGAGGTCGCGGGAAGCGACGCGGTGGAGCTAGTCGGCGCCGAAGGCTTGCAGGCGGTGGCCGAGATGGCAATGAGGGCCCGCCGCGAGCTGGGCTGCAACCTGATCGAGTGGGTGATGGTGGACGGGGCGCCGCTGCTGTTGCAGGTTCAGCGCTCCCAAGCCGGCGCAGGCGCCGAGAGCCTCGAAGTGCCGGCCGCTCTCGGCCACCGCTTCGCGTTGGACTTCGTGCGCCTGGCCCGCGAGTACCCCGGCTCGGTGGGCGAGGAGCTGGTGCTGGGATGGCTTCCGGGGATGGGAGGAAGTCCGCTGAAGCCGGTCGAGCCTCCCGAAGGAATCGGTGTCGAAGAGCTGGCCGACGAGGCCCGAGCCCTTTCCCGCCGTCTGGTGGCTCAGGCGTGGGGCGTGGCCCCGCAGTCCGCCGACGAGGCCCACGCAAGGGCCATGAGCGTGCTCAGGCGCATGCGCAGCGACCGGCCCAACGAGTCGATAGAGGCGCTGCAGGCGTTGGTGCCGGTCGACGAGAGTTCGGCGGCCCGGCTGCTGGGCATGGCCCGCCGGCTGATCGAGCAGACCCGCCCCACGGGCCGGCAGGGCCTCGATCGGTGGGAACCGGTCCTCGCGGGCGTGGCCGCACTGCAGGGCGAGGTCTACGCCGGCCGTGGAAGCTCCGGCGGTGTAGGCGCCGGGAGGCTGGTCTGGGTGGAGCACTCCAAACAGACCGACCATGTGCGGCCCCGCGACATCATCGTCACCCAGTACCCGCTGGCCAACCTGTCGCCGCTGCTGTTCGACGCGGCCGGGTTCGTCTCACTGGGCGGCGCGCCCACCGCGCACCTCTTCGAGGTCGCCCGCTCGCTGACCGTGCCGGCCGTGGTCGATTGCCCTGTCGGCGACACCGTGCGAGCCGGTCCGAGGCTCGGCATGCTCGACGGCGACGTCGGCCGTGTCGCCATCCTCGGTGCCGACGACGGCGCCGCAGGATGATGGCGTTGTAGGTGTCTGAGTCCATGTCTGAGGCCGGGTCCGTGCCCGCTGTCGGGGTGGTCGGCCTCGGCGTGATGGGCGGGGCGATGGCCCGGCACATCCGCGCCGCGGGACACGATGTGGCCGGCTACGACATCGTCGGCAGCCGAGCGGAGGCGTGCGGGGTCCGCTCCGCCGCCTCCCCGGCGGAGATGGCCGCCGAGGTCGATGTGGTCGTGTTCTCCCTGCCGTCCGTCGAGTCGCTCCGTGAGGCCAGCCGGGCGGTGGCGTCGGCCCGAAAGGCTGGGCTGGTGGTGGTGGAGACGGGCACCTTCGGGATCGAGGCCAAGCAGGAGGCGAGGACCGTCCTGGAGGCCGCCGGCGCGGCAGTTCTCGACGCACCCCTCAGCGGCACGGGCCTGCAAGCTGCTGACGCCACCCTGATCGTCTACGCCAGCGGTGACCGGGACGCGTTCGCAGTGGCTGAGCCGATCCTGGGCCACATCGGTCGGCGGACCTTCTACCTGGGCGAGTTCGGCAACGGCTCGCGCATGAAGTTCGTGGCCAACCTGCTGGTGTCGGTGCACACGCTCGCCGCGGCCGAGGCTCACCGGCTCGGCGCGGCCAGCGGCCTCGATCCCGAAGTTGTCCAGGAGGTGATCGGCGCGGGCGTCGGATCGTCGAAGATCTTCGACATCAGGGGGCCGATGATGGCATCGGGGACCTACGAGCCGCCCTCGGCCCGCCTGGCCATCATCCGGAAGGACTCCGAGATCATCGCGGCGCACGCCCGGGCAGTGGGTGCGCTCACCCCGCTTCTCGATGCCGCCCTGCCGCAGTACCGGGCAGCCATGGACCGGGGTCTGGGCGACCTCGACGCCGCGGTGCTCCACCGGCACCTCGCCGAGACATCACCGTGAGCACGCCCGGCTCGCTGGGGGGCTACGCCAAGGGACCCTTCTCGGTCGATTGGGAGGAACGCTACGACATGGCCCGCCTGCGGCGCGACCGGGTAGCGGCCGCCCAGCGGGAGCTGGCCGAGGCCGGTGCGGACGGGCTGATGGTGTGGAAGGACGAGAACGTCCGGTATCTCACCTCGCTGAGGGCGCAGCTGATAGCGGGCAAGACCATGGCGCTCAACGGCGCCCTGCTGCAGTCGGGCGAGGAGCCCGTTCTGCTGTGCTCGGGCGGGGAGATCGACAAGGCCCGGGCCGGAATGGACTGGATCGCGGAGGCTCACGCCATCCCCATCATGGAGCAGGCGGAGCTGGTCGACGGCTTCGTGCGCGGCATCCTGCGGCCCATCCTCGTCGAGCGGGGCCTCGACAGCGGCCGGCTGGGGGTTGACGCGGCCAGCGTCTCGTTCATCGAGGCGCTGAGGGCTCACCTGCCCGAGGTCGAGGTGATCGACGGCGACACCATCATGCAGCGGGCCCGGCTCATCAAGACCGACGTGGAGATAGCCATCATCGAGGAGGCCTGCGCCATCGGCGACGCCGTCACCCAGCGGGCGCTCGACGAGACGCGAGCCGGGCGCCGCGAGCTGGAGGTGGCCGGCGACGCCATGCAGACGCTCTTCCACCTCGGCGGCGAGATGGCCCACGTGATCACCCCGTTCGTCGCCTCCGGCGAGCACATGTCGCCGCCGCACCGGCTGGCCACCGACAAGCTGATGCGCAATCACGACCTCTGCTTCATCGACATCGGCGCCATGTGGAACGGCTACTTCGCCGACATCGGCCGCACCACGGTCGTAGGCCGGCCCAGCCGCCGCCAGCGGGAGATCTACACCGCGGTCCACGAGGGGCTCAAGGCCGGCATCGACAAGATGCGTCCGGGCCTGACCAACGCCGACGCGGCGGATGCGGTCGTCTCCAAGATCGGAGAGCACGGACTGGCCGAGCACCTGTTCAGCCTGTTCATCGGCCACGGGATCGGGGTGGGCGCCAACGAGCCGCCCTACATCGGCGAGAGCATGCCCGGAGCCACCGTGTGCGAGTTCGAGCCCAACATGGTGTTCGCGGTCGAGCCGCTGGTGTGGGTGCCCGAAGTCCCGGGCGGGGGCGGCGTGCGTATCGAGGACATGGTGCTGGTCACCGAGGGCGAGCCCCGGGTGCTGTCGAGGGTCGAGTACGAGGAGAGTCTGCTGCTGTGAGAAACGGAGGTTCAGAAATGGGCAGAGAGGTCAGCAATGAGCGATAGGAAGGTTCGGCTGGGTCTGGTCGGGCTCGGCTGGTGGGGGGGCGAGCTGGCGGCCGCGGCCCGGCGATCGGGTGTGGCAGAGGTCGTGGCGTGCCACGCCCGGACTGCGGACGCCCGGGAGGACTTCGCCCAGCGGGTCGGCTGCCGGGCGGTGGGCTCGGTGCAGGAGATGCTGGCCGCCGACGATGTGGAGGGGGTGATGCTGGCCACGCCCCACAGCGTCCACGCCGACCAGGTCTGCGAGGCCGCCGACGCCGGCAAGCATGTGCTGGTCGAGAAGCCGTTCACCCTCACCGCCGGAGAGGGGCGTCGGGCCGTGGCCGCCGCCGAGGGGGCCGGGATCGTGCTGATGGTGGGCTACCAGAGGCGGCGCCAGGCCGCGAACCGCCGCATTCGCCAGATGCTCGACCACGGCGAGTTGGGCACGGTGCTGGTGGCATCGTCCATGTTCAACGTGTCCCACGGCTATCCGGCTACCTGGCGGGCCAACGGGACGGAGACCCCGCTGGGCGGGATGACGGGGCTCGGCGTTCACATGATCGACACCTACCACTACCTGCTCGGCCCGATAGCGGTGGTCAGTGCCTTCAGCCGCAGCGTCCTGCCCGCCCAGCCCCTGGACCACGCGACCGGGCTCATGTTCGAGTTCGAGTCGGGGGCGGTCGGAACCCTCCTCACCACTCACTTCGTGCCGGGCGCGGTCGACGTCAGCGTGCATGGCACCTCGGCGGCCGCATTCAACCGCCGCGACGGCGCCAGCCTGCTGGTGCAGGCCAAGGGCGACACCGTCCCCACCGAGGTGGACCTGGCCCCCAACGACCCGCTGGTCGATCAGGTTGCCGCCTTCGCGGCCGCTATCGCCGGCGGCGCTCCCGTCGAGACCGACGGCCGGGTCGGCCTGGCGGTGACAGAGGTACTCCAAGCCGCGGTAGCCAGCGCCGAGAGGCGCCAGCCGGTTCAGGTCGCCGAGTTCGCGGCCTGACTAGCCTGCGGGCGGTTGGGATAGACCCGGCGGTGTGGCATCATGGCTGACCGGCGCCCCGGCGCCGGCACGCTCCCTTAGCTCAGCCGGCAGAGCGTCTCCATGGTAAGGAGAAGGTCGTCAGTTCGATTCTGACAGGGAGCTCGGCGCAGGCGCCCGTCCTGCCCTTCCCGGCGACGTAGCTCAGTTGGCAAGAGCGCTCGACTCATAATCGAGAGGTCGACAGTTCGAGTCTGTCCGTCGCTACATGGAGCGCTGCACCCTTGGGGCACACCGTCGCTGCATGGAACATGCCGCTGGGGGACTGTTGTGACGGCATCGCCCCGGCGCCGCCTGCGAGCCGTCGAGGAGCCGTCGCGTAACGTCGGCGGCGATAGCGAGTCTCAGTCCACGACGGACATGGCCGCTCTCGTCGAGCTGGCCAAGTCCGGCGACCGGGAGGCGTTCGACCGGCTCGTGCGCATCACTCACTCCGACGCGTACGCGCTGGCCGTGCGCCTCACGGGCAGCACGGAGGATGCTCGAGACGTGGTTCAAGAGGCGTATCTGAGGGCCTACAAGGGCGTCGGCCGCTTCCGCGGCGACGCGCTGTTCAGCACTTGGCTCTATCGCATCGTGGCCAATTGCGCGACCACCCACCTCAGCCGCCGCCGCCGCCACCGCCACGACCATCTCGGCGCCCACGACGACGTGATCGACACCCGGCCCGACCACGATCCGGTCCTTCAAGGCGACCTGGCGGACCTGCGCGAGAGCCTCGACGCCGCCATCCGGGAGCTTCCGGCCCGGCTGCGCTCGGTCGTGGTGCTGCGGGACATGTACGACCTTCCCCATGAGGCGATCGCCGCAGAACTGGGCGTCTCTGTGACCGCGGCCAAGGTGCGCCTGCACCGGGCCCGCCGCCGCCTGCGCGAGCAGGTTCTGCCCATGCCCGGAGAGGAACCGGATCGTGACGAGTGAACCAGGCGCCCCGGCAGGCGGCGCCATGACCCATCTGCGCCGACATTGTGAGTCGGTCAGCGACGCGATGGCGGCGGCCGCGGGCGACGACCGCGCCTTCGGGCCCGCGGAGCTCGACCATCTGGAGTCCTGCCTGCGGTGCCGGGTGGAGCTGTCGCGGTACCGGCGCCTGATGGACGCCATGTGCCTGCTGCGCGAGACCTCGGCGCCCGAGGACGCCCGGCTGGAGTCGCAGATCCTGGTGCATCTTGACCGGTACGGGCATCGCTGGGCCTGGGAGCGCAAGCCCCGGGTCGCCGCGACCGTCGCCGCCGGAGCCGCGGCCGCGGCCGGCGTCCTAGCGTTCACCGCCCGGCATCGCCGCGCCGCCAGACTGGCCTCGTAGCTCGGGCGGAGCCGCGGCGTCCGGCGGGCCCGCCCGTAGCCGTTCGCGGCCCTGCGCTGGTAGCCTTTCGGGGCTGCTGAGGGGCGTGGCTCAATCGGCAGAGCACCGGTCTCCAAAACCGGCGGTTGGGGGTTCGAGTCCCTCCGCCCCT
>VYBO01000057.1 GCA_009844405.1 Acidimicrobiaceae bacterium
GGCCGCTCGGGCCACGGCCCCGCCCCGTATGGGCCGGGTCGCCCGCCTATCCGCGAGGACTACGAACAGCTGTCCAGGATCTTCGAGGGCCGTGCCCGCGACCCCAACTACGACGACCTGCCCATGGAGGACTTCGTGCCGCTGCTGGAAGAGGTGTTCGCACGCCAGCCGCAGTACACGGCCTGAGCAGCCAGTTCAGGCGCCGAACGTGCGGGGGTGCCGGTAGGCGGCGCCGACGATTCGGCCGTCGCGCACCTCCAACTCCCAGATTGACCCCTTCTTGCACCGTCCCAACTCGCCGATGTCGAGCCCGTACCGGTCCAGCACCCAGAGCAGGCCGGGGATCACATCGCCGTGGCTGCACAGCACCGCGTCGCCCTCGGCGCTGGCCAGCGAGCCCAGCAACTCGAAGGCGCTGTTGACGTAGGAGCCCTCGGCGAGCTCGTCGCAGGTCTCGACGGGCAGGTCCAGGATGCGTCCCAGCGGCACGACGGTGTCCACGCAGCGCACGTACGGGCTCGACAGGATGCGACGCACCGGGCGCGAGGCCAGGGCCGCGCCGATCGCCTCGGCCTGCAACCGTCCGTGCTCGTCCAGCGGCCGCTCGAAGTCGTTGCCGACCCAGGCAGTCCGGCTTCCTGCGTCGGCGTGGCGCACGAGGTGCAGCATCGACCCTCCCCCCTACAGGTCTGCGACGGCGACGCGTCCGCCCCCGCCGCCTCCCGCCGCTGCGCTGAGGCCCCTCCTCGCCACGCCGTTAGCCTACGCCCGTGGCCGTCACGGAAGCGGAGGTGATCGAGGCCCTCCGGCCGGTGGAGGACCCCGAGCTGCACCGCAGCATCGTTGACCTCGGCATGTACCGGGGCTCCACCATCGAAGGCGGCCATGCCGACGTGCGCATCGCGCTCACGGTGGCGGGCTGCCCGCTGCGCAGCGAGATCCAGCGCCGGGTGACCGACGCGCTGCTCGAGCTCGACGGAGTGGCCGCGGTCACCCTGGACTTCACCGTGATGAGCGACGCCGAGCGGGCCGAGTTGCGCACGAAGCTGCACGGCAACCCGGCCGCCACCGCCGGATCCGCCCCTGCCCACGGCCACGCCGAGGGTCGGGCCATCCCGTTCGCAGAGCCCGGCAACGCCACCCGCACGCTCCTGGTCGCCTCGGGCAAGGGCGGCGTGGGCAAGTCGTCGGTCACCGCCAACCTGGCCGTCGCCCTGGCGGCCCGGGGCCGCTCGACGGCGGTCGTGGACGCCGACGTGTGGGGCTTCTCGATACCGAGGATGCTGGGAGTGGACCGGGCCCCGGTGGTGATCGACGACATGATCGTTCCGCCCGAGGTGCACGGCGTGCGCTGCATCTCGATGGGCTTCTTCGCCCAAGAGGACCAGCCGGTGATCTGGCGGGGCCCGATGCTGCACAAGGCTCTCGAGCAGTTCCTCACCGACGTGTTCTGGGACGATCCCGACTTCCTGCTCGTCGACCTCCCGCCCGGCACCGGCGACATCTCTCTGTCGCTGGCGCAGTTCCTGCCCCGGGCCGAGGCCTACGTGGTGACCACGCCCAACCCCGCGGCCCAGAAGGTGGCCCAGCGCTCGGCGTTCATGTTCTCGAAGGTGAACATCGCCGTGCGGGGAGTGATCGAGAACATGTCGTGGTTCACCGGCGACGACGGCAAGCGCTACCAGCTCTTCGGCTCGGGCGGTGGAGCGGAACTGGCCCGCATACTCGACGTGGAGCTCATCGGCCAGGTACCCATGACCATCCCGTTGCGCGAGGGCAGCGACCACGGCCGGCCCATAATGGCGGTGGATCCCGGTTCCGAAGCTTCGTCGGTCTTCGCCGCGATGGCGTCGTGGATCGAAGCCCACGGGCCCACCAAACGAACCCATCCCGAGTTGAAGATCGTCTGAATCTGAAGGAGAGCAGAGTGGAGCTTCGCATCGGCATCGCCGACAATCCCCAACCCATCACCGTGAACCTCCCCGACGACGCCGACCGCGAGACCATCAAGGCGGCCGTCGAGGCAGCTCTGAAGGGCAAGGTCCCGGTGCTGTGGCTGACCGACGACAAGGGCCGGGAGATCGCGGTGGCCGCGTCGCACGTTACCCATGTGGAGATTGGCCCGCCCGGCTCCCATCCCATCGGCTTCGGCTGAGAGGCCGAGCGGAGAACCGGAGCGGTGGTCGGTCTCGCGGAGTTGGCCCGGGCCGGCACCGCGCTCGACGAGCGCTCCATCGATCACCTGCACCGGCTGGTGGGCTCGTGGGCGCCGCTGGCCGACCTCTCCTTCGGGGATCTGCTGCTGTACGCCCCCTGCGTCACTGGATTCGATCCGGCGGCGATGGCGGGCGCCTCAGACCTGGTGGCCAACGAGACCGGCAGCGCCGACGGTGACTTCGTGGTGCTGGCCCACGCCCGGGCCAACACCGGCCCCACCGTTCATGTGGTCGACCCGGTGGGCACCATCGTTCAGGGACCCGCCTTGGCGTGGCTGCAGGCGGCGATGGACACCGGCGAGGCGGGCGAGGCGGAGGTGGCGGAGGCCGGCCCCGTTCCCGTCGTGGGCGATGACACGGTCGTGGAGGAGGCCGACAGCCTGCCGCTACGCGACCGCCGCCGCGTCGTGGACTATGTGCCCGTCCGCTGCGACGACGCGCCGGTGGCGGTGCTCTCGCGCGAGGCGGCACCGGCCCCCATCCGCCACGAGAATCCACTGGAGACCATCTACCGCGGTCTGTACAGCCGTTTCGCGCGGATGATCGCCGAGGGCGCCTTCCCCTACGAGCGCATGGAGCGGGTCGGCGAGTTCCGGGAGCCCCGCGTCGGCGATGGAGTGCTGGTGCTGGACCGGGAGGGCCGGATCAGCTACGCCTCGCCAAACGCCCGCAGCGCCCTGCACCGCCTGGGCGTGACACGCCCGGTGCCGGGCAGCCGGCTCAGCGACCTGGGACTGGACGACACGGTGATTCGCCGCTCTTTCTGGCGCAGGCGTTCCACGGTGGCCGAGTTCACCGCCGGATCGATGATCGTGGTTGTGCTGCGGGCCTACCCAATGGTGGCCGAGGACCGGATCACCGGGGCGGTGGCGATGCTCCGAGACGTGTCGGAGTTGCGCCACCACGACCGCCTGCTCCTGTCGAAGGATGCGACGATCCGCGAGATCCACCACCGCGTCAAGAACAACCTGCAGACGGTGAGTTCGCTGCTGCAGCTCCAGGCTCGCCGCCTCGGCAGTGCGGAGGCGAAGGCAGCCGTCGAGTCCTCGGTGCGGCGGGTCTCGTCGATCGCCATGGTGCATGAGCATCTGGCGCTCGACACCACCTCCGAGCTCGATTTCGACGAGGTCGTGGGCCCGCTTGTGCGCCTGGTGGAGGACGGTCTCGCGCCGGTGGAGCGGCCTCCCAAGATCCAGGTGGAGGGGGCTGTGGGCGAGATCGACGGCGAGACGGCGATGCCGCTGGCGGTGGTGCTGGTGGAGCTGGTGCAGAACGCCTTCCAGCACGCCGCACCCCCGGCCGGCGCGGGCGAGCTTGTCGAGGTGCGCCTGGCCCGCACCGCCAGCACGTTGACCATGCGTATCGCCGACGACGGGCCCGGCGTGCCCGAGGGCTTCTCCCTGGACCGCGACGCCGGGCTCGGCCTCACCATCGTGCGCACCTTCGTGGTCCACGACCTCGGCGGCTCGATCACCATCAAGGCCGCATCGGCCGACGCGCCCCGAGGCACCGTGATCGAGGTGACCGTCCCCCGCCGATCGGTCCCATCACCGGTCGGCTAGCAGTTATCCCCGCCATGACTGGCATGCACAGTTTGCCAAGTAGATTCAATACGAAACAATAAGTATTAGTCATACAGTTTGCTAAGCTACTGGTATCCTGGCGGGATGGAGCTTGTCGACAGGCAGCTCGGGCCGCGTATCGAGGAAGCTCTGGAGTGGGCCCGGGTAGTGATGCTGCACGGTGCCCGGCAGTGCGGGAAGACCACATTGGCGCGGCTGATCGCCGCTCGGCGGGAGGGAACCTACGTCTCTCTCGACGACGAGGCGCAGCGGGAGATGGCGCTGGCCGACCCGCTGACCTTTCTGCTGGGTCATCGGCACCCGCTGGTCGTGGACGAGGCACAGCTCGGTGGCGACCGCCTTGTGCGAGCCGTGAAGCAGCTCGTGGACGCCGAGCCGACACCCGGTCGATTCCTGCTGACCGGTTCCACCAACTTCCTGACGGTTCCGACCATCAGCGAATCGTTGGCGGGCCGGGTTCAGATCTTCCGTCTGTGGCCGCTCTCGCAAGCCGAGTTGGCTGGTGCCGCGCCCTCGGAGATCGACGGCTGGTTCGACGGCTCGTCGCCGCCGACGGCATCGGCTGGAACCACTCGCGACGACTACCTGGCCCGTGCGTGCCGCGGCGGCTATCCCGAGGTCGTAGCGCTCGAAGCTGGTCGTCGCCGACAGTGGTTCCGCGGCTACGTGGAGACCGTCACCCAGCGTGACATAGCGGTGCTCGCCGACATCCGCAAGATCGCCGCGCTCGGTGCGCTGCTGCGGTGGACGGCGGGAGTCACCGCCGGGGCGGTGAACCTGTCCGACGCCGCGAGGAGACTCCAGACCAGCCGCCCAGTCATCACGTCGTACTTCGAGTGGCTGCAGGCCGTGTTCCTGGTGCACGAGCTTCCCGCCTGGTCCCGGGGCCTGCCCTCCCGGCCGGTGCGGCGCTCCAAGTACCACGTGGCCGACAGCGGGCTGGCCGCGAGCCTGCTGCAAATCGAGCCGGGCGAGCTCGCCCGGCCCGGAGCCCCGGCCGCGGGGCCGCTGCTGGAGACCTTCGCAGTCAACGAGATCGCCGGCCAGCTGTCGGCCTCGCCGCGGGACTGCACCCTCTCGCACTACCGCGACAACCAGGGCCGCGAGATCGACCTGGTGCTCGAGGACGCCGACGGCGGTGTGGTCGCGGTGGAGGTGAAGGCAACCCGCTCCCCCGATCCCCGCCAATTGAGCCGTCTAGCCTGGCTGCGCCAGAGACTCGACGGGGTCGCGCCGGGCGCGTTCCGAGCGGGCGTGCTGCTGCACACCGGTGAGCAGTCAGGCAAGGCCGGCGATCGCCTCCACCTCCGTCCCATCGACTGCCTCTGGACCCCCAACGGGCGGCAGAGCGGCCAGCAATGACCGCGCCGAGTCCGACAGGGCAGGGGATTGATGACTTCCGGCGGGGGACATCGGTCCCATCACCCGTCGGCTAGCAGTTGGCCTCCAATCCCATGGAGGCGGTGCAGGAACGAGCGCCGGCGACGGCGGCTCATCGGGATGTGGCCCGGGCCTTCGAGCTCGATCCGCCGGCGACCGCCTCATCGCCCCCTGAGCACCCGACCTGCATTGAGAATGAGGTAGGAACCACACAAAGGGTTGCACCATGCTGGAATACATGAGTAGGCTTAGCCCAGCAGTTGGGGCGGCCCCGGTTGGCAGAGCGCACTTGCGTGGCACCGGAGCCGCCCCATCGGCACTCTACTAATTCTTGCTAAGTTTCAGTGCGTTTCACATATCCCAGAATCCGACGGCGCTAGGCGCTCTGGACTTGGGCGGCCTCGTCGAGGCGGAGTTCCTCGATGGACTGCTCGCGCATCTTGAACTTCCGGACCTTGCCGGTGATCGTCATGGGGAAGGTGTCGGTGATCTTGATGTAGCGGGGCACCTTGTAGTGGGCGATCGTGCCGCGGCAGAAGTCCTTGATGTCGTCGGCAGTGGCGCCGGCGCCGTCGCGCAGTTGCACCCAGGCCATGATCTCCTCGCCGTAGCGGACGTCGGGCACGCCGATGACCTGCACGTCGACGATGTCCGGGTGGGTGTACAGGAACTCCTCGACCTCGCGGGGGTACACGTTCTCGCCGCCGCGGATGATCATGTCCTTGATGCGGCCGACGATGTTCACATAGCCCTCGCCGTCCATGACCGCGAGGTCGCCGGTGTGCATCCAGCCGTCGGCGTCGATGGCCTCCGCGGTGCGCTCGGGGTCGTTCCAGTAGCCCAGCATCACCGAGTAGCCCCGGGTCTGGAACTCGCCGCCGGTGCCGCGGGGCACAACCTCGCCGGTGGCGGGGTCGACGATGCGGATCTCGACGTGGGGATGGACCCGCCCCACCGTGGTCACCCGCTTCTCGAGGGGGTCGTCGGCCGATGTCTGGGTGGACACCGGCGAGGTCTCGGTCATGCCGTAGGCGATGGTGACCTCGCTCATGTTCATCTGGTCCACCACCTGGCGCATGACCTCGATGGGGCACGGCGAGCCGGCCATGATCCCGGTTCGCAGCGACGACAGGTCGTAGCCGGCCAGATCGGGCTCGCCGAGCTCGGCGATGAACATCGTCGGCACCCCGTACAGGCTCGTGCAGCGCTCGGCGGCGACGGCCTTAAGGGTTGCGGTGGGGTTGAATCCGGCGGCGGGGATCACCATGGCGGAGCCGTGGGTGGTGCAGGCCAGGTTGCCCAGCACCATCCCGAAGCAGTGGTAGAACGGCACCGGGATGCACACCCGGTCCTCGGCTGTGTACTTGCAGGCCTCGCCGGTGAACAGCCCGTTGTTCAGGATGTTGCGATGGCTCAGCGTGGCGCCCTTGGGGAAGCCGGTGGTGCCGCTGGTGTACTGGATGTTGACGGCGTCGTCAGGCTCGAGTTGCGCGCTGCGCTCCTCGAGCCGGTCCGCGGACACCGTCCCGGCCGCCTCCAGCAGCGTGTCCCAGTCCGAAGTGTGCAGGTAGACGACCCGCTCGGCCGGCGCCCGATCCCACACCTCGGTGATCATCGAGCGGTAGTCGCTGGTCAGGAACGACTCCACCGCCACCAGCACCGAGATCTGCGACTGGTTCAGCACGTACTCGAGTTCAGAGGACCGGTAGGCCGGGTTGATGGTCACCAGGATCGCGCCGATGCGGGCTGTGGCGTACTGCACCAGCACCCACTCGGCGTAGTTCGGGCTCCAGATTCCCACCCGGTCGCCCTTGGCCACACCGATCCCCATGAGCCCCCGGGCCACCCGGTCGACCTCGCCGGCGAACTCGGTGTAGGTGTAGCGCAGACCCTGCTCCACCGACACCAACGCGTCGCGCCCACCGTGCTCGGCGACCGTTCGGGCCAGATTCTGCGGGATCGTCTCGGACAGCAACGGCACCGAGGTCGGCCCTTCGGCGGCTGACAACGTCATTGCGGGCCTCCTTGCGCTAGTTCATCCCTTCGCTTCCACAAAGTTACGCGGTCGCCGCTATGAGGCCCCGCGGATAGGCGGGCGACCCGGCCCATACGGGGCGGGGCCGTGGCCCGAGCGGCCCGTGAGCGAAGCGAACAAGAGCGGGAATGACCACCCTGCGCCGCGATCGGCTGCCGATCAATCCGCGCTCGCTCTATGGGGCCCCGCGGATAGGCGGGCGACCCGGCCCATACGGGGCGGGGCCGTGGCCCGAGCGGCCCGTGAGCGAAGCGAACAAGAGCGGGAATGACCACCCTGCGCCGCGATCGGCTGCCGATCAATCCGCGCTCGCTCTATGGGGCCCCGCGGATAGGCGGGCGACCCGGCCCATACGGGGCGGGGCCGTGGCCCGAG
>VYBO01000007.1 GCA_009844405.1 Acidimicrobiaceae bacterium
CGGGTATGACCACCCTGCGACGCGATTGGCCGCCGATCAATCCGCGCTCGCTCTTTGTCGATGCCCCGCAGACATAGCGTGGCGACCTCCCGACGTTCCCGTTCGAGCACAGCGTCGGACCGGCCCTTTTCTGCCCGCCACTCGGTGGCGGTCGAGCACCAAGCCACGGCCCGTTCGAGCACAGCGTCGGACCAGCCCTTTTCTGCCCCTTGCACATCCAAGGCGGTCCAGACGGCTTCGAGGGCTCTGATCAGGAACCCGCCCGATCCGCAGGCCGGATCGATGATCATCTCCCCCGGTCGCGGGTCGAGCATGTCCACGACCATCTTGACCACGTTGCGCGGCGTGAAGAACTGTCCCTCTGCGCCTCTCAGCGTGGGGCCGACGAACACTTCGAACGCCTCCCCAACGGCGTCGCGGTCGGAGTCCATCAGCGAGTAGTTCTGCAGCTCGCCTACGATGTGGGCCAGGCTTGAGGTGTCGACATCGAGACTTGCGTCGCTGTCGAAGACGTCCCTGTACCTAGCTATGACCTGGTCGAAGAGTCCACGGACACGATCCGCGACCTCCTGCTCGGCGCCGCTGGCCGCGGCTCTGAACGAAACGACCTCGTCGGGTCCGGTGTTGAGTTCGTCGAAGAGCTTGCAGAACACGATGTTGAGCACTTGCTCAGCGAGCGCCACATCCCTGGTGATTCCTGCAACGTTGCCAGCCAAGTGATTGCGAAGGTCCCCAAAGACCGCCTTGAGGTTGCGGCTTGCAGCGACGAGAAGCGGCTCCTCGACGTGATGCCTCTGGCCGCGAGGTAGCGTTGTTACCATGGAAGACACCGAGACGAAGCCGCCGCTCGACGACTACGAACTGTTGAAGCGCATCACGGTCAACCCCGGGATTTTCGGCGGGAAGCCGATCATCCGCGACATGCGCTTCGCGGTTGAGCACGTCTTGGGGATGCTGGCCGCAGGCGACAGCGTGGAGACGATCCTCGAGAATTATGAGATCCTGGAGCCCGAGGACATTCAGGCCTGCCTGGTCTATGCCTTCCGCTCGATCGTCGGCGAGACTGTCCATGATCATATTGTGATTCGCTAGAACCATTGAAATTTCTGCTTGACGAGCAGGCCGACGCGGGCGGCGACCTGGCGGACGGCATCGAGGCGGCCCTCCGCCGGGCAGTCAGCGAACTGAATCTGGACGACCGGCTGCAAGTCGAACGGGAGGAGTCGCCCGGCGCGGGTCAGGGGCGTCCCGGAGGTTGAGCCTCGGGCGCCGGGTTGCATCCCGGCCGTGGACCGCACGCGACGTCGATAAGGGCCGCGTGCTTGACCTGGGCTTGTAGCATCGCCGCCGTGGACCGCACGCTGGTCATATGCAAGCCCGACGCAGTCGAGCGCGGCCTCGTGGGCGAGATCATCGGCCGCTTCGAGCGCAAGGGCCTCCGGATCGTCGCGGCCGAGCTTCGCACCCTCGATCGCGGCGTGCTCGACCGCCACTACGCCGAGCACGCCGGCAAGGGCTTCTACGGCGAGCTCGTCGCCTTCATGGGCAGGGGCCCCGCGCTGGTCGCAGTGGTGGAGGGACCGGAGGACGCCTGGAGCGTGGTGCGTCACATGATGGGCGCCACCGACCCCATGAATGCCGCGGCCGGAACCATCCGGGGAGACTTCGGGACCATGGTCACCGAGAACCTGGTCCACGGGAGCGACTCCGCCGAGTCGGCTCGCCGCGAGGTCGCCATCTTCTTTCCTGATCTACACCAGGAATAGCAGCAGGAGTACACGAACTCCGTTGGTCGTCCTTGCCCCTGGAGGCCCTTCGAGGCGAACTGTGTGCCGACTCTCGCCGTCGTCTACAATCCCGGCTAGCGGTCGGCCGGGTCCTCCGGCGTTGTGGTAGCGTCCACTACCTGATCGAGGCATCACGATGAGCACAGCGAGCATCCTTTCGGGGCTGGGAGGGGTCATGGGGCGCGACATGGCTCTCGACCTCGGCACCGCGAACACCGTCGTGTACGTGCGCGGCGAGGGGATCGTGCTCGACGAGCCGTCGGTGGTTGCCGTCAACACCAAGACCGGCAAAGTGCTGGCCGTGGGCGCCGAAGCCAAGAGCATGATCGGTCGCACACCGTCGCACATCCAGGCCGTCCGCCCGCTCCGCGACGGGGTGATCGCCGACTTCGACATGTGCGAGGAGATGCTGCGCTTCTTCATCGAGCGCGTCCATCAGCGACGCTGGACCAAGCCGCGGATGGTCATCGCCGTTCCGTCGGGCATCACCGGCGTCGAGCAGCGGGCCGTTCAGGAGGCAGCCGAATCCGCGGGCGCCCGGAAGCCGACCCACATCATCGAGGAGCCGATGGCCGCCGCGATCGGCACCGGGCTCCAGGTGTGGGAGCCGACCGGGAACATGATCGTCGACGTCGGCGGGGGCACGACCGAGGTGGCCGTCATCTCGCTCGGAGGGATCGTCTCAAGCCAGTCGATCAGGGTGGGGGGCGACGAGTTCGACAACGTCATCGCCCAGTTCGTCAAGAAGGAGCACTCGATGCTGATCGGCGAGCGCACCGCCGAGGAGATCAAGATCATGCTCGGGTCGGCCTACCCCCTGGTCCGGGAGGCGAGGGCCGAGATCCGGGGCCGCGACCTCGTGAGCGGACTGCCCCGTGTGGTCTCGGTCACCACCGAGGACATCCGCGAGGGACTGGAGGAGTCGGTGACCGCCATCTGCGACGCCGTGCGAGGCACGCTGGACCACACACCCCCCGAGCTGGCCGCCGACATCATGGAATCGGGCATCATGCTGGCGGGCGGCGGCGCACTGTTGCGGAATCTGGACCAGCGGATGGCCAACGAGACGGGCATGCCGATCACGGTCGCCCAGGATCCGCTGCTCGCCGTGGTGAGGGGCTGTGGCCACGTGCTCGACAACTTGGACCAGCGGTGACCGAATCGGGCGTTCTCTGACGTTGGACGATGGCGGTCGCCCAGCGCAGCGGGCGGTCCCGCTACCGCCTGTTGCTGCTGATCCTGACGGCGGCGACCCTTCTCACCCTTGACTTCCGAGGCTTCGGGCCGCTCGACGCCGCCCAGAGCCGGGTGCGCGACGCACTCGAGCCGGTGGTCTCCGCGGTAGATGCAGCACTCGGGCCGGTGGCCGAGGTCTGGACCGCGATGTTCACCTACAACGACCTCCGCGCCGAGAACGAGAGGCTCAGAGACGAAGTCGACCGGCTCGCCAGCGCCGACATTCGCGGCGCGGCCGAGCGGGACGCGCTCGAGAGACTTCTGGACGCCACCGGGGTGACCTTCGTCGAGGGCGTGGAACGGCTCACCGCCACGGTGCTGCGCGACTCGGCAGGCAACTTCGACGACGACGTGATGTCGATCGACGTGGGGCACCGGGAGGGCGTGGCCCCGGGCATGGCCGTGGTCACCTCGGCCGGCTTCGTGGGCCGGGTCGAGACCGTGGACGCGGCCTCGAGCACCGTCACCGCGGTGAGCGATCCCAGCCTGGTCGTCGGCGTCCGCCTGCTGGACTCCGGCGACGTGGGGCTCGGCCACGGGATGGCCGGCGACCCGACCAAGTTCGTGGTGGACGCCGGCGTGCGCTGGCCCGAGACCGGGGACCTGTCGGAGCTGCCAGCGGTGGGGAGCCCGGTGGTGACTGCGGCCGGCAGCCGCTATCCCGCCGACATCCCGGTGGGCCGGGTGGCGTCGGTCGAGCCGTCGGAGGCGGGGTTGGCCCAGTTGGTGACCGTCGATCTGGCCGCGGACGTGCAAGACCTCGGCTACGTGACCGTGCTGCTGCTGACACCCACCGACGAAGCGCCGGTCGGCCCGGACTCGCCGTTCTCGGAGCCGTCGCCATGATGGAGCCGTCGCCATGACGGCGTCTCAGCCGGCACAGAGCCTGCTGCGCCCGCGCCGCCTGCTGGCCTCCGACAGCGTCGTCATGATCGGGCTGCGGCTCGTCATCGTGTACCTGGCCGCGCTCCTGGTGCAGTTGACGTTCTTCTCGCAGGTGAGGGTGGCCGGTGTGGCGCCCGAACTGCCGGCGCTGGTGGCCATCCTGGCCAGCCTCTTCGCAGGCACCCGTCGGGGTTCGGTGATCGCGTTCTGCGCCGGCCTGATGTGGGACGTCTATCTGTCCACACCGCTCGGCCTGGCGGCAGCCTCCTTCGTTATCGTGGCCTGCACGTTGGGTGGCATAACCGAGGACCTGTTCCACGACACGCGCCTGCAGTCGATGCTGCTCGTGTTCGTCGGCACGGCGGCCATGGTGACGGTCTACGCCCTGCTGGGCGAGGTGGTCGGCCAGCGCGGCCTGATCGACGACCGCCTGCCCCGGGTCGTGCTGATCGCATCGGGCTGGAACGCACTGCTATCGCTGGTCGCGGCGCCCGCGGTGCGATGGGCTGTCGCCAGCGGGCCCGCCCGGCGCCGGACGCGACGGCGCGAGCCCCCCGCTTCGCCGATGAAGGATCGTTGATGGCGTCCAACGGCGCCGACATCGACGAGCGCCAGGGATTCCGGCTCTACGCGATCGGCATCGTGGCGGTGTGCCTGGTTGCCGGCCTGTTCGCCCGGCTCTGGTACCTGCAGGTGCTCGAGAGCGAGGAGCTCCAGGACGTGGCGGCCGCCAACATCCTTAGAGTCGTGTACACGGAGGCGCCGAGGGGCCGCATCTTCGACGCCCAGGGCAGGATCCTCGTCGACAACCGCGTGGTCCAAGTGGTGACCATCGACCGTCTGGAGTTCCAGGCTGCACTCGATCAGTCCGAGCAGCAGGAGGTCCTGTTCCAGCTGGCCGAGATCGTCAGCCGCTCGGGGCGCCTCACGAAGGTGCGCCACATCACCGAACGGCTCAGCAGCCTGGAGTACGGCCCCTTCGACAGGGTTCCCGTGGCGTTCGACATAGATCCCGACCTGCTCGTGTACCTGGGTGAGCGGCCGGACTTGTTCCCAGGGGTCTCGGTGGAGGAGCGCACCGTGCGCAGCTACCCGTACGGCGAGCTGGCCGCGCATCTGCTCGGCTACGTCGGTCCGCTCACCCAGTCGGAGTACCGGGCTCAGAGCGCGCAGATCGATCCCACCGACCCCGCCGCCAAGACGTACCAGCCCGGCGATGAGATCGGGAAGTCCGGCGTGGAGCGGATCTTCGAGAGCGAGCTGCGGGGAGTTCCCGGCGTGCGCGTCTTCGAAGTGAACCGTCTAGACGAGATCGTGAAGGTCCACGAGGACAAGGGTCGTATGCCGACACCCGGCAACGACGTGCATCTCACGATCGACCTGGACGTCCAGAGTCTCGTCGAACGCGAGCTGCGCCGGGGTCTCGACGACGCCCGGCGCCAGGAGCCGGCACAGGAGCCCGACGATCCCAACCCGCCCCCCTTCGTGGCCTCGGCGGGGGCAGCCGTGGCGCTCGACCCCACCGACGGCTCGATCCTGGCCATGGCGTCGGTCCCCACCTACGACCCCCGCGAGTTCGTGAACGGCATCTCGCAGCGCCAGTTCAACGAGCTGACCGACGAGGCGAACTTCTCCCCGATCCTCAACCGGGCCATCCAGGGCCTCTACCCGCCCGGCTCGACGTTCAAGGTGGTGACGGCCTACGCCGCGCTCACTCAGGGGGTGATAGGAGCCGACGCCTCGTCGCTGGTCGAGGCGGACGAGTTCTACCACGACACCGGGACGTATCGCTATCCCTTCTGCGTCGAGGAATCCGATACGTGCGTGTTCAACAGCCCCTATTGCTGTGACCGCGGCGTCGATCTGCGAGACGCCATCACGGTGTCGAGCGACACGTACTTCTACCGGCTGGGAGGCGAGGGCTTCTTCCAGCGGCCCCAGCCGCTCGACGAGGGCATCCAGGAGTCGGCGAGGGCGTTCGGGCTGGGCTCCTACACCGGCGTTCCGCTGCCTCACGAGCGCCCCGGCGTGGTGCCCGACAGGGAGTACTACGACTACCAGTTCGAGCGGGGCGTCTTCCTGCGCAGCGGCGACCAGTGGTTCGCAGGAGACACTGTCAACCTGGCGATCGGCCAGGGCAACCTCCTGACCACGCCGCTGCAAGTCGCCAATGCCTACGCGGTCCTGGCCAGCGACGGGAAGCTCCACCAGCCGAACATCGCTACCAGGATCACCGACCGCAACGGACAGGTCCTGGAGGAGTTCGGCCCCCGGCTGCTGCGCGAGCTGGAATGGACTGCCGAGATCGCCGCGCCCCTGCTCGACGGGATGAACGGCGTGACCGCCTACAACCTTCCGAGCAGCTCCGGCGGCGAGGCCCTGTTGCGGGGGACGGCCTACGAGGCCTTCAACCTTCCCGGGGAGGGAGGCGTCGACTTCCCGCTGGCCGCATGGCCCGTGGCGGGCAAGACGGGCACCGCCGAGAAGCAGGGCCAGGCCGACTTCGCCTGGTTCGCGGCGTTCGGCCCGGCTACCTGGCCCGAACGCGGCTTCCGCCACGAGCCCGAGGTGGTGGTGGCGATGGTGCTGGAGGAGGCCGGCTTCGGCGGTGACGTGGCCGCACCGGCGGTGGCGAGGGTCCTGCTCCCGATCGCCACTCACAACGTCGAGAGGGCCCGCACGGCCAGGGAAGTGGACGCCTGCTACGCGGAGGTCAAGCATCTGGCCTCGTTCCTCGAGGGCGTCCGCACCGGCGAGATCAAGGTCGACGCCGACGGCGTCCCCATCTCCGAGACGCGGCCCGAGCTGTCGGAGGACTGCTCCGAGCTGGTAGGGGGCGAGGAGGCGGTGGCGCAGCGAGGACTGGACGCTCTGCTGTGACCGCGACAACGACCGCTACCGAACCGGCCCGCCGGAACGTCGCGCCCGATCCCTGGTGGCTGCTGATCGACCCGTTCCTGATCCTGTCGGCTCTCGCCATCGCGTCGATGGGCTCGGTGCTGGTGTATTCGGCGACGAGGGGCGTCGTCGGTGACTTCACCGAGCCCAACAGTGACTTCCTCGAGCGTCAGGTGCTCTTCATCGTGCTGGGCGCGGTTGTGGGCGCGACCGCGGCCTTCGTGTCGCCCAAGCTCATGAGGAAGCTCTATCCGCTGGCCTTCGCGGCAATGATGGGCGCACTGTGGCTGGTGCTGCAGGTGGGGGTCGAGGTCAACGGAACGAAGGGCTGGTTCTCCCTGGGCACGTTCAGGATGCAGCCGTCGGAGCCCGGCAAACTCGTGGTGATCATCGGGCTGGCGCTGCTGCTGTCGCCCCGGAAGGGCGAAGTCGGCCTGGGTCGGGTGCTGCTGGGGCTGGCTCTGGCCGCCGCGCCCATCGCCCTCCTCCTGCTTCAGCCCGACCTCGGGACCACGCTGGTGTACCTCGTGATCGCTCTGATCACCGTGATCGTGAGCGGGATCAAGGCTCGCTGGATCGCCCTGCTCGCGATCGTCGCGCTGGCCGGGACGGTCGGCGTTTACCGCTCCGATGCGCTGGCCGAGTACCAGGAGGCCCGCCTGCGCGTGTACCTGTTCGAATCCGATGTCGCCGATGAGGCCGCCAGCTACGCCTTCAACGTCGAGCAGGCCCAGATCGCCATCGGCAACGGGGGACTGGGGGGGCAGGGGCTGTTCCAGGGGACGCAGACCCGGTCCGATCTGGTGCCGCAGCAGCAGACCGACTTCATCTTCACCGTGGCCGGGGAGGAACTGGGCCTGCGAGGCGCGTCCCTGCTGCTGGGGCTGTTCGCCGTGCTGCTGTTCCGGGTCTGGCGAACGGCCCAGCTCGCCCCGACTCAGTTCCAGCGGATGATGTGCACCGGGATCTTCGCCATGCTGCTGTTCCAGACGTTCCAGTCGGTCGGCATGACCATGGGGATGATGCCGGTGACCGGCATTCCCCTGCCGCTGGTCAGCTACGGCGGTTCCTCGATGCTCACCACGATGGCGTCGCTCGGACTCGTCGCCGGCGTTTACCGGCGCCGCCTCGACATCGAAGGGATGCTCGGCTCGCAGCAGTAGGCTGGAGAAGTGAGCAGTCTGCGGCATAGCTCGCGCGTGACGCCGTGAGCAGCATGTGGCATCAACCGCCGGTGACGCCGTGAGCAGCATGTGGCATCAACTTGAACCGCTGCTGCCCCAGGTTTCCAAACCGGCCCGCTATATCGGAGCCGAGGACGGGATGCGGGTTCCTCGCCACGCTCCCGGCGTCGTGTCGTGGCTGCTCACCTATCCGGACACTTACGAGATAGGCCTGCCGAACCAGGGGCTGCAGATCCTCTACGAGATCCTCAACGAGCGCCCGGACGCGGCCGCCGAGCGGGCCTACGCGCCGTGGGGCGACCTCGAGGCGCTGATGAGGGCCGAGGGGCTGCCGCTTTTCTCGCTGGACACACACCGTCCGGCTCCGCTGTTCGACGTCATCGCCTTCAATCTCTCGGCCGAGCTCGTCTACACCAACGTGCTGAACTGCATCGATCTCGCGGGTGTGGCCGTCCGGGCTGCTTCCCGAAGCGACTCGGACCCGCTGATCGGCGCCGGGGGGCACTGCACCTACAATCCCGAGCCGCTGGCGGACTTCCTCGACTTCGCCGTGCTCGGCGACGGCGAGGAGGCGGTAGGCGACATAACGGCCGTGCTGGCTGACTGGAAGGCGTCCGGCCGGCCCGGAGGCCGCAACGGCGTACTGCGAGCCCTCGCCCGCGTGCCGGGCACCTATGTGCCGTCGATGTACGAGGTCACCTACGACGGCGCCCGGCTCGTGGCCGTCGAGCCGCGGCACCCCGACGTGCCCGCCGTCGTCGAGAAGCGCACGGTGGCCGACCTGGCCGACTGGCCCTACCCCAAGCAGCAGCTCGTGCCGCTCACCGAGGTGGTGCACGACCGGCTCAACGTCGAGGTCTTCCGGGGCTGCACCCGCGGCTGCCGCTTCTGCCAGGCCGGGATGATCACCCGCCCCGTGCGCGAGCGTCCGGCCGAGCAGGTCCGCACCATGGTCGCCGAGGGCCTGCGGCGCACCGGCTACGACGAGGTCGCTCTCACCTCGCTGAGCACCGCCGACTTCAGCGGCATCGAGCGGGTCGTGGCCGACACCGTCGACGACGCGGGCTGCAGCCAGGTCTCGGTGTCCCTGCCCAGCCTGCGGGTCGATGCCTTCACCGTGGGCCTCGCCGCCCAGATCCAGCGGGCGCGCCGGACCGGGCTGACCTTCGCACCCGAAGCCGGCACCTGGCGCATGCGCCAGGTGATCAACAAGCTCATCACCAACGACGACCTCTACTCGGCAGTCGAGTCGGCCTACTCGCAGGGGTGGCGCCGGATGAAGCTCTACTTCCTGACCGGCCTGCCCACAGAGACCGACCCCGACACGCTCGCCATCGCCGAACTGGCCCGCAACTGCGTTGCGCTGGGTCGGGCCCACACCCGCTCGCCGTCGGTCACCGTCTCGGTGGGCGGGTTCGTGCCCAAGCCCTTCACTCCGTTCCAGTGGTTCGGTCAGAACACCTTGGTGGAGCTGCGTCGCAAGGTCGGTCTGTTGCGTGACGACCTGCGCCGGACGAAGGGCGTCCAGTTGAAGTGGCACGATCCCGCGGCCAGCCTGGCTGAGGGCTTGGCCAGCCGGGGTGACCGTCGCGTCGGAGATGTGATCGAGCACGTATGGCGTCACGGCGGCACGTTCCAGGAGTGGTCCGAGCACTTCGACCTCGACCGCTGGCAGTCGGCTGCGGAGGCGTGCGGCGTCGACATCGACGCCTACGTCCACCGGCACCGCACCTTCGATGAGGTGCTGCCGTGGGACCACCTGTCGGCCGGGCTCCACAAGGACTTCCTGTGGCAGGACTGGCGCGACGCCCTCGATGAGGTGGGCCTCGAGGACTGCCGATGGACGCCGTGCTACGACTGCGGAGCTTGCACCGGCTACGGCGTCGAGCACGTCGTGGCGTCCGCCGTCCCTCCGGCGGGGGGGAGCCAGGGCACCGGCGTCGACCTCTCGCGCGGCGCCGAGATCCCGGTGCGCCTGCTCGAACGGCCGCTAGTGGGGGCGGCGAGATGACGGGGACGCGCATCCGGGTCCGGTTCGCGAAGCACGGGAAGGTCCGCTTCACGTCGCACCGCGACGTGGCCCGGATCTGGGAGCGGTCGTTGCGTCGTGCCGCGGTTCCCGTCGTCTATTCGGCCGGGTTCAGTCCCCGGCCGAAGATCGCATTCGGGCTGGCCCTCCCCACCGGATACAGCTCCGACGCCGAGTATCTCGACGCCGAAGTTGATCCTGCGTGGGCGGCCGGCATCGACAACGAGAGACTCGTCGGCGCGCTCACCGCGTCGCTGCCGACGGGCATGACCACGCTGGCCGCGGCCGAGATCGCCTCCGGCGAGCCGTCGCTCCAGCACGCGGTGACTAGCTGTACTTGGAGGATCGACGCAGCCGGCGCGGACGCCACCGAGGCGTCCGAAGCGGTGTCGCGGGCCATGGATGCCGGCGAGCTGCTCGTTCAACGCGAGCGCAAGGGGCGGCTCACCATCGACGACATCCGTCCCGCCGTCCATGCAGTCGAGGTGCAGGCGAACATCACAGACGGCGTGAGGCTCATTGCCGAGTTGGCCACGCAACCGCGGGCCGTGCGCCCCGCCGAGTTGCTGGCGAGCCTCCGTCCGCCGCCCGGAGGCCGAGCGGCCGGGGAGCGATTCGTTCCAGTCCCGCCCAGCCTTCTGCGGGCGTGCCGTCTTCACCAATGGATCACAACCGACGCAGGAGAGCGCCGCGAACCGCTGGCGGTCTCCGAGCTGGGAGAGCGCCGCGAACCGCCGGCGGTCTCCGAGGCGTCGGTCGTTGGAGCGGGAGTCGGGCCATGAGGACCCCGTTCACGTACTCGAAGGAACACAATGACGAACGAACGCCAACCGGCGAGCGCCCCCCGCGCCGCCGGCAAGAAAGAACAGACCTCTAGGAAGACGGGCGACAGGAAAGAACAGGCTTCCAGGAAAGCGGGCGGTAAGGAGACCAAGGCCTCCGGCCCCCCTGCGGGCCGCGCCCCCCAACCGGCGAAATCGGGCCAGCCTGAGGGCCGAAAGCCGCAGATCGGTGACACCCGACCGGCACCGCCGACGCCCCCGAACGCGTCCGGCTCCCATCGCTCCCAGGCCGGGTCGGGCTCAGGGGGGCGGCGCCGGCGGCGCCGGCGCGGCGGCCGGGGAGGCGCGTCGAAGCCTCAAGCGGCCCCGGTGGTGGAAGCGGTCACCTACGACGAGCCGGTGGAGCTCGACGAGAAGAGCATGCGGGGACGGCGGGGCCGTACCCGCAAGGGTCAGGCCGTGGGCCGCTACCTCATGTGCGTTCATGTCACCGATCGGGCCACGCAGATAGCGGTGCTCGAGGGGCGCCGCCTCATCGAGTTCAGGGTGTCCCGCCCAGCCGACGACGTCAGCCAGATCCACGGCAACATCTACCTGGGCCGGGTTCAGAATGTCCTGCCCGGCATGGAGACCGCCTTCGTCGACGTCGGAACGCCCAAGAACGCGGTGCTGTACCGGGGCGACGTCCAGTACGACCCGGAGGACATCGAGTCGGGCGACGGCGCCCCGGCGAAGCCGCGTATCGAGGACCTGCTCCGGCCCAAGCAGTCGATCCTGTGCCAGGTCACCAAGAACCCCATCGGCGAGAAGGGGGCCCGCCTCACCCAGGACGTCTCGCTGGCTGGGCGGTTCGTGGTCCTGGTGCCCAACTCGTCCGGCTTCGGGATATCGAAGCGGCTGCCCGACTCCGAGCGCAAGCGCCTGCGGTCGATCCTCGAGCGGGTCAAGCCCGAGGGCCACGGCCTCATCGTGCGCACCGCGGCCGAGAAGGTCACCGCGGCCGAGATCGAGCGGGACGTGGCCCGTCTCGTGGGCCAGTGGAACGACATCTCCAAGCTGGCCAAGTCGTCCTCCGCGCCCGCGCTGCTGTACCGGGAGCCGGAGGCCCCTCTGCGCCTCATCCGCGAGGAGCTCAACTCCGACTACCGCGGCGTGATCATCGACGACCGGCAGCTCTACTCCGAGGTGTCGGGCTACGTCTCGTCCATCATCAGGCCGCTGGCCGACCGGGTGGAGCACTACGACACGAAGAAGGAGAAGCTGCCGCTGTTCGAGCGCTACTACGTCACCGAGCAGCTAAAGAAGGCGCTCGAGCCCAAGGTGTGGCTGCCCTCGGGCGGCTCGCTCATCATCGAGCACACCGAGGCTCTCACCGTGGTGGATGTCAACACCGGCAAGAACGTCGGCAAGTCCAGCCTCGAGGAGACGGTCCTGGCCAACAACCTCGAGGCCGCCGACGAGCTGGCCCGCCAACTGCGGCTGCGCGACATCGGCGGGATCATCGTCGTGGACTTCGTCGACATGGAGCCGCCCGCCAACCGGGCCCAGGTCGCCAAGCGCTTCCGCGACGCGCTGGCCCGGGACAAGACCCGTACTCAGGTGCTGGACATCAGCGGCCTCGGGCTGATGGAGATGACCCGCAAGCGCAGCGGCGAAGGGCTGCTCGAGTCGCTCTCCGACATCTGCGGGGACTGCTCCGGCCGCGGCTACCGCCTACTGGCCGACCTGATGGATTAGGCCCAGGTGTTCCTGACCCGAGGTGTTCGGCCCGGCCGTGACGCGGATCAAGCCCATCCGGGAACTGGCAGCGGAGGATGCCCTATCGGGAGCTGTGCGCTGCCAATTCTTGTTCGGCCGTCCGGGCGGGCCGGGCGTCAGGCGTCGGCGGGGACTACCTCGACGAGCTTGCGGCCATGGCGGGAGCCGAAGCGCACCACGCCGTCGGCCTTGGCGAACAGGGTGTCGTCACCGCCGCGTCCCACGTTGGTCCCGGGATGGAACCTCGTGCCCCGCTGGCGCACGATTATCGCCCCGGACAGGACGCGGCCCCCGTCGTACACCTTCACGCCGAGGCGCTGCGCGTTCGAGTCGCGGCCGTTGCGAGTGGACCCTCCGCCCTTGGTCTTGGACATGTCGAATCAGTCCTTCCGTATGTCGGTGACTTCCAGGGTGGCCAGCGTCTGGCGGTGGCCCCAGCGGCGCCGCTGGTTGCTCTTGGACTTGTAGGTGAAGCCGCGGATCTTCGGGCCGCGGTGCTCATCGATCACGACTGCCGTCACGCTGACGCCGGCGAGGTCGTCCGGCGTGGCCATCACCGCTTCGCCGTCCACTAGGAGCAGGGGCCGCAGCGAGATCTCCGAGCCGGGCTCGGCGACGCGCTCCACCTCGATGGTCGAGCCCTGCTCGACGCGGTACTGCTTACCGCCCGTCTCGACCACTGCGTACATAGCCACCAGAGGGTACCGCCGTGCCGTTGCCGATCCACGGAAGGAACGCTGCATGCGAATTGGCAGCGCAGCCGGCGGCGTGCCCTGGGCGGCCGTGCGGGGGCCGCCGGCACGGAAGGGACGCTGCATGCGAATTGGCAGCGCAGGGCGCCATTTGGGCATTCTCAGCTGCCAATTCTGCGGTGCGGGGCAGTGGCCCTAGCCTGAACGGATGTCCTCCTTCGTTGACGAGTGCAACTTGCACGTCACTGCCGGTGATGGGGGAGCGGGGTGCGTCGCCTTTCGCAGGGAGGCGCATGTGGCCCGGGGCGGGCCGTCGGGCGGAGACGGCGGCCGCGGCGGGGATGTCTGGCTGGTCGCGGACCGCAACGTCGCCTCGCTGCTGGCCTTCCGCGACCATCCTCACCGCCGGGCCACCAACGGCAAGCACGGTTCCGGCAACAACCGCCAGGGGGCGCGGGGCGACGACCTGGATGTGAAAGTCCCGGTCGGCACCGTGGTGCTGGACCACGGCGACCACTCACAGCTCGCGGACCTGTCGGCCCACGGCGAGCGCTGGCTGGCGGCCGGCGCCGGCGAGGGCGGCAGGGGAAACGCCCGGTTCCTCGCCAACCGGCGCCGGGCCCCCGCGTTCGCGGAGCAGGGCGAATTCGGTGAGCGCCGCTGGCTTCGCCTCGAGCTCAAGCTGCTGGCCGACGTCGCCATCGTCGGCTTCCCCAACGTCGGCAAGTCGACGTTCATCAGCCGGGTGTCGGCGGCCAAACCGAAGATCGCCGACTATCCCTTCACGACGCTGGAGCCCAACCTGGGCGTGGTCCGACTCGACGACGATTTCGAGATGGTGCTGGCCGACATCCCGGGACTCATCGAGGGCGCCAGCGAGGGCCGCGGCCTCGGCCACCGCTTCCTGCGCCATGTGGAGAGGGCCCGGGTGCTGCTGGTGCTGATCGACCTGTGCGAGCTGGCCGACTGCCCGTCCGACGAGCAATTGGCGGTGCTTCTGCGGGAACTCGGCCGGTACCGGCCCGAGCTGGTGGAGAGGCCGCGGCTGGTGGTGGGCAGCCGGGCCGACACCGCGCCCGGAGAATCGTTCGGCTCGGGGCCGGTCGGGCGCCTGTCCTCGGCCACCGGCGAGGGCGTGTCCGAGGTGCTCGGCGAGTTGAGCCGGATGGTGACCGAGGCCCGCCTCAACGAGCCGGTTCTGGAAGTCGCGGTCGTGCACCGGCCCCTGCCGCCTGCACAGGAGGTGACGGTCCGGCGCATCGACGCCCGCGCCTGGGCGGTGGAGGGACGGGCCGCGGCCCGGGCGGTGGCCCTGAGCGACCTCACCGATCCCGGCGCGCTGGCCTATGCCCAGGATCGGCTGCGCAGCCTCGGGGTGGAGCGTGTCCTGGCCCGGGCCGGCGCGGCCTACGGCGACGAGGTCCGCATCGGCGACTTCAGCTTCACCTACCAGGACGACGCCGACGTTGCTGAGGCCGCCGCGGCGACAGGCGCCCGCAGGAGCGACCGGTGAGCGCCTCGCCGTCCGCGACGACCGCTGAGACGGCCGAGGCGGGCCGGACGATCGTGGCCAAGATCGGCACGTCGTCGATCACCGACGCGGCCGGCGCCGTCGACCGCGCCTGCATCGAGAAGTTCTGCTCCGAGGTGGCCGAACTCAGATCGCGCGGCAACCGGGCGGTCGTCGTGACCAGCGGGGCAATCGCGGCCGGCCTGCCCGAGCTGGGCATGGGCGGAGACCGGCGACCGGCGAGCATGGCGACGCTCCAGGCGGTGGCCACCGTCGGCCAGAGCGCGCTGATGGGCATGTACCGGGAAATGTTCGCCCGTCTGGGCGTGGTGGCCGGCCAGGTGCTGCTGGTCCCGCTCGACTTCGTGATCCGCACCCAGTACGTGCATGCCTCGTCGACCCTGCGCAAGCTCCTGGATCTGGGCGTCGTGCCCATCGTCAACGAGAACGATGCGGTGGCCGACGACGAGATCCGGTGGGGCGACAACGACCGCCTGGCCGCCCTGGTGGCCAACCTGGTCCAGGCCGACCTGCTCGTGCTGCTGACCGACACCGCGGGGGTGCTCACCGAGGATCCCCGCCGCAACTCGAACGCTTCGCTCATCGAGGAGATCGTCGAGTTCGACCAGCATCTGGAGAGCCGCGCCGGCGGCGCCGGGACGCAGCGGGGCAGCGGCGGCATGGCGTCCAAGCTCACCGCGGCCCGGGTGGCGTCGCTGTCGGGTGTGCCCACCGTCATCGCCGACGCCAGGCGGCCCGGGGTGCTGGCCGACGCCGCGGCCGGGGTCGCCGGGGTGGGGACGCTGGTGCGGGCCTCGGCCCAGCGGCTGCCGGCCCGCAAGCTGTGGATCGGCTTCGCGGTGGGCTCCCAGGGCGAGATCGCGGTGGACTCGGGAGCCCGGGCCGCGCTCGAGCGGGGGAAGTCGCTGCTCGCCGTCGGGGTCAGGTCGGTGTCCGGCTCCTTCGACGCCGGCGCTCCGGTGGAGGTGCGCGAGACGGGAGGCGCGGTGTTCGCGAAGGGCCTGGCCCGCCACAGCGGCGACGAGTTGCGGACCGCGGCCGGCCGCCGGCGCGAGGACCTGCCGCCGGGCGCGCCCCACGTGGTGATCCACGCCAACGACCTAGTAGTGCTGCCCAACTCGTAGCCGCCCAGCCGCTGGCTACGATGTTCCGTGAACGGCCCCGGCATGGATGAGGCCAATGTCCGACTACACCGGCGACGACTCCCTGCACTTGCCCTCGCTGCGGATTGAGGGCTTCCGCGGCATCGACAGCCTTACCATCAACCGCTTCGGCCGAGTGACGCTCCTCGCGGGCCGGAACGGCACAGGCAAGACCACTGTGCTCGACGCGGTCCGCATCTTCGCTGACCGCGGCCGGTTGTCAGCCCTCACCGCGGTCCTCGACCGCAGTGAGGAATATGCAGGTCGTGTGGACGAAGAGAAGGACATCAGGGACATCCCGGACTTCGGGGCGTTGTTCCATGGCAGGCAGGCAAAGAAGGGCACGTCGTTCACGATCGGTCTCGCCGGTGACCCCCATACACAGGTAGTCGTCGAGGTCTCCTCGACTGACGACATGCCGGAGGAATGGATGTCAAGGCTGGGCAAGCCGGCGATCAGCGCTCAGGTGCTCAGGATCGCCTTCGGCCATTTCGAAGAGTTCCTGCCCGTGCTCGACGGAGACTTGGATGTCGGACGAGCGCCATGGCGACGTCGCCCCATCCGAGATGATGACGGGCGGCCCAAGGCTCTGAGGGCCGAGGTGCTTGGCCCTGGTCTGCTCAATAACTTGGACTTGGATCAGCGGTGGGGCGAGATTGCACTGACTGAACAGGAGCCGGTCGCGCTTCGCGCCCTGAACCTGGCCGCGAATCACCGCATCGACGGTGTTGCGGTGGTCTCAGGTGATACCCGCTACCGTTCCCGCCGAGTCCTAGTCAAACTAGAGGACGGCGAGAGGGTTCCCTTGAGGAGCCTCGGAGACGGCGCGGTGCGGTTGTTCGGTGTCGCGGTTGCGTTGGCGGGAGCGGCTGGAGGCCTGCTGCTCATCGACGAGGCTGAGAACGGCATCCACCGTTCGCTACAACACGAGTATTGGCGTCTGGTGCTTCGCGCCGCAGCAGACAATGACGTCCAGGTCATCGCAACCACGCACGGCTGGGACTGCATCAGGGGATTCGCATCTGCTGCTAGCGAGAACCACGATGTGGAGGGCGTCGTGGTCCGCTTGGAGCGCGAGAACGGCGGCCTCCGCGCGGTCGAGTATTCCGAAGAGGAGCTCCAGACGGCCACAGGCCAGGGCATAGAGATCAGGTGACGGCCCGGTGGCTCTGCCTGGTGGAACCTCTGACCGTGTGCTGCTCGTAGAGGGGCCGGATGACGAGCACGTCGTCGTGCATCTGCTCGCGCAATCCGGTTTGGTGTGCAACTTTGACATCGAGCAGAAGGCTGGATTCCCTGAACTCTCCAAGAGCATTCCCGTCGAGTTGGCCGTGCCGGACCGGTCGGTTCTGGGAGTGGTAGTAGACGCTAACGACAACCCCGCTGGTCGTTGGCAGGCCGTTCGTGACCGCTGCAAACGCCGGGGCATCACGTTGCCGAGCGAACCCGGCCCCGGAGGAGTCGTGGTTGAAGGTCGCCCCCGCGTCGGTGTGTGGCTCATGCCAGACAATCAGAATCCCGGACAGCTTGAAGATCTTGTAGCAGCCATGATCCCTGCGGAGGATGTCGTCTGGCGCCTCGCCCAGGAGTTCGTCGACCGCATCCCTGAGCCCGAGCGGCCCAAGCCGGCCATTAAGGCGCAGGTGCATGCCTGGCTCGCTGCACGGGCGGCGGCGCGTCGCATGGGCTCCGCAATCAGGACGGGGCACCTGGACGCTTCTTCGCCAGCGGCAACCAGCTTCATCAGATGGCTGCCCGCCTATCCGCGGGGCCTCCAAGGCCGAGTGATCCCGGCGCCCGCCTGGGTCACGGGCCTAGGAGGGCGGCAGGGACTACGGCTATGCCGTCGCTGCGGCGGTAGGCCTCGGGCCCGGTGGTGATCACGGCGGCATCCGCGAGTTGGTCTCCGATCTCTTGTTGCAGCCAGCGGAGATGCCGCACGTCGTGATCGCGGACGACTTGGGCGAGCTTTGCCTCGACGGCGACGACTCGCCCGTCGCGGGCGGTCACGACGAAGTCGACTTCGCGCGTGCCGCCCCACTGGCGCAGATGCCCGACCGATGCCTCCGAGAGTTGGGCGTAGACCCTCAGACTCAGCGCTGCCAAGGACTCGAACAGGGCGCCGAGCATGGTGCCGTCGCGCGGAATCGCAGGCCCGTTGGTCTTCCCTTCCAGGAGCATGCCGGCGTCGACTCGGAGAATCTGGGCGGCCAGGGCGGGATCGGCCAAGAAGTGCTTGGGCCCGGCGGTGAGTCTGGCGAGCGGGTTGCGGGTTGGCGCCCAGGCCGCGAGCGGGTCCACGACGTAGAGCCTCTCCAGCGTGTCCAGGTAGGGAGTGGTCGCTTTGCGGCTGGGCTTCTCGCCCTGGCCGCCGGTGGCGGCGTCCCTGATCTTCTCGAACGATGCCGTTGTCCCGCTGGCCGCCGCGTAGGCGGCCAGCCATCGGCGCAGGGCGCTGGGGTTGCGGATGTCGCGTCCCGACTCCGCGATGTCGCGCTCGACGATCCGGTCGATGTAGCCCCCGAGCGCGGCGCGACGCGCTCGCGGCGGCAGGCGGCGCGTCGCCGGGAAGCCGCTCTTGAGCACCTCCTCCACATAGTCGGCGAGGCGCGCCTCGGTGCGCCCGCCGACATCCGGTCTCTGCCCTCCCAGCAGCGCGCCGAGGCTGACCGTCGGAGCGGTCCACAGATCGTTGTCGCGCCTCTCCGCCAGTGCCAGCGGGCGCATCCTCAAGCCCACGATGCGGCCTGCGCCGCTGTGGGTGGGCAGGGACGCCGGCGGCGCCGAGCCCGCGAGGAGGAACCTCCCCGGTGACTGGTCGGCGTCGACGGCCCGGCGTACCAGGTCCCAAACGGCGGGCAGTCTCTGCCACTCGTCCACGGCCACCGGCGGCGGTGCCTCGACCACTCGCAGCGGGTCGGCGGACACAGTCTCGCGGACAGAGGCGTCGTCGAGGTCGAAGCGCGAGGCGGCCCGCCGCAGCAGAGTCGTGGTCTTGCCGACAGCCCGAGGACCCTCCAGGCAGATAGCGGGCAGCTCGGCGAGAGCGTCGAGTTCATCGTCGACGAGGCGCCGCCAGTAGCCAGTCATCCCAGCCCCCGAGGCAGGGTACGATTCCTCACATCGCCAGGATACAATTTCTCATGTGAGTGGGCGGCAATCTCTCACATTTTCGGGGTACGACGAAGCCGGCGGCAGACACGGCGCGGGTCTCGATGCCGGCAGGATTGGTCGTCCGGCCTCAGTCCTCGGCGCTGGCAGGCTTTCCGGCTTCGTCCGATTCCACGACGGCGGCTTCGCCGATCTCGGCCCGGTCCGGTGCCGCGATGCCGAGCTGCTCCCGGATCTGGCTGAGCCGGGCCTTGGCCTCCTGATTGCGGGCCGCGGCCTCGATCTCCAGCATCCGGCCCTCGGTGCTGCCCTCCTCCACCAGTTCGGCCGCGCCTTTGGCCTTGGCGTAGCGGGCCTCGATCTTGTCCCGGACCTCGGCCAGGGTGGGCACATCCTCGCCCACGGCCTCCGACAGCGTGCTCATGGCCTCGTTCATCTGCTCCTGCATTCGGGCCTGATCGAGCTGCCCGAGGAGCTTCTGGCGCTCGCTGAGCTTCTCCTGGAGGCCCAGTGCATTCTGCGACACCGCCGCCTTGGCCTGGTCGGCAGCCGCGGACGTCTGGAACAGGAGGCTCTTCAGGCTCTCGATCTCCTCCTCGAGGGTGATGAGCCTGCCGGCCAGCTGCTCGGCCGCATTCGTGTAGGACGATGTCTTGGCCTCATCGCCGGACTGGGCGGCCTCCTCGGCCATTATGATCGCCTGGCGGGCGTTGCGGTTGACCCTCTCCAGATCGGAGAGGGCCCGGTTGAGCCGGATCTCGGTCTGCTTGTGGTTGGCGATGACGTTGGCCGCCTGGTCTTTGAGCCGCCGATGCTGCTCGCGGGCCTCGGCGATGGCCTGCTCAAGCTGGATCTTGGGGTCGGCACTCTCCTCGATCCGGCCGGCCAGCCGGGCGGTCAGGTACTTCCAGCGGCGCTTCAGGAGCTTCCACATGGTTCAGACTCTAGCCCCACGCTCTAGTCCCGCGACGGCCACAGCGCCCTGCGCACGGGCTGGAGCAGCATGTGGGCCTCCGCGACACCGCGGCGGTAGGCGACCACCGTGTACACGCCCATGGCGAACGCGGCCGCTATGGGGGCCGACAGGAGCAGGGGCCAGCCGTCGATCAGGAGCTTGAGCGCGGCGGTCGCGGCGAAGGCCACCGCGGCGGCTGTCGTCGGAGCACCGAGAGCCGAACGGACCGCCTCCTCGGTGCGGAGCCGCCGGGCGAGCAGGACGATCTCGGTCCACGCCGCCACGGCCGACCCCAGAGCCAGGCCTACTGCGCCCAACCGCACCACGTCGCCCAGCGCTCGCTCGGCCTCGGGCAATGCCCATGCCAGGCCGATGCCCTCGGCGGCGCTTAGCAGCCGGTCGCCGCTCACCACGACGCGGTCGAGGGGGAACATCACGACCAGGCCGACGGCCGCGGCCACCGCCACGCGGACCGCGGCGATCCCGGCCGGGCCGGCAGTGTCGCCCCGGGCGTAGCAGACGTTCTGCAGCACCCGGCTCAGGCCGGTGGCCGGCAGACCGAGCGCGTAGGCCCCGACCACGAACCACACCAGCACGGTGTCGGCCTCCGAGAACACGCCGCCCTGGAACAGCAGGCCCACCACCAGGTCGCCGGCCGCGATGTACACGGCGGCGGCCAGCAGCATCCAGAAGGCGACCTTGCGCATGGCCGACCGGGAACGGGTGGCCAGCGCGACCGGGTCGTCGGCCTGTCGCGACATCTCCGGCAACTCCGCGGCGGCCACGCTCATGGCGAACAGGCTCACGGGAAGCATGTAGAGGATCTGGGCCCGGTACAGGGCGGCCATGGCGCCCGTGGCGAGCAGCGACGCCAGCATCAAGTCCACGTACGCGGACACCTGCACCACGCCGCGGCCCAGCACCGCGGGACCGAACCGGCGCCGGATCTCCCGCAGGCCGGGATGGCCCCGGATCCATCGCAGCCGCAGTCCCCGGGCCAGGCGCACGGTGAGCGGCAGTTGCACCAGCAACTGGGCCAGCCCCCCACCGGCCACGCCCCAGGCCAGGGCTCGGGCCACCCCGTCGAGGTCGAAGGCGAGGATCCAGGCCACCACCAGCGCTCCGACCTGCACCGCGTTCCACAGAACCGGGGCCGCGTACGACACGAAGAAGCGCCGGTGGCTGTTGAGCACCCCGAGGCACCACGCCGACAGCACGGCGAACCCTGTGCCCAGCGCGGTGATGCGGACCAGCGAGACGGCCAGATCGAGACGGTCGCCCGTCAGCCCCGGTGCCAGCACGAAGGTGATGGGACGGGCCAGCGTGACGATCAGGGCGACCGACAGCCCCACGACGGCCATGAGCGCGGCGGCCACCGCCCCGGCCACCTGGCCGGGATCGGTGGGGCCGTCCTCGTCGCGGGCGCCCTCGTCGAGCAGCCGGCTGTACACCGGCACGAAACTGGCCGAGAGCACGCCCTCCCCGAGCAGGTTCTGGAGCATGTTCGGGATGCGCATGGCCACTGCGAAGGCGTCGCCGGCCGCGGTGTTGCCCAGCAGCCGGGAGGCGACCGTCTCGCGCCCCAGGCCGGCCAGACGGCTGGCGGCGATTCCCAGCGCCACCATCACCGAGCCCGAAGCCCGGCGAGGCCGTCTCGGTTCAGTCACTGCGAATGGAGCCCATCACGAGTGGGGCGAGGCTAGTGGGCTGTCCACAAACCTTCGCGCGCGTGCTGGGTGGGGTTGGGTTCATGCTGCTTGTGTGGCGGGGAGGCCCCAGCGGCGGTCCCTCTCGGCTCTGACACGGGCGCGTTCGCGGCGTTGCGCGGCGAGCACGGCGGGGTCGCGGGCGTTGGCGTTTCGCCATCGCAGGTGGGCGTGCAGCCGGCGGGTCAGCGCGGTGTGGTTGCGGTGGTCGGAGTTGTTGAGCACGAACTCCCGCAGCGGCCCGAAGTGAGCCTCGATGGGGTTGGCCCATGAGCTGTAGGTCGGGGTGTAGCACAGCTCGACTCTGTTGTCGGAGGCCCAGTCGCGGATGGTTTGGTGCTTGTGGGCCGACAGGTTGTCCAAGATGACATAGATCGGCTCGCCGTCGTTGCGGTGGGCGCGGATCGATTTGAGCGCGGCCAGCGTGTTGGCCGCGGACTTGTGTTGGCGGACGCGGCCCCACAGCGTGTCCTCGCCCACGGAGTAGCAGCCGTGGAACTGCCGCACCCCGTGAAGCTTGTTGTAGTTGGCCCGCTGCCGCTGGGGCCGGCTCTTGCGCGACCAGCCCGACCCGGCGACGGGGCGTATCTGGAGCGGTCCGAACTCGTCGAACGCGAAACACCGCTGCGGATAGCGCTCGATCGCCTCCTCGATGCGGGCCAGCTTGGTCTCGCGCTCAGGATCGTTGGACTCCTTCCAGGTGCGGGTCCGCTGGAAGGTGATGTCGTGCGCATGCAGGATCCGGCGCAGCCGCTCAGCGCTGGCCCGGACCGGCCGCTCGGCGCCCTCGCGCAGGCACGCGGCCAGCTTGCGCAGGCTCCAACGCGTGAACGGCAGCCCCAGCGTCTCAGGACGCGTCGCCGCCGTCTCGACGATGAAGTTCTCGTCGTCAGCCGTGATCCGGCGGGGACGGCCACCCGCCCACTGAGGGTCCAGCGACGCCATCCCCAACTCGTTGAAACGGTGGATCATCTCACGCACCCGATCCTGCGAAGCCGACGCCAGCCGCGCGATCGCCGGCACCGTGTTGCCGCCAGCGGACGCCAGCACCACCAGCGCCCGGCGCCAACGCACGACCGACCCGTCTGAACTGCCGCTGCCCCGACGAACGATCCGCTGAAGCTCACGGCCCCCCCGATCCGTCAAACGACGAACCCGCAATGGTTTGGACACCCCCCAATTCCAGCACCCACAACCCCCCATGACATGGACGCCACCCCGACGAACGTTTGTGGACAGCCCACTAGCCGCGTCGTTGCTTGTTCTCGGTCGCGGGACGGGCGTCGGTGGATTCTGATTGCCCGGACGCCGGGTTGTGTGCAAGAATCTGTTGCGTGTGAGCCCGGATCCGCCGGACCTAGGCACCGCCTCGGTGGACGGGTCGATTGTCCGACGAGGGCTGCGCTGGTGTTCGCTGGCGCTGGCCGGGCTCGGATTGGTAGCGGGGCCCTCTCATGTCGGCGCTTCACCGCCGGATCGGCTGCCCGGCAGCGGCGAGTTGGTGGCGATGGCGCCGTCCTGCCGTCGGGTCTGACCTATGAGGTGTCGTCGTCTCTTTGTGCGGGAGTGGTGAGCGTGGACGCCTTGCGCAAGTGTGCGCCGTCCACTCCGCAGGTGACCGTGACGACTCGCGGAGGCAGATGCGTCGTGTCGTCGGTTTCGGTGGAGGATCCGGTCCTGGGCTGCTACGACACGGTGGACGATCCGTCGGCGTGGACGCTCGACGCCGGGGCCGGCGAGTGCGTCGCGACCGTCGTCGAGGACTACCAGGTGAGGGTCGGCGAGCGCCGTGTTCCGCCGTTGACGGAGCGTGTTCGGGTGGCGCCGTTCACCGAGCGGGTGCGGGTGCCTCCTCGCACGGAGCGTGTCCTGGTGACGGAGCGTGTTCGGGTGGCGCCGTTCACCGAGCGGGTGCGGGTCGCGCCGTACCGGGAGCGTGTTCGGGTGGCGCCGTACACCGCGAGGGGCATTGAGGACACGACTGGTCCACCGGAGGAGCAGACCCCGGGTTTGGAGGATGAGCCGGTGGAGCAGTCCGATAAGGGTTCGGGGCAGGCAGGTCCCGGTAACGGCGGCACACCGGGAACGGACATTGACGATGCCGATACTGGCGACGGTTCGGGGCAGGCAGGTCCCGGTGACGGCGGCACACCCGGGAACGGACGAGGGCGATGTTGGCGAGGATTCCGGCAGTGGCGACGTAGGCACAGGCGATACCGGGGAACTCGGCGAGACGCACGATGGTGAAGGCGGGGTTGACAGTTCCGATGCGGACGATTCGTCGGACGCGGAGTCACCCGACAACGAGGCTGGCTCACCGGATGCGGGCGGCGCACCGTCTGACCGGCTTCGGTAGCCTGAGGTGATGACCAGCGTCGCAGCCAACGTGACACCGGCCGCCGCGCCCGTCGAAGCCGCCGCCTTGCCGGCTGGCGGTGCCCGCACCCACGCCATTTCGGTGGCCGAGCTGGCCGCCCGGGCCAAGGCCGCCTCCAGGGCGATGGCTGCGGCATCCACTGCGGTCAAGGACGCCGCCCTGCATGGGGCGGCCGACCTGCTGGTGGCCCGAGCCGAGGTGATCTGCGCGGCCAACGCCATCGACGTCGAGCGGGCCATCGCCGGCGGCACGCCGGCTCCGCTCGTCGACCGCCTCCGGCTGTCGACCGCCCGGATCGACGCCATGGCCGGCGGGCTCCGGCAGATAGCGGCCCGGCCCGATCCGGTGGGCGAGGTGGCCGACGGCTGGGTGAGGCCCAACGGGCTGCGCATCGAGAGGTTGCGGGTTCCCCTGGGCGTGGTTGCCATCATCTACGAGAGCCGTCCCAACGTCACCTCGGACGCGGCCGGACTCTGCCTCAAGTCGGGCAACGCCGCCTTCCTGCGGGGGTCGTCGTCGGCCATCCAGTCCAACCTGGCCATCGCGGCCGCCATCCGCGAGGCCATCTCGTCGGCCGGCCTGCCCGCCGACGCGCTCGTCCTGGTGGAGGACGCCTCAAGAGCCGCGGCGGTGGAATTCATGCAGCAGAACGACTACGTCGACTGCCTGATCCCCCGGGGCGGGCCGTCGCTCCTGGAGTCGGTGATCGAGCACGCCACCGTGCCCGTGGTCATCGACGGGGCGGGCAACTGCCACGCCTACGTGGACGCCTCAGCCGACCTCGACGCAGCCTTGAACATCATCGTCAACGGCAAGACCCAGCGACCCGGGGTGTGCAACGCCCTGGAATCTCTGGTGGTCCACTCCGCAGTGGCGGCCGAGTTCCTGCCCCGGGCTGCGGCCGCGCTGGCCGGCGTCGAGCTGCTCGGTGACGAGCGGGCCCGCCGGGCCGTGCCGGCGATGGGGGAGGCGACCGCCGCGGACCACGCCACCGAGTTCCTCGACCTGAAGATGTCGGTGAGGGTGGTGGACACTCTCGACGAGGCCATCGCCCATGTGAACGACAACGGGTCGGGCCACTCCGAGACCATCATCACCTCTGATCTCGCCGCGGCCGACCGGTTCACCCAGCAGGTCGACGCCGCCGCCGTGCTCGTCAACGCCTCCACCCGGTTCGTCGACGGCGAGGAGTTCGGGTTCGGGGCCGAGATCGGCATAAGCACCCAGAAGCTCCACGCTCGCGGGCCGATGGGGCTCGACCAGCTCACCACCCTCAAGTTCGTCGTGCGCGGCGAGGGCCACGTCCGCTGATTGACAAGTCTGGTTGCTGCTATGTCGCATCGCTTCACTGACGTCGGCGCGGTCCAACAGGATCTCTCCAAGGTCGACTACCTCTGCGACTCCGGCCTGGCCGGGGTCGTCTACCTGGCCGACCGGCTCGACAAGCCGGTGCTCGTCGAGGGTCCGGCCGGAACCGGCAAGACCCAGCTGGCCAAGAGCGTGGCCGAGATGACGGGCAGCCGCTTGATCCGCCTGCAGTGCTATGAGGGCCTCGACGAGGCCAAGGCGCTGTACGAGTGGAACTACAAGAAGCAACTGCTGCGGATCCAGACCGAGCGCGACGCGGACGTGGGTTGGGACGAGGTCTCAGACGACATCTTCTCCGACGAGTTCCTGCTGACCCGGCCCCTGCTGGAGGCCATCCGAGCCGTCGATCCGATCGTGCTGCTGATCGACGAGGTCGACCGGGTGGAGGTCGAGACCGAGGCCCTGCTGCTGGAGATCCTCAGCGAGTACCAGGTCTCGATCCCGGAGTTGGGCACCATGGAGGCGCTGCAGGTGCCGCTGGTGTTCCTGACCTCCAACAACACCCGCGAGCTGAGCGAGGCCCTCAAGCGGCGCTGCCTGTATCTCCACATCGACTACCCGACAATGGAACGGGAGAAGGAGATCGTGCTGGCCAAGGTTCCCGACATTGCCGAGAACCTGGCCGACCAGGTGGCCCGGGTGGTCCGCTCCATCCGCCGGCTGGAGCTCAAGAAGCCGCCGTCGGTGTCGGAGACCCTCGACTGGGCCCGCACGCTGGTCCTGCTGGGCGTGCAGCACATCGACGCCGACGTGGCCGCCGAGACAGTGAACATCCTGCTGAAGTACCAGAGCGACATCGCCAAGGCGAACAAGGAACTGGCGACCGTCGAGGGCATCGAGCCCTAGAGGCCGAGCTTGCGAGGCCGTGGCCCGAGCGGCCCGTGAGCGAAGCGAACATGAGCGGGAATCACGATGCAGCCGCCGATCATGGGGAGACTCGGCAATGACGGCCTACGAGACTGACCTCCCCACGCTCCCGGTCGAGGCGGGGGACCCCCTCCTGGACCTTCTCAACGGCTTCATCGCCGAGCTGCGGGCTGTCGGCATTCCCGCCAGCCTCACCGAGAACCTCGACGCCATGGAGGCCGTCAAGCACGTCCCCATCACCGATCGCGAGACCTTCAAGTACGCCCTGGCGGCCACGCTGGTGAAGAACCAGGCTCACTGGAAGGCCTTCGAGACCGTCTTCGAGGTCTACTTCTCCCTGCGGGGCGTCCAGTACGAGATCGCCGCCGATGATCTCGACGAGGCCGACGAGGCCGACGGCGAGATCCGGGCCGAGGGCGACCGAGGCTCCGGCGGCGACATGCTCAGCCCGGAGGAGCTGGCCGAGATGCTCTACCGGGCGCTGATGCGGGGCGACTCCGAGATGCTGCGGGCCGCGGCCCGCGAGGCTGTGCGCCGGTACGCAGGCATGGAGCCGGGCCGTCCCGTCGGCGGCACGTACTACCTGTACCGCACCCTGCGGAACCTCGACCTGGAAGGCGTGCTGGAGCGTCTAATGGACGCGGAACAGCACACGGAGGGCGACGTCGACGACTTCGACCTGCGTTTACGGCGCGACGAGTTCGAGTTGCGCATCGCCGAGCTCAAGCGTCAGATCGAGGCCGAGATCCGGCGGCGGCTGGTGGCCGACCGGGGCGTCGAGGCCATGGCCAAGACGCTGCGCAAGCCGCTGCCGTCGGACATCGACTTCATGCACGCCTCCCGCGAGGAGATGGCCAGCCTGCGCAAGGCCATCTACCCGCTGACCCGCAAGCTGGCCGCCAGGCTGGTCCGCAAGCGCCGCCACGGACGGGCGGGACCGCTCGACTTCCGCTCGACGGTTCGCCACTCGCTGTCCTACGGGGGTGTGCCGGTGGAGCCGAAGTTCCGCCACCCGCGGCCCCACAAACCGGACATCATGGTGGTGGCCGACGTGTCGGGCTCGGTGGCCGCCTTCGCCCGGTTCACGCTGCACCTGGTGCACGCCATCTCGAGCCAGTTCTCCAAGGTCCGGTCGTTCGTGTTCATCGACGGACTCGACGAGGTGACCGGCTTCTTCGAGGGCGCCGACGACATCGCCGAGGCGGTGCACCGGGTCAACACCGAGGCCGACGTGGTGTGGGTGGACGGCCACTCCGACTACGGCCACGCCCTCGGCGTGTTCTGGGACAACTACGCCGACGACGTCGGACCCCGCACCACCGTGCTGATCCTCGGCGACGCCCGCAACAACTACCACGCACCCGAGGGCTGGATCGTCAAGGCCCTGCAGCAGAAGGCCCGCCACGTGTTCTGGCTCAACCCCGAGCCCCGTAGCTACTGGGACACCGGCGACTCGATCGTGGGGGAGTACGCCCCCCACTGCGACGGCGTCTTCGAGGTGCGCAACCTGCGACAGCTGGAAGCCTTCGTGGACCGCCTGGCCTGAAGAGGGCGAGTACGGCCGGCTCTCGCAGGGGACCGCGCCACGTCAGTGTCTCCCGGTCGAGCGTGGCAGGCCCCCAGCCGTCGCTTGAAGGCTGTTTCCGAACCATGCTCCCGTGGGCTAGAATAGGGAACGCAGCATTCTGTGGCCTGTGCGTCGGCGGTCCAGCCGCCCGTCGCAGAGAGCCCCGGGATGGGGCAGCCAATGCACCACAAGGAGGCAACCCGTGAAGAGCGAACAATCCGCTGAATCCACAGCTGCGGCACCCCAGCCGCTGTCGGAGGACGAGCTGGAGCAGGCTCACGGCGGCAACGACAGCCCATTCGGGGCTCCGCCCGATTCGGGCGGCAGGATCGAGCCGTCGACCCAAGAGCTCCAGTCCCAAATCGTCAATTCGCCGGGCGCTCAGAACTACCTGAACAACCCGTACGCGGGAGTGGATTCCGATACGATCGAGGCGGCAATTGCGGCTCGCGGCGGCGGCACCGGCAACACGGCGGCGGCCCCAGCCTGACAGACGCAGCAGGACGGACAGCGGGCAAGGGGGATGTCCGCGCCACCATCGAGGACTGCCCTCAGGACCGGGGTACCGACGGCCGTTGGTGCCGTCTGTGCTGGGCACGACCTCGAACCTGTCGCGGTCACCGGCGAATCTGTCGCGGTCACCGGCGTTCACACCTGCTGACGGCGCACCAGTTCCTGGAACGGGCCTTCGACGCTGCTGAGTTCGTCGACGGTTCCCTGCTGGACCACTCGGCCGTGGTCGAGCATGTAGACCCGGTCGGCCATTCGGATTGTGGAGAGCCGGTGCGCGACGACGATGCGCGTCGCCGCCAGAGTCTCGACGCCCCGCATCACGATGGACTGGCTCTCGGCGTCGAGCCAGCTAGTCGCCTCGTCGAACACGACGATCCGCGGGTTGCGCGCCAGCGCAGCGGCGATGCGGACCCGCTGGACCTGCCCGCCTGAGAACGTCGTCGCCTGGTCGCTGACCGGCGTCAGCATCTGCATCGGCATGGCCTCGATGTCGGCATCGAGGCCGGCGAGCCGCGCGGCGCGCCAGGCGTCGTCGAGAGCCGGCTCGCCGACGACGCCGACGATGTTCTCGAGCAGGCTGCCGGGCTGCAGGCCGCTGTCTTGGGGAACCGTGCCGATCTGGCGGCGCACATGTTGCCGGTCGAGGCTGCGAAGGTCGCGTCCGTCGAAGGAGACGGTCCCCGACGAGGGCGCCTCGAGGCCCAGGATGAGGCGCAGCAGGGTGCTCTTGCCGGAGCCGGAGGCGCCGACGATCGCCACGAACTCGCCCGGGCTCGCATGCAGCGAGACGTCGTCGAGCACGAGGGGACCGTCGTCGTCGTAGCGGAAGCTCGCTCGGTCGATGCGCACCTCGCCGCGCAGCGTTGCCTGCTCGGCGCCGCCGGCGCCCGCCGGACCTTGCTCGGGGACTTCGTTCAGGATCGGCTTCGCCTGCTCGTAGGACGGCAGCACCGCCGTCAGCGACCCGATCGCGGAGCCGAACTCGGTGACTGCCGCCAAGACCGTCATCGATGCCGCGTACACCACCAAGAAGGTGCCGACATCGGTGTCACCGCTGCCGAGCGCTGCCGCGATGAGCACGGCGCCCGCCAGCGCCGGCAGCGACGAGCTGAGCGCCACCAGGTGCTCGTTGAGGCGCGACACACTGATGCCGGCTACCCCGGCGTCGCGGTAGGCGTCCGCCCAGCAGGCGAACACCGCCGCCTCGGCGCCTGAGGAGCGGACTTTGGCGACGCCGCCGATGATCTGCAGCAATTGCCCGCCCAGCCGGCGGGAGGCGTCGTGCAGTTCGCGCTGCGGGCGCAACTGCCACAGCCCCAGCACGACGACCGCCCCGACCGACACGATGCCGACGCCCAGGCTGATCACCGCGAGCCTCACGTCGTACAGCAACAGGATCCCCAGCGTCGGCAGGACGAAGATCAACGACATCGACGCCCGGATGACCACTGCCGACAGCTGATCGCGCAATGTCTGCAGGCTGGCCATTCGCTGTGCCAGCTCGCCGGCCACGGTGCTGCGGAAGAAGCTCGACGGCAGCGACAGCAGCCTTGCCCATGCTGCGGCGCTGACCCTGGCACTGCTGCGGCCCTGCAAGCGCATCAGCATCGCGCCGCTGAACACGCCGAGCACCAGGCTCACCGCCGAGAACAGCGCCATGGCGATGATGAGATGCATCGCCACATCGCGCGCGCCGAAGGGCAGGACCCACCCGGCCAGCGCCCCCAGCGCGAGGGCCGGCACCTGGGAGAGCAGGCCCAGCCCGACGCCTGTCGCAGCGAACCTGGCCGCGTCCGCGCCGGCGCGCTCGGCGGCCACACGCAGCACGTCGCGGATCCGTGCCGGACGGTCGTGCGGCAGGCCCGGATACAGCTGCCACGCATGGGGCGCGAGCCGCTGCGCCCGCTCAGCAGTGACCTTCAGCGCCTTGCCGCCGGGGGGGGGGTGCATGCGATAGCCGCGCCACAGCGTGGGCACTAGAGCGACGGGCTGCGCGTCCTCCCCCGCGAACGCCACCAAGGCGCCGCTGTCGCTGCGCCACCAGCGGTCGGCCGGGTCCAGGCGTACTTGGCGAAACCGCACTCCGGACGCGCGGGCCAGATCGGGCACCGTGCGCTCTGCGGCAGTGTCGAGGCGCCGCGCCGGACTGACGTGGACGCCCTCGTGCCGGCCGACGATCTCCAGCGCCGCCTCGAGGGCGTGGGAGGTGTCTGCCCGCTGCTCCGCAGCGGCGCGGCTGGCGGCGCCGGGGGGTGGGCCGAGGCTCGCCAACGCTGCCGCGGCGCGCTCGCGCGACATGCGACGATGCACGGATCGGGCACTCTGCTCGTTGACCTCATCGGCCAGCAGCAGCAGCCGGTTCAGCCGCTCAGCGCGCAGCAGAACCTCATGGAACTCGGCGAGCGCGGCGATCAGCAGACCGCGGCGGGCAAGTTCGTCCGAGTCCACGGCAACGAGGCGCGCGCCGGCGTCGAGCGTGGCCCAGCCGTCGGCGGCCAGCGCCATCCAGCCGAGCGTCGAATCGCCCAGGGACTCGGTGCCGAGGTAGGCCATCGGATATCTGTCCGTATCCGGCTCGGCGCCCGTCGACCGGTCCGGGGTCCGCGGCGAGCGGGCCGCGACCGCGCGCACCCACGCAACGACCCCGCTGCGGGCAGCCAGCACCGTGCCGGCGGCGAGGTCCTCTTCGTGGCCGCCCCGGGCGGGATCGGCCAGCAAGGTCGCTGCCGGGCGGAACTCCACCATCGCTCCCACGGCTTCCGAGAGCGCCTGCACCCAGGCGTCGACCGCGGCGGCGAGCTCGCCTGCGGCATCGCCGCTCATCGCATCGGTGAGGTCTCGCCTGCCTATACGGTGGAGGCGGGCGCCGTCGAGGCCCTTGGCTTCCATTCTGAGCTGGCCCGCCTCGTCGACCAGCCCGAAGATTAGGCCGCCCGGGCCGACTCGTGTGAGCTGTCGGGGAGCGGCCGCGGGGCGGCCGCCGGCGTACTCGAGGCTGAAGACGTCCACGGCGCCTCGGGCCACGTACCACGCCGAGCCGGCGTCGTCGAGCCGTACCGGGAGATTCGCCGCGCTGCGAACCGGTTCGCCGCGCCCGGCCGCCAACGAGCCCAGCGCGCCGTCAAGGGATGCTGTGGAGGCCGTGGTGCTCATCGCCGACCGCCCCGTCACTCGGCCCTCACCAGCGTGGCGTAGTGGCCGTCCGGGTCTGAGATGAGCTGCTCGTGGGTGCCTCGCTGCGCGATGCGGCCACCGTCCAGCACCACGATCTCGTCGCAGTCGCGGATGGTGCTCAGACGGTGCGCGACGATGATGCAGGTCATTCCCCGGCGGCGCAGGGCGTCGTCGATCCGGCGCTCGGTGGCCGCGTCCAGCGAGCTTGTGGCCTCGTCGGCGAGCAGGATCGTCGGGTTGCCGGCCAGAGCCCGGGCGATCTCGAGGCGCTGGCGCTGGCCGCCGCTGAAGTTCCGCCCGCCCTCATGGCACATCGACCCGTAGCCCCCGTCCCGGCGCATGACCTCTTCATGGATCAGGGCGCTCTGCGCGGCGTTCACCACCTGGGCGTCGTCGATGCTCGGGTCCCACATCGTCAGGTTCTCGTGCACCGTCGCAGCGAACAGCGTGACTCGCTGGTCGACCGTGGCCAGCGAGCTGCGAAGGACGGCCCGGGGTATCTCGTCGCGGGGCGCGTCGTCGAAGAGGACCTGGCCTGACCACGGCCGGCGCTCGCCGCCGATGAGCGACAGCAGGCTGGACTTGCCCGAGCCGGATGCCCCCACGATGGCCACGCGCTGCCCCGGCTCGACGACGAGGCTGAAGTCGTCGATGAGCGGCGATCGGCCGCGCCGGTAGCCGAAGGTGACGCTGCGCAGCTCCACTCTGCCCGCCAGTCGCAGGCGTCCTCGGAAGGTCGCCACCGCGGTGGTGCGCCGGCCGGCGCCGCCGGACGGGCCGGCGCCGGCCGGTGCGGCGCCGTTCTCGGGCGGGGCGTCGAGCACGTCGTCGATGCGCTGGAGGTCTGCTTCGAGGATCTGCAGCCCGTCCGCGAACTGTACGAAGCGCCCGATGGGCGCAAGGAAGCTGCCGGCGAGCGCGAAGAAGCCGACCAGCGCGCCGATGGTCATCTCGCCGGCCATCACGCGCCAGCCTCCGACGCTGTAGACCACGACCGCGGACGCCAGGCCGGAGAATCCCACGAGCGATCCGGCGACCTGTCCCATCTCGGAGAACTTCTGCCTGGTGGTCAGCTCCCGGGCCTGGTGGCCGCTCCAGCGGGCGAAGAAGTCGTCCTCGCCCGCCGTGGCCCGCAGCGTGTCCAAGTCGCGCAACCCTGCCGCGGCGATGCTGTACAGGGCGGCCTGATCACGTCGCAGCTGCCTCTCCTGGTCGGTGCGCAGACGGCTGAACACGCGCATCAGCGCCACCATGGCCGCGGCGATCAAGGCGACGAGCGCGGCCAGGAGCGCGTCGAAGGCGAACATGAGCGCCAGCAGCGTGATGCTCATGATCAGATCCACCGCGAGGCGTGCCACGGTCACTGCCGCTGTCGAGGCGACACTGTTGACCAGCTGCACGCGCGAGGCGACGTCGCCCACGTAGCGATGGTCGAAGAACCGGGCAGGAAGGTTCAGCAGGTGCGACAGCAACCCCGCAGACCTCGCCACGGCGAGCCGCAGCCTGAGCTTGCGAAAGGTGCGCTGCTGCAGCCAGACGAGCAGGTAGATCACCAGGCCGGCAGCCGTGAACGCAGCGACGATCGGCGCGCTCCACGTGTCGCGGACGACCCCGAACGCGTTGTCCACCAGCACGCTGAGCAGCAGCGGCAGCGCCAGGTGGGGCACGGCGAGGAGCAGCCCCGCGGCGGCGGCGAACGCCAGCGGGCCCCGGCTGCTCGCCAGCCACGGCCACAGGCGTCGCACCACGCCGCGGCGGCGGCCGCCGGGCCGGAATTCGGGCGTCACCGAAGGCACCAGCACCACGCCGGTGAAGGCCTTGTCGAACTCGTCGTCGCTCACCGAGCGGCGGCCGTTGGCAGGGTCGTTGAGAAGCCAGCGCCCGCGGCGCACCCCTTCGAGCACCACGAAGTGGCTGAACTCCCAGTGAAGGATCACCGGCATGGCGAGACCGGCCAACGACTCCGGCTCGAGGCGCCATCCGGCCAGACGCAGGCCGTAGCGCTGCGCCGCCGCCACGAGATCCGCGGCACTGGCGCCGTCGCGGTTGACGCCGCAGGCGACGCGCAGCTCCTCGGCCGACACCCAGCGACCGAAGTGCGCCAGCAGGCTGCCGAGGCAGGCAGCGCCGCACTCGGTGACATGCATCTGCGGCACGACGGGCGTGCGCACCCGGCGGCGGCGCAGGCGGCGGCCCGAGCCGTGGGCCTGCGTGTCTTGGACGCCCGTGTCGACCCCGGCGCTCACAGCCGCATCCCGGCTCCCATGGCCGCGCCGCCGTCTCAGCCGCCGCCGGACATCGTGAGGAACCGCAGCGGGCTGCCGCTGGTGACGGTGACGCGCGCGGTGCAATCGGCACCGTGGCCGATCGACGGCGGCAGCGGGCCGTCGAAGTCCAGCACCGCCCGGTGCGGCACCGCGGAGGCTGCAGGCACCGGCGCCGCGAACACCCATTCGCTAGTGCCAGGCTCGCCGTTCCCCGACTCCGCTGCGGCCGACGACACGACCGCGGCCACCTCGGCCGGGACGACCAGCGGCGGTCCAGTGGCCGTCTGGCGCCAGGAGACGCGCGCCGCCATGCCGGGACGCACTTCGCCCGCCGCGGCCGCGTCGAGCGATGCGACCGCCGCGAGAGGACGATCCGCGCCCGAACGCAGCGACATCACCTCAGCGCCGGCCTCCAGGGATGCGCCGGGGACCGCAGCCACCTTCGCCACGACGCCGGCCGCGGGGCTGCGCACCTCGGCGCCCGACGACCGCAGCCGCTCGAGTTCCGACAACTCGGCACGCGCGGCCGCCTGACCGACGGCGTCCGCTCCGGCGGCCTCGAGGGCGGCGAGCCGTGCGCGGGCCTGCGCCACCGGTGTGGCCAGCTCGGGATTGGAGATCCGCGCCAGCGTCTGACCAGGCTCGACGCGGTCGCCTCGCTCCACCAGCAGGTCTGCCACGATGCCCGAAGCGGGCGCAGTGGCCAGATGGAACTCGCCCGGCTGGGCCGCCGCGCACGGCACGGTGACGCCGCGTTCGACCGTCGCGGTCGCCGCCCATACGGCCGCGGCGAGCAGTGCCGCCGCGACGGCCGCGAGGATCGCCCACTCGTGCGGCGCGGTGACGCGCAGCAGACCGTCGATCGGCTCGACCCGGCCGCTGCGCTCCAGCGCACGTGAGCGGTACAGCGGCGAGCGCGCCCGACCCGGCGTCTGCTCCGGGTCCGCAGCCTGCTCCGGGTCCGCAGCCTGCTCGGCGTCCGCGGCCTGCTCGGCGTCCGCGGCCTGCTCGGCGTCCGCGGCCTGCCCGCGGTCGGTGTTCACGCTGGCAGGTTATGGGCGGGCGCGGGTCGGCGCATGACAGCAAGTCAGACCGTTGAGAAATGCCGGCGAAATCGACGCTGCGTCTCATCTGTCCGCGCCGTGTCCGGCCCCCGATACGCCGACGGTGGCGATGTCTTCGCCGCACAGCCATCCGCATGGGCCCCACCGACCCGATGGCCTTCCTGGCCGAGGCCCGGCTCACCGAGCAGTCCCGCACCCGGATCCTGGGCACCAACGCAGCTCGCCTGTTCGGGATAGGCGCCTGAGGGGCCGCCCCTCAGCAGGCCTTTGGGCCGGCGAGGCGGCCGGTTTCGCTTACGGAGCGGAAGCCCAGCCGGGGGCCTTCAATGCTTCGGGACCACCGAGGATCGCGATGGCCGCGGCGAGGGCCTGCTTCTCGTCGCTGGCCGCAGCGGCGGCGGCGACAGCCTCGTCGAAGCGGGGATGGTCCATCTGCACATCGCCATAGGAGCGACCCCAAAGCCCCGCTTGACACAGCGCCAAACACGCCAGCCGAACTGCCGCGGCTAAGGGGTCGGCGACGACGGTCGCATCGAGTCGCTCGGTCGAGTCACGCTCGAAGAGGCCTTCGATCTCAAAGCGGCTCAGCCGAGCCAGGCAAGAGTCGTTCGAGTGCTCCGCGGGCGTGCCGTCGTCGTCCTCCGTGACGGCGTGTGCGCTGTTGCTGGCGCGGCCGACGCTGTTCAGTTCGGTCGGTCGTCGCTCGTCTAGGTGGAGGAGCCGACGGGCAGTGTCTCGGGCCATGGCAACCAGCCTCCCGGTTGGGCGCGTGAGGGGGGCGCCAACCACGGTAGCAAATCCGCCGCCGGTAGCGGTGGTCGGCCCAGGTCTCTGGAGTTGGCGGGGTTCTCAAGCGAAGGTTCGCAAGAAGGCTGCGTGGGAGGCCGGGCCAGTAGAGTTGCCAATGACATGAATGTAGTTCTGACAGCGAAGGCGGTGGCTGGCATCGAGGCCCTGCGGGCGCGGGGGCGAGATCGCCTTGCCGCAGGCGCCGAGGGGGTGGTGCGCCTTCTGGAGGCTGATCCTGAGGGGCATCGCGCTGTGGGGACTCAGGTCCAGATCGAGGGCGGTTTCGGTTGGACCAAGAGCGTCGATGTGGGCGACGATGTGTGCCTGGTGGCCTGGGTGGTTGAAGGCAGCGACTTGGTGGTGCTCGATGTGAGGCACTTCTTCTGACTGCTCCTCGCCGTGGAACGTAGGGGATGTTGCAAGTAGTGTGCGGTGCTGTGGCTGATCCCGGCGGCGCGATGCTGTTGGACCTGTTGAACCGGCGGTTCGCGTCGCCCCAGCAGCGGGGCCGGGTGTTCGAGCGGCTGCTGAAGGCGGCGTTCGAGGCCCACCCCGGCGCGTACGGCCCGCAGCGCTTCCGTCGCGTGTGGCGCTGGCCGGAGTGGCCCGACCGCGAGCGTCTCGGCTACGGCGCCGACTTCGGCATCGACCTGGTGGCCGAGTTGACCGACGAGTGGGGCGGCGGGCTGTGCGCCGTGCAGGCGAAGTGCTACGACCCGTCGGCGACCATCGCGAAGTCGGACGTGGACTCGTTCCTGTCGGCGTCGGCCGCGGAGCGCTTCACCTCGCGGCTGCTGGTCGTGACCGCCGAGTTGGGCGCCAACGCCGACTTGGTGGTGCGCAAGGCCCATCCACGTTGCGAGGTGCTGCACGCGGCCGACCTCGACGGGTGGCCGGTGGACTGGGCCGCGTTCCTGGACCGCCCCCAGGACTTGCGGTTCGCGTCGGCGCGCTATGAGCCCAAGCCGTACCAGAGCCGGGCTGTGGACGCAGTGGTCGACGGTCTCGCCGGACGCGACCGCGGCAAGCTGATCCTGCCGTGCGGGACCGGCAAGTCGGTGGTGTCGCTTTGGATCGCCGAGCGCATGGCCGGCGCCGGCGGCCGGGTGCTGTACCTGGTGCCGTCGATCGCCCTGATGGGCCAGACGATGCGCGAGTGGGCCGCGCAGCGCGACCCCCGGATCCCGCACCGCTACATCGGAGTGTGCTCGGACACCCGGGCGGGCCGCAACGACGAGGACGCCGACCTCGTCGAGTTGGCCATGCCGGTCACCACCGAACCCGACCGGGTGGCAGCGGCGCTCGCGGAGGCTGCGGGCGAGGCCATGACGGTGGTGTTCTGCACCTACCAGTCGCTGGAGGTTGTCGAGCAGGCCCAGCAGGCCGCGGGCAGCGTCTCAACTTCGTCGTGCTTCGATCTGGCGCTGTGCGACGAGGCCCACCGCACCACCGGGGTGCACGAGGCCGACGCCGGCAGCCACTTCACGCTGATCCACGACGGGAGCCGGATCGCTTCGGCCAAGCGCCTCTACATGACGGCCACGCCGCGTGTCTACACCGACCGGGTGCGGGCCCAGGCCCGCGAGCACAGCCGCGATTTCGACGTGTTCTCGATGGACGACGAGGCGACCTACGGTCCGGAGCTGTACCGGATGAGCTTCGGCGCAGCCGTCGAGCACGGACACCTCAGCGACTACGAGGTGCTGGTGATCGCAGTGTCGGAGCTGCACATCGCCTCCCTGCTCGGCGATGGCGTGCTCAACCTCGCGGACGGCGCTTCCGCCGCGGGGGGGGGGCGCTGGCACGCGAGTCACCACCGAGGAGGCCGTCAAGTTCGTGGGCTGCTGGGACGCGCTCGCCGATCCCAGCACCCGCTCGCCGCACGGCCGCACCACCGGCGCGGTCTCTGCGGGCGGCCTGAACGCGGGCCGGGCCATCGCGTTCACCAACACGATCCGCAGCTCCCAGCGGGTCGAGCAGCACTGGAACCGGATAGTCGACGCGGTCTCCGCTGAGGAGTCCGCGGCCGCTGCGGCCCGCGACAGGGCGGGACGGCTGGCCGACACTCGGGTCCGGCCTGCGGCGTCGCCGGCTGATGGCGGGTCTGGGCCCGCGGCGACCGACGGGCTCCGGGTCGAGATGTCGCCGGACACGCCGGGAAACTCTGGGGGCTCCGGGCCCGCGGCGCGCGACGACGACCTCGTGACTGCGGCGTCGCCGGGCACGCCCGGGAGCGCTCTGGGGGCGGCGGGACGCGAGGCGGACGGGTCGCCGGAGCTGCTGGGCTTCGAGGTGCGCCACACCGACGGCAGCCGCAACGCTTTGCAGCGCGCCCAGATCCTCGGATGGCTGCGCGGCGGCGACCCCGAAGGCGGCTGCCGGATCGTCACCAACGCCAAGTGCCTTACCGAGGGCGTGGACGTTCCCGCGCTCGACGCGGTGCTGTTCCTCGAGCCCAAGCGCTCCCAGATCGACGTGGTGCAGGCGGTGGGGCGGGTGATGCGGCGCGCGCCGGGCAAGGACTGCGGCTACGTGGTGCTGCCGGTGGTGGTGCCGGCCGGGATGCGACTCGACGACGACGAGGTGCTGTCGGGGTCGGACTTCAAGGTGGTGTGGAGCGTGCTGAAGGCGCTGCGCTCCCACGACGAGCGCCTCGACGTGGCCATCAACACCGCTGACCTCACCGGCAAGCCGCCGTTGAGGATTCTGACTGCCGGCTTGTGCGACCGGTGCGGCGAGGCGGGCTGCGAGGGGGACTGCGACATGTCCGGCGCCGCCGAAGTGTCGGTGCAGGGCCGGCTGCCGCTGCACGACGCGGTCGCCTCCAAGGTGGTGGAGCAGTGCGGCGACCGCCAGTACTGGCACCGCTGGGGTGCCGAGGTGGCCCGCATCACCGGCACCATCGCCGAGCGGGCCCGCGCCGCGCTGCGCGCCAGTCCGCGGCTGGTCGCAGCGTTCGAGATCTTCGAGGCCGATATGGCCGCCACCGTCGGCCGGCCGCTGGCCCGGGCCGAGCTGGTGTCGATGCTGGCCCAGCACGTGGTGACGGTGCCGGTGTTCGACGCGCTGTTCTCGGGCAGCGGCTTCGCCGACCGCAACCCGATCTCCAAGGCCCTCAACGAGCTGCTCGACGAGTTCAAGGCCGCCGAGGTGCTGCTGCGCGACGAGACCCGGGGGCTGGAGCGATTCTATGCCAGCGTCGGAGACCGGCTCTCGGAGGCGGCCGACTCCGACACCCGCATCAAGGTGATGCTCGAGGTGTACGAGCAGTTCTTCGCCGCCGCCATGCCCGATGAGACCAAGCGGCTCGGGATCGTGTACACGCCGGTGGAGCTGGTGGACTTCGTCCTGCGATCCGTGGACGCCGTGGCCCGCGCCGAGTTCGGCCGGGGCCTGAGCGATCCGGGCGTGAACATCCTCGACCCATTCACCGGCACCGGCACCTTCGTCAACCGCCTGCTCACCCAGCGCGGCGCGGACGGCGAGTACCTGGTCCGCGACGAGGACCTGCCCCGCAAGTTCCACGGCGCGGCCCGAAGGTTCGCCTCGTCGGGCTCCCCGGAGATCCACGCCAACGAGGTGGTGCTGCTGGCCTACTACCTGGCCGCCCTCAAGATCGAGGAGGGCTACCGGGACCGCACCGGCGGCTACGAGCCCTTCGAGGGGATCGTGCTCACCGACACGTTCCTCCTGTCCGGCGACGGCCGCCTGCCCGGCACCGGCGCCATCGCCGACAACTCGGGCCGCGCCATCGCCCAGAACGAGCTGCCCATCCAGGTGATCGTGGCCAACCCGCCCTGGTCGGCCGGCCAGAAGTCCGCCGGCGACGACAACCCCAACATCTCCTACCCCCACATCGAGCAACGGGTGCGCGACACCTACGGCCGCCGCCACAAACAGGTCACCGGCCGCGGCGCCGGCAAGTCAGCAGGCAACCTGTACGTCGAGGCGATCCGCTGGGCGTCGGACCGGATCGGCGGCCCCGACGGCGACGCCACCCGACCCGGGATCGTGGCGTTCGTGCATCCCAACTCTCTGTCCAACGCGCCGTCGCTGGCGGGAATGCGTGCCGCACTGCGCGATGAGTTCACGAGCGTCTATGTGGTCAATCTGCGCGGCGATGCGATGAAGTCCGGCGACGAGTTCCGGCGTGAGGGACACAAGATCTTCGGTGCTGGTTCCCGCAACGGCGTGCAGATCACGGTCCTGGTCCGCAATCCGGCCATGAGCCCGGATAGTCCTGCGGTTCTGCGTTATGCCGAGGTACCCCAGTACTCGACTCTGAAACAGAAGTTCGACTGGCTCGCCGAACTCGGCGACGTGACCAGCGACCAGTTCGAGACGGTCGAACCCAACGACGCCCACGACTGGGTCGACATCACTGACGGCAGCTTCGAGGAACTCATGCCTGTTTGCGAACTCGCCAAGAGCGGCCGCTCAGGCTTGAGCGTCATGGATGACCACGCTCTTGGGATCGCGACGAACTGCGACACCTATGTCTACTCGTTCTCCTACGAGGACCTGTGCACAAGGATCAATCGGCTGATAGCGGCCTACAACGACGCCTTGGAGCTCGTGGAAGCGGGCTGCACCGTCGACGAGTGCACCGGCAACGACGAACTCGACCGGATCAAGTGGACCGGCACCCTCAAGCAGTCGCTGGCCAAGCGCGAGGAGATCGTATTCGACGAGTCCCGCATCCGGGAGGTCCTGTACCGGCCGTTCACCAAGCTGTGGCTCTACGAGGACGACCGCATCCTGTCGTCGGTCAAGACCATCTCCAAGATGTTCCCACCCGAATCAGAGAGAGAGAGAGAGAGAGAGAGAGAGAGAGAGAGAGAGAGAGAGAGAGTACTCCTTCCGATGCAGAACAATCGAGGCCTCAGCTCGCTCCTCGCCACAGGCTGCATCACCGACCTCAACTTCCTCGGACCCAACCAGGGCGGGTGCCGGGCAATCCCCCGGCGGAGGCGATCCTGATGGCGAGCCCGTCGAACCGGACCGTGTTCGCGGCGCTGGCATCGGAGATTCTGCCGGACCTGCACACGCTGGACCCGGCCTGTCGGGCGACGGTCCGGCACAGGCCATGACCGCGGGGGGGGGGTCTTGGTCGCGTCTCCCAACAACCGGGCGATCTTCGCAGCCCTCGCGACCGACGTTCCGGCCGACCTCAGCGGTTGCGGGACAAACCAGCCGACCCGCGCCATCCCCAGACGGAGGCCATCCTGATGTCGGGGACGTCCAACATGACCTTCCAGGCCCTCGCCGCGGCCACGATTCCCGATCTGGCCAACATCAACGGCTCGCGCCAGACCAGGGCTTTGCCCCGGAGGAGGCCGTCATGATCGCCGGGCCGTCGAACATGGCCATCTTCGGGGCTCTGGCCGCCGCCTGCCTTCCCGACCTGCACCTCATGGGCCCCGGTCAGCAGACCAGGGCCCTGCCCCGGCGGCAGGCACCGTGATGATCGAAGTGGCGACCTCACGACGGCCGTGCCCGCTCGGATCCCAGCCATTCCTCCCGTGTGATGCCGGCCTGTCTAAGAGGCCCCGCGGATAGACGGACGACCCGGCCCATACGGGGCGGGGCCGTGGCCCGAGCGGCCCGTGAGCGAAGCGAACAAGAGCGGAAATGACCACCCCACGCCGCGATTGGCCGCCGATCAATCCGCGCTCGCTCTAAGGAGTCTCACAAGCAGGTCCGCACCGATGTCGCCGAGGTGAGGGTTCGGGATGGTGAGCTGGTGTTCGTCCTTGACCATGTGCGCATGGCGGCTGCCCTGGACGGGGCCGGACCAACCGAGCCGTCGGAGTCGTCGGATGAGCTGCTGCCGTGAGACGGGCGCCAGGCGTCCTGTCACATGCGGGAACGCGTCCGCTCGTTGACGCCCCACCGGCGGGCTGCCGTGAGACGGGCGCCAGGCGTCCTGTCACATGCCGGCGGCGACGGCTCCACGGATGTGCGGCAGGCGGTAGCCGCGTTCCACCCGAAGCGTGGCCCAGTCGATCAGCACGGTCCGCATCTCTTCAAGCGCCTCCTCCATGGTGCGGCCGAAGGCCACGGCCCCCGGCGCTGCCTCGCACTCCGCCACGAAGCCCTCGGGTTCGTCGATGCGCTCAACAGTGGTGCGGCCCCAGGCCGCTGCCGCCCAGTCGCCGATCTGCTTCTCGGACACCTGCATGGACCGCAAGATATCAGTGATGGCGAAGCTGGCCCGACCTGTGCGACCTGAAGTGCTTGGACTGAGTCGCCGCCCGTACGTTCCGGAGGAGCGTGACATTGAGGGCCCAAGCCGAGCAGAAACCTCAACAAGCTTCCAAGCAGCACGAACTTGCTGAGATGGCTGAGGCCTTCGCGACGGCGACAGTCCCGGACCTGGCGACCATCGCCGGACAGCGCCAGACGCGAGACATGCCCCGCCGGAGGCCGTCATGATCGCCGGGCCGTCGAACATGGCCATCTTCGGCGCACTGGCCACCGCAATCCTCCCCGATCTGCACCTGATGGGCCCCGGCCAGCAGACCCGCACCCTGCCCCCGCTCATCCTGGCGATGAGCCGACGACGCTGCGCACAGTACGATGCTGGCGTGAAGCGTCGCACCGAGATCGTCACGCGACATCGCGAGGCTATTCTCGCTGCCGCGGCGCGCAATCGGGCACGGTCGATCGCGCTCGTCGGCTCGGTGGCTCGCGGTGAGGAGGTCGAGCACAGCGACATCGACTTTCTGGCTGACTTCCTTCCAGGCGCGACTCTGTTCGATGTCGCCGGTCTCCAGATCGAGCTGCGGGAACTCCTGGACCAAGAGGTGGACGTCGTGTACCGCGCCGGTCTCAGAGATCATTGTCGTTCCATGCTCGACGACGCGATCCCGTTGTGACACGCGGCGACGACAAGCGTGTTGGCGACATCCTCGGCGCTGCCGACGAGATCGCCTCGATCGTGGCCATGGGCCGGTCGCGGTTCGAGTCCGATCCCGTGGTCCGAAGGGCGGCAGAACGCCTGCTCGACATCATCGGAACGGCTGCCGGGGCATTGTCGCACGAACTCGTCGAGGCGAACCCCGGCCTGGAGGTCGGCAAGGCGGAGGCACTGCGCAACCTGCTGTCACACGAGTATTGGCGCAGCGACGACGAGATCCTGTGGCAGACCATCACCTCTTCAGTCCCTGAATTCGCTGAACGGCTCAGCGCGGTCTCGTCGCCATGAAAAACTCGATCCCCGGCGCCGACAGGCTCGAACTTGGCCTTGCCGCCGAACCGTCGGACCGCGACAACGTCACCGACTGGGCCCTGGCGCAGTTCCAGGATCGCTACGGCCCCGAGGTCACCAAGGACGGCGTCTGGGAGTACACCTACGGAGTGATGCACGCGCCCGACTGGCGCGAGCGCTACCGACACGACCTCCAGCGCAAGCTGCCGCGCATACCGCTGGCCGACGACTTCGAGGCCTTCCGCGCCGCGGGCCGCGAGCTGATCGACCTGCACATCGGCTACGAGGCCGTCGAGGAGTATCCGCTGGCCTGCCTCGTGGACGGCGAGCCCGACGAGGGCGCAGCCGACCCTGCCGCCTACCGGATCGCCTCCAAGATGCGCTGGGGCGGCGGGCACGGCCACCGCAACGAGGACCGCAGCGTCCTCGTGGTCAACGACCGCTGCCGCCTCGTCGGCATCCCGCCCGAGGCCCACGACTACACCGTGTCGGGCCGCTCACCGCTGCACTGGGCCGTCGAGAGCCTGCGGGTCAAGCACGACAAGGCCTCCGGCATCGTCGACGACCCCAACGGCTGGCACGACTGGGCCGGCGAGCCGTTCAACCTGATCCGGCACCTGCGGTGCCTCGTCACCGTCAGCGTCGAGACCGCACGGATCGTCGCCTCCCTGCCGCCGTCGCTGCCGAATGACTAGGAGGCCCCGCGGATAGGCGGGCGACCCGGCCCATACGGGGCGGGGCCGTGG
>VYBO01000068.1 GCA_009844405.1 Acidimicrobiaceae bacterium
CCGCTCTTGTTCGCTTCGCTCACGGGCCGCTCGGGCCACGGCCTCGCCCGTATGCACCGGACTCGCCCGCCTACCTGCTCGGCCTCTCAGCCGCTTCGCGCCTTCTCTGCCGGCGGCGGGCGAGCACGCCCCAGAGGATCGCGAACTCGTAGAAGGCGTACATCGGAATCGACAGCGCCAGCAGCGTGAAGGGGTCGCCGCTCGGGGTGATCACCGCCACCAGCACCACGATCCCGACCACCGCGTAGGAGCGGATCTTGCGAAGGGTGCGGTTCTCGACGATGCCCATGGCCTGCAGCCCGATGAGGACTATCGGGAACTGGAAGGCGACGCCGAATGCCACCATCATCCTCACCACGAAGCCCAGATAGCGCTGCGGGCTGAACAGCGACACCAGGTCGGGGCCGCCGATGTCCTTCAGGAAGTCGAGGGCCCGGGGCAGGCTCCAGTATGCCAGCGCGACGCCCAGGAAGAACAGCAGCACGCCCGCAGCCACGAACGGCACCGCGTAGCGCTTCTCGTGGCGGTACAGGCCGGGCGCGATGAACCGCCACGCCTGCCACAGCAGCACCGGCATGGCCAAGGCCAGCCCTGAGTAGCCGACCAGCGTGATGCGCACGCTGAAGGGTTCGAGAGGGCTGGACACATAGAGGTTGCAGCCGCCGTCGGGACCGAACAGGTGGGAGTCGATCCGGTCCTCGACGGGGAAGGTCTTGCAGTACGGCTCGAGCAGGAAGTCGAGGATGAACGGGTAGAGGATCCAGCAGCCGACTACGCACACGGCAACCGCGATGACCGACTTGATCAGGCGGTTGCGGAGCTCGGCCAGATGCTCCATGAGCGTCATATGGCCGACGTCGCCGCTGTCGCCGTCGTCCGGGCGCTCCATCGGGGCCGTGTCGTCGACTGCGTCGGTCATCGCGGCGGTTGGTGAGTCCTAGTCCTAGTCAGGCGTGCCGTCGGTCTTGGACTCGGCATCCGGCCCGACAGCATCGGCGGTCGCGTCGGTGTCTTCGCCGCCGGCTGCGGGCGGCGGGCTCACCCTCGCCTCGGCGGTGCCCCAGGAGACCGGGCCCGCCGCGGCAGCTTCCGCCGCGGCCGTTCCCGATGCGTCGCCGCGCTTGCCCGATGCCGTGGCGTCCTTGGCCTCGTCCTTGGCCGCGGGCGGGGGTTCGATCACCTTGCGCGGATCGGCGGCCTTCAGCGTGTCCTTCATCTCCTTGAGGGGCTTCTGGGTGGTCTCACGCAGGCTCTTGTCGGCCGCCTTCAGATCGGCGGTCGCGTCCGTCAGGGGCTTGGCCGCCTCGCGCAGCTCCGCCTGGAAGCCCTGGCCGATGCGGCGGATCTCTCCCACGACCTTGCCGACCTGCCGGACGGCCGGGGGCAGCTTGGTCGGACCCAGCACGATGAGGGCGACCAGCAGAATGACCAGGATCTCTCCCCCGCCGAGGTTTCCCACCCCGTCAGCCTAGAGGGCGAGCTTGCGAGGCCGTGGCCCGAGCGGCCCGTGAGCGCAGCGAACAACAGCGGAATCGCTAGCGAGGGCGAGCTTGCGGCGGCTGCGCACTGGGCGGCTCGGTCCGGTTGGCGCGCAACCCGTCGGCCGCGGCCCTGGTTGCCTCGGCGTGGTCGCCCAGCCGGGCCGCGGAACGCGACAGCTCGTCGGAGGCCACGGCCGCCGCCGACGTCTTCCTCAATGCTCCGGTCAGACCGGCCGCGGCGCGAGCCACGGCCCGCAGACCGCATATGAGCACCCCGAGGGCGATGACGGTGGCCGCGGCCGGCACCAGCATCCACATGACCGGAACGATACCCGCGAGCCGTGAACGGCTCCCTACGGGCTACAGGGGATTCAGGCCGTCGTCGTCCGTGAAGCGGGCCAGGGTCTCCACCATCCGGTCGACGTGGTCGCTGTACACGCCGTCGATGCCGGCGTCCACCAATTCGGCGATCTGGCGGGCCTGCTGTGCGTCCCATCCCAGGGCGAACCGGCCGAAGCGGTGATAGAGCGTGGTGAGCCCGCCGTTCCAGTCCTCGCGGCGGAAGTTCACCGCGTCGATGCCGGCCCGGGCGAGATCGGCGGCGTGGCGCTCGGGGCCTCGCGGGAGCCGGTCCAGGCGGGTGGAGTGAACCAGCCGAGCCTCGGGCGCGGCAGCCCGCCAGGACTCCAGCACGCCGGCGTCGTGGTGGCAGACCCACAGCCGGTCCGCCGCGCCGTGGTCCCGGGCCGCCGCGATGAGGCCTGCGAAGGCGGCTTCGTCCTTCACGTCGACGCTCAGATCCAGATCGGTGCCGCAACGCTCGTAGAACTCGCCCAGAGCGGGGATGTGGGCGGGGAGCCGGGCTCGGGGCAGGCTGGCGATGGACCTCCCCAGGATCCGGCGGATCGGCAGCGTGGCCAGTCCCCCGACTGCTCCGTCATGGTTCAACACGATCTCGCCGTCGGCGGTGGCCCAGACGTCGGTCTCGATGCCGGTGGCTCCCATCTCGCAAGCCAGCGCGAACGCTTCAAGCGTGTTCTCCCGGGCATGGGCCCGCGCCCCGCGGTGAGCGAACGCGATGGGCGGCGCCAGCAGGGCCGGTATCCGGGTACCCATCAGGCCAGCATCACGCAGCCAGCGCGGCCCACGGGCGCGGCTACAAGCCGCCGACGTCGTTCGGGGGCCAGATCTTCATGAAGGCCCGGCCCACGATGTCGTCCACGTCCACGGGTCCGAAGTAGCGGCTGTCGCGGCTGTCCTCGCGGCTGTCGCCGAGCACGATGACGGTGCCCTCGGGCACTTCGCAGTACGTCGAGTCGGCTTCGTTCACGCAGCCCCGGATGGGCGCCTTGGGAAGCGTCCATTCGCCCGCTTGGAGGTAGGGCTCCTCCAGCCGGGCGCCGTCGATGTGCACCGAACCGTCGCGGATCTCGAAGGTCTCGCCCTCCAGGGCAACGACCCGCTTGATCAGGTCGTCGGTGCCCGGACCCTGGCCCGGATTGTCGAACACGACCACGTCGCCCCGGTTCACGTCGTGGAGGCGGTATCCGAGCTTGTACACGACCACCCGGTTGTCCACCACCAGGGTGGGCTCCATCGAGCCCGACGGGATGATGAACACCTCCACCAAGAAGGCCTTGAGCAGCAGGGCCAGACCCAGGGCGCAGACCAGCACGACGAGCCACTCGACGGCCGCCGACAGCGCACGCCGGCCCGGAGCTGGCGGCGGCCCGTCGGGATCCTCGACGGGCGCGGCATCGTCGGCGGGCGCTCCGGGCGGCTGCGCTCCAGGCGGCTGCGTCCCGACCGCCCAGCTGGCCGCCTTCCGCCAGGGGGAATCCGCCGGTGACGGTTCGGCGGGATCGCCCGGTCGAGCCGCGGCTGGCCCGGTCACCGGCGGTACCGCTCCAGCATCCGCGCCGCGGTGGCCGCCCGCAGATCCGGGTCGATGGCCTCGTGGACGTCGATGATCTCCGCCTGGGGCCCGAGCTGCACCAGCAGCCGGGCCAGCCACGACTCGCTGGCCACAGCGAACTCCGCGTCGACGCTGCCGTCGGGATGCTCCCTTCGCTCCCGCGCCGAGTAGTAGTCGGCGGCCCAGACGGCCTCCGGCGCCAGCCATAACGTGACCGTGCGGTCCACGCTGTCGATCGAGAGCGTCGGCGAGGGTCCGGAGGGCAGATCGACCTCCGCGTCCGAGTCCAGCACGACCAGCGTGCGGATCCGGTCGACGCGGAAGACCCGCTCGGCGCCGGCCCGGTGGCACCAGCCGGACAGGTACCACGTGCCGTCATGGCTGAAGAGGCGAGCCGGATCGACGGCCCTGGACGTCATCACGTCGCGGCCCTGGGAGTAGTACTCGATCTCGATCTGCCGCCGCCCGCTGATGGCCCGCCGCAGGTCGTGGAGGGTGTGGGACGGGGCGTTGCCCAGACTCACCTCGATGTAGTCGGCGCTGTCCGCTACCTCCGAGCCCAGCGACATACTCAGCTTCGCCAGCGCCCGCACCAGCGGGGCGGCCTCGTCGTCGTCGCCCGACGGTCCCCGCCCGCTCCCCTTGGTCATGTCGAGCACGCTGCGGCCCGCGGCCAGCAGCCGGGTCGCCTCCTCCACCGAGAGCCGCATGGGCTGCGAGAACCAGTCCGCGTACTCGATGTCGACGATCCCGTCCTCGATGCGCACCTCGATCAGCGTGTCCGGGGTGAACGGGTGCACCCCCACGAAGAACAGGCGCTGCTCGAGGTCCTCCAGCAGCTGCTCCCGGGGGTAGTCGAAGCGGGCCGAGATGTCGTCGAGGTGGGCGCCGTCCTGCTCGACCACCCAGGGCACGACCCCCAGCAGGCGGGCCATGCGCTCGGCCACCGACAGACTGGTCGGGTTCGCACCCGGCACCGAGGTCACCTCACCACCCTAGAACGGCTCGCCGGCCGGTCAACGTCAGCTTGTTGGCGTTGAAAGTATCTTTCATGATTTTATAGTGCAATAAATGGCTGAGCATGGTACCATGTCGATGTGGCGGCATCGGAAGCGCTCAGCGTTCAGGGCGAGAGCCCGGCAGCCGGGGCCGCGCCGGCGGCCGGACCGGAAGCGGCCGCAGTGCCCGCGTCGAGCGACGCCTCGCCGCGCTGGCCACAGCTCATCCCCCTCGCACAGCTGGTCGCGGTCGTTCTGGGAGTGTTTGCGATCATTTGGAACCAGCAGCAGACCACCGACAACCTGCGCACCGAGCTGCGCGCCGACATCATCCGCCTCGAGACCGAACTGCGCGCCGAGTTCTCCAACGAGATCGACGGGCTGCGAACCGAGATGGGCGAACTGCGCGCAGAGATCGGCGAACTCCGCGTCCTGGTGGTCGAGAACGGTCAGCGCCTGGCCCGCATCGAGGGCTTCCTCGGGATCGGAATCCCGGACTCAGCGCCGCAGGGAGACGACCGCGCTGCGGGAGACGACCGCGGCCCGGGGGGCTAGCTGGCTCAGGCGGCTTCGAGCATGCGGCGGCAGCCCCTATAAAGCTTCCAGCCAGGCCTTGACCTCTTCGCGCAGCCAGTCGGGGTCGAGAACCTCGGCGTGCTCGAGGAACTCCATCACGAACGACCTCAAGGCGGCAGCGTCGCGCACCTGGAGGGTGAGCACGACCGAGCCGTCGGGCCGGCGCTCACCGTCGACGCCGGCCCGGTGGCAGGCCCAGCTCGCCTGGTCGGCGTCCACCAGCACCCGGGCCTCGACCGCCTCGCCCGCGCCGAACTCCCAGGGCATGAGCGTCCGGGGATCGGGCCCCTCCCCCACCGGGCGCGACGCATCGCCTAGCTCCTCGACCTCGCTGTCGATGCGGTCCACCCGGAACATGCGCTCGGTGCCGTGGCCGGCGTCCCATCCTACCAGGTACCAGTGGCCCCGGTGGAACGACAGGCGCCACGGCTCGACGCGCTGCTCGGCCTCGCGATAGACGAACGAGACCTCCCGGCGTCCGATCGCGGCCGCCACCAGCCTCCCCAGCGAGTCGTGGAAGGGCAGCTCGCCCACCTCCTCGACGGTCCCGGCGGCGGCGGCCGATGCCGCGCCGCCCAGCCGGGCCAGGCCCGCGCCGGAGCCCCCTTCGAGTCGAACCAGGTTGGTGGCCAGGTGCAGCGCAGCGAGCTCTTCGGGGTCGAAGCGCACGTCGCGCCCGACATAGGCCCGGGCCGGTATGCGGTAGCCCTCCACCGGCGGGTCGAGCCGGTAGAGGGTCGATACCGCTATGGGCACGCCGATCGCCCTCAGGTCGGCCTTGTCGCGTTCGAACATCCGCCTGAAGGCCGCCTTGTCCTCCGAGTAGGCGCCGGCCATGCGCTCACGCAGCTCGCTCGCGCTGAGCGGCTGCGCGGTGTGCAGCAGCGCCGCCGTGAGGTTCAAGAGCCGTTCGAACTTGTCCATGGCGAGGAGCTGCGGTCCGGCGGATGCTGCCGGACCGCGGATGGACGTTACAGGGCCAGCCGCTAGAGCGAGGCGATCAGCTTCTCCACCCGCTCGTCGTAGGACTTGAACGGGTCCTTGCACAGCACCGTCCGCTGGGACTGGTCGTTGAGCTTCAGGTGGACCCAGTCGACGGTGTAGTCCCTGCGGCGCTCCTTGGCCCGGCGGATGAACTCGCCCCGCAGGCGGGCCCGGGTGGTGGACGGCGGGTTCTCCACTGCGTGATGGATCTCGGCCTCGGTAACCAGAGTCTCGACCATCCCCCGGTGCTGCATGGTGTAGTAGAGGCCGCGGCTCTGGCTGACGTCGTGGTACTGGAGGTCCACGAGGGCGACCCGTGCGTCGGCCAGGTCCAGGCCGTGCCGCTCGCGGTACGCCTCCACCAGGTGGTGCTTGACGACCCAGTCGATCTCGCGGTCGAGTTGGAGCGGGTCCTGCTCGATGGCGGTCAGGCAGTACTCCCACATGGTGAGAGCCTTCTTCTCCTCGTCGGAGAGGTCGTGGTGCTCGGCGTAGCGCAGGGCCCGGTTCAGGTACTCCGACTGGATCTCCAGCGCGCTGACCTCGCGGCCGGTGGCGAGCCGCACCCGGCGCCGGCAGGTGATGTCGTGGCTGATCTCGCGGATGGCGCGGATCGGGTTCTCCAGCGTCATGTCCCGCAGCACCACCCGCGGGTCCTCCAGCATCCGCAGCATCAGCGCGCACGCCCCGACCTTGAGGAAGGTGGTGTACTCGCTCATGTTGGAGTCGCCCACGATCACGTGCAGCCGCCGGAACCGCTCGGCGTCGGCGTGGGGCTCGTCGCGGGTGTTGATGATCGGCCGCGACCGGGTGGTGGCCGACGACACCCCCTCCCAGATGTGCTCGGCCCGCTGGCTGATGCAGTACATGGCGCCCCGGGCGGTCTGCAGCACCTTGCCCGCGCCGGCGTATATCTGGCGGCTGACCAGGAACGGGATCAGCACCTCGGCGTAGTCGCTGAGGTCGTCGCGGCGGCTGGTGAGGTAGTTCTCGTGGCAGCCGTAGCTGTTGCCGGCCGAGTCGGTGTTGTTCTTGAACAGGAACACGTCGCCGCGGATGCCCTCCTCGGCCAGGCGCTCCTCGGCGTCGCCCAGCAGGCGCTCGACGATGCGCTCCCCCGCCTTGTCGTGCACGACCAGGTCGTGGGCCGAGTCGCACTCCGGGGTGGCGTACTCGGGATGGCTGCCGACGTCGAGGTACAGCCGGGAGCCGTTGCCCAGGAACACGTTGCTGCTGCGCCCCCACGACACCACCTTGCGGAACAGGTAGCGGGCCACCTCGTCGGGGCTCAGGCGGCGCTGGCCCCTCAGTGTGCAGGTGACACCGTACTCGTTCTCGATGCCGAAGATGCGCCGCTGCACCCCGCCACCGTACCC
>VYBO01000069.1:0-2005 GCA_009844405.1 Acidimicrobiaceae bacterium
CGGGCCACGGCCCCGACCCGTATGGGCCGGGTCGCCCGCCTATCCGCGGGGCCTCGTAGTACTTGCGACGGCTGCAACCGGGACAGGCCCGCCGCTCGCCGTCGCCCAACTCGGCCCAGCGGATCTCCCGGATGCGGGGCGAACGCGTCGGCCGGTCCGGGTCGGTGCGCATCGGCGGGCGCGGCGGCAGGTGCAGCGACGGCAGCCCCCTCGCGGAAGCCGTCGAGGTCGACGTTGTGGACCGCCGCGTCGGACCCTTCCTGCAGCCTGGTCTGGGTGATCCCGATGGCCACCTCGTCGATGTCGATCCCGGCCCACTGCCTGCCCGGCCGGGCCGAGGGCGGTGACGGGCACCGCCGAGACGCCGTCGTAGCGCTCGTAGCCGTAGCCGACGGCGGTGACCACGACCTTCCTCACCGGGTCGCCGCGCTCGCCGGCATCGACCGTGGCGCACGCCTTGAGCAGGGAGCGGGCGGCCTCATCCACCCTCGCCGGGCCCAGTTTGACCTCGACCGCCAGCCAGGCCCCGTCGCGGCGCTCGACCACGGCGTCGATCTCGTCGCCGTAGCTGGTTCGGCAGTGGTAGACCTCGGCCCCGCAGTCGCCGGCGTAGACGCGCAGGTCGCGCACCACCAGCGACTCGAAGAGCAGGCCCAGCGTCTCGAGGTCGTCCAGCAGCCGCGTCGGCGTGGCGCCCATGGCCGCGACAGCCAGCGACGGGTCGACGAGCTTCCGGTTCGAGCCGGCGGGTTGGTATACAACATGAGCCGAACCTGCCCCAGGACGAGCCATGTACGTAAACCTGACTTTCACGGACCCGGAATGGCCCCAAGCCACGATCGCGTCCATGGCCGGCTTCGCGGCCGAGCACCGCGACGAGCTGCGGGCATGCCGGCAGGCCGCCCGGTTCCCGGCCGAGATCTACGCGGCCATGGGCAGCCGGGGATGGGTCGGCCCGATCACCCCCGCCGAGGAGGGCGGCAGCGGGCTGGGCGTGGCCGAGTACTGCCTGATCGAGGAGGAGGTGGGCCGGCTGGGGCTGGTGTCACCGCAGATCTCGATCCAGGGCCAGCGGTGGCTCATCGACTGGGCCACACCCGAGCAACGGGAGCGCTACCTGCCGGGGATCGCCCGCGGCACGCTGATCTTCTCCGAATCGATCTCCGAGCCAGGCGTCGGCTCGTCCATGAAGCTGATGCGCACCACCGCCGAGCACGACGGCGACGACTGGATCATCAACGGAGCCAAGACCCACGTGAACCTGGGACGCGAGAGCCAGGTCACCCTGGTGTACGCCATCGCCCCCGAGGGGATCACCGCCTTCCTGGTGGACACCGACCTGCCCGGCGTGTCGACCACCCGCACCGACCCGATCGGGCTGCGGCTGATCCCCACCGCCGACGTGATGCTGGACGATGTGCGGGTGCCGGGATCGGCGGTGCTGGGCGAGGCCGGCCGGGGCATGGACACATTCTTCTCGACGTTCAACATGAGCCGGCTGGGCAACGCCTCGGAGCTGATCGGTTTCGGGCGGCGGGCGCTGGCCGACGCCATCGCCTACGGATCGGGCCGGGAGGTGGGCGACTCGGTTGTGACCGACTTCCAGGGCATCCAGTGGACCGTGGCCGACTGTTACAGCGACCTCCACGGGGCGTCGCTGGCCCGTGACCACGCGGCCAACGTCCACGACGCTGGCGGCGACGTGGCGCTGGCCACGACCCTGGCCAAGAAGATGGCCATCAGGGCGTCGGAGCACGCCGTCAACGAGGCGTTCGCCCTGACCGGGGGCCACGGCCTGTACACCGACACCGACTACGGGCAGCTGCTGCACGACATGAAGGTGCTGCGCGTGGCGGGCGGCTCGCTGGAGGTGCTGCGCAACTACGTGGCCCGCCGGGTGTTGCGAGCCGACGACTACGAGGGCCTGGCTTGAGCCCACCTCTCCGCCGAGGAACTGGCAGCAGAATGCACGCCATCCGTGCACCACGCTGCCAATTCGGGGAGC
>VYBO01000069.1:2105-7236 GCA_009844405.1 Acidimicrobiaceae bacterium
AACTGGCAGCAGAATGCACGCCATCCGTGCACCACGCTGCCAATTCGGGGAGCGCCTGACGATGGCGCGGGAACTGGCAGCAGAATGCACGCCATCCGTGCACCACGCTGCCAATTCGGGGAGCGCGGGCGCGGCGTGAGGAACCTCGCCGAACTGGTGGTTGACCGGGTGCGGCGGCGGCCCCAAGCGCGCTTCGGCATTGCTGGCGAGTCGACTCCCACGCGAGCGCAGGCCGCTGAGCTGGCCCTGAGCTCGCTAGAGGCGCTGCAGGAGGCCGGTGCGGGCTACGGCCGGCGGGTGGCGCTGATCGGCACGACTTCCGACTCCCATCTGACGGCCTGGCTGGCCCTCGTGCTGGCCGGAGCGGAGACCGCCCTGGTGAACCCCGACTATCCCGACGAGCTGCTGGCCGAGATGCTGGAGCAGCTCTCGCCCGACGCGGTCGTGTGGTCCGGACGAGCCCACGGACCTCCGGTGGCGCCTGAGGCAGTCCAGCTCGACGCCGGCGGGCTCGACCAGGGAGTGTTGGCCGCCGCTCTCGACGGGACAGTGCTCGCCGACGGGGCCACAACCAGGCTCGACAGGCTGGCCGACGCGCCCGGGCTGGGGCGGGACCGCTTCGACACAGCCGGGTGGATGCACACGTCGGGGACCACCGGCTTGCCCAAGTTCTGCGAGCAGACCCACGAGTACTTCCTGCGACTGGGCCGGTTCATCGCCGACTCCATGTGCTTCTCGGATGCCGACACCGTCCTGGCGCCGCTGCCCATGTTCCACATCAACCCGCTGGGCTACGGGGTGGTGGGCGGGCTCACCGGCGATACCGAGGTGTTGGGGCTGGAGCGCTTCTCGGCCCGCGGGTTCTGGCCGTTGGTGCGCGACACCGGGGCGACCGTGCTGATCCTGCACGCCCCGCCGGTGGAGATCCTCAAGCGGGCCACCAGCGGCGCCGACGCGGCCGGTCACCGGGTGAGCCGGGTGTTCTTCGCCGACCCCGACTTCCTGGAGACGTTCGGAGTCCCGCTGGGCTTCTCGGCCTACGGCTCCACCGAGGCCGGCGGCCTGTGCCACATCTGGGTCTGGCGGCGGGGCGAGCGGCCCGACCATCCCGAGGGCATGTCCCGTTACGGGGGCCGGGCCCGCCACGAGGTCCAGTGGCGGATCGACGGCATGGCCGGAGCCGGCCGCGGCGGGCCTGCGGGCGAGATCGAGGTGCGGGCCGACCGGCCCGGGGTGCTTTTCGCCGGCTACCGGCGAGCAGGCGGCCTGGCGCAGCCGTTCGACGACGACGGCTGGTTCGCCACCGGCGACCTGGGCCGGGTCGACGAGGCCGGCAACCTGGTGTTCATCGAGCGGGCTAGCGAGTCGATCCGGGTCAAGGGCGAGTTCGTGCCCATCGGCTACTTGGAGCAGTGCTTCGCCTCGGTGGACGGCGTCACGGACGTGGCCGTCTGGCGACGCAACAGTGAACTGGTGGACGACGAGATCGTGCTGTACCTCGTCGGTCCTTCCATCCCGGCCGGCGCCATCGCCGCGGTCAGCCGGCAACTGCCCCCGTTCATGCGCCCGGCGGCGGCGGCCAGACTGGCGGAGATCCCCCGCGACTCCGGAGTGGGCAAGGTGCGGCGACGCCTGCTCGACGACGCCACCGTGCTGGAGTGGGTCGACCTGGCCGAGGCGCCGCGATGACCGCGACCCACGCATGAGCGGGGCACAGAGACGCATGACCGGCGCGCAGAGCCACACGACCCGTGAGGCCGGGACACACGACCGTGACCGGACAATGAGCGGGGAGCCGGGATGAAGGTGATCGACGGGATGGTCGACTTCCATGTTCACTCGGCCCCCAGCCTGGCCCCGCGCCACGGCCGAGGCGATCCTGGCACGAGTCCTCGGGAATTGGCAGCAGAATGCCCCCTATACGGCACACAACGCTGCCAATTCCGGCTGCGAGCGGGGACGGCATGAGCGCGGCGGGCCGGGTGCGGCGGGTCGCGGTGCTGCCGGGCGACGGGGTGGGCGCGGAGGTGGTGGCCGGACCGGTCGAGCTGCTGGAAGCCATCGGCGGCGCGGGCCGCATCGAGCTGACCGGGCCCTGGCCGGTGGGAGCCTCCGCCTTCGGGGAGCTGGGCACCGGCCTGCCCGCCGACACCTTGGCCGCCTGCGACGCCTGCGACGCCATGTTCTTCGGCGCAGCCGGCGAGCATCCCGGCGTGTCGCTGGACGACTACCGGCCCGAGCACTCCATCATCGGCCTGCGCCAGCGCTACGACCTGAGGGTCAGCATCCGCAACATCGTCAGGGCCGACCGGAACACCAACGACGGCGGCACCCCCGCCGCGGCTGAACGGAACCCCACCGGAGACCGCGATGCCGCTCCCACCAGTGGCGGGACGACCACGAGCGGCGGCGCGGCGGACCGGCCGCTGATCGTGCTGCGCAACCTGCTGGGCGGGGCCTACGGCGCGGCGTCCACCCGCACCGAGAGCGACGGCACAGACGCCGCCTGCGACGAGGTGATCCTCACCCCGGAGCAGATCGCCGAACTGGCCGAGATGGCCTGCGACCTGGTCGAGCAGGGCCTGGCCTCCAGCATCGTGTCGGCGGACAAGGCCAACCTGATGGCGACCAGCCGGCTGTGGCGGTTGATCACCGGCCGGGTGGCCGAGACCCGAGGCGTGCCGCTGCGCCACACCTACATCGATCGCATGGCCTTCGAGCTGGCCCACGACGACGTGGTGGCCGACACGGTGGTGCTCACCGAGGGCATCTTCGGCGACATGCTCAGCGACCTGGCCGCCGGCCGGGCCGGGTCGATCGCTCTGTGCGGCTCGGCCAGCGTCAACCCCGGCCCGCCGGTGCAGGGCCGTTGCGTGGGCCTGTTCGAGCCGGTGCACGGCTCCGCGCCCCGCCACACCGGCAAGGGGAAGGTCAACCCGTCGGGCGCCTACCTGGCCCTGGCCGCGCTGCTGGAGTGGTTCCCGGACACGGCCAAACTGGGCCCGCCGGTGACCGCGGCGCTCTCCGAGGCTCTGCAGACCGGGCCGCTCACCTACGACCTGGCACCGGCGGGCACCGAGCCGGCCGGCACCGCGTCGTTCGCGGCGGCGGTCAACGCCCGGGCCCTCCCTCGCCTCAAGGAACTGCTGTGAGCGTCGCCGATCCCCTCGGCGCCATGGCCCAGCGCCCAGCGATCCACGGTCGTCGCGTCCTCATCGAGGACGGCCACATCATGGGACTCGCTCGCCCAGTCCCAACCAACGAACAACATGGTGTTCTCCTTTCTGTGTCTGTTCTGGTTGACTCTTCGGTGCCGAGGCCTCGGCGCCGCTCGCTCATTGTTCGGCCCTCTCTCGGGCATGTTCCCAAAGGCGGTCTCGAGGCCTCGGCGCGTCGGGCGCGGCGGTACTCACAGTGGCCATCGAGTGACACGCGACGCTGGCCGTCACCCGAGCGCTACCGAGGAGCGAGATCGACCCTTGTCGACACCGCTACCCCAATGGTGGACCAATGAGCGCTGTACCCCACCTCACCGAGGAGCAGGTCGCAGAGCTGTGTGACCTGGAGACGGTCACCGACTGGCTGGAGCGGGCCTGGCGCGACCTGGGGGCGGGCGAGGCGGCCACCACGCTCAGGGTGCGGGCTGCGGCCCCCGGGCTGATGGGCAGCGCCATGGCCGCGTCATGGCCCCGGCATCAGGTGGTGGGCGGCAAGCTGTACCTCACCCACCCCGGCGGGTTCGCCTTCCTCGTGGGGCTGTTCAGCCCCGCCGCCGGGCTGGTGGCCACCTTCGACGGGCTGGGCCTCACCGCCATCCGCACCGCGGCCGCCAGCGCGCTGGCCGTGCGCCACCTCGCCCCGCCCGACGCGACCACGGCGGCCGTGTTCGGAACCGGGAACCAGAGCCGACCCCACATGCAGGCCCTGGCCCAGGAACTGCCGCTACGGGACCTTCGGGTATGGGGGCGTGATCCCGGCAAGGCCGAGGAAGTCGCCGCTTGGGGTCGGGATTGGGGCATCCCCGCTCGGGCGGTGGCCGACCCCGACGGCGCAGTGTCCGGGGCACGGGTCGTGGCCACGGTGACGTCCAGCTACACGCCCGTGTTCGACGTGGGACTGGGACCCCACCGGGAGCGGCAGACGCGTGCCACGGTGACGTCCAGCTACACGCCCGTGTTCGACGGCTCGCTCCTGGACCCCGCCGCACTGGTGTGTGCGGTCGGGTCCACCAAGGCCGACCGCCAGGAAGTCGACAGCACCACCGTGCAGCGGACCGGCTTCGTGGTGAGCGACAGCGCGGAGGGGGCCCGCACCGAGGCGGGCGACCTGATACACGCCGCCGCGGAAGGCGTCTTCGACTGGGACAGCCTGGCCGACCTGGCCGACGTGATCGCGGGCACGGTCACCCCGCCCCAACCCGGCAGCGGGATCGTGCTGTTCGAATCGCAGGGGGTGGCATTGCAGGACGTGGTGATCGCCACCCTCGCCTACCAACGCTCCCTGTAGCAGCCGGGGGGCGCACTACTTGGAATGTCGACGGGTTATGTGGGCCCGATGGAGCGTGCGCCCTCAGCGACTTCGACTATGGAGTCAAGTTTCTGGGTTACTTCGGGGTCAATCTCGTCCTCGGGGACATACTTGGCGAGTTGGTGGAAGTTGCTCTTGTGCATGAGGTTCGGAAGTCCGAGGCGCTGGAAGTAGCTGACGAACAAGGGCGTAAGGAAATCGTCGCTCACCTTGGCGCCGCTGCTCCACGGCGAACCCCTGCCGAGCGTATCCATAGCTGAGCTGATCTGCTCGATGGATTCACGCATCACTTGCTGTCGTGAGTAAGCCTCAAGTGGACCTGGCAGCGGTTCGGACGCACCGGCGTAGGCAGTAAGCGTCGCTCTCGAACAGAGGTAGTTCTCGATTTCTCGCCGGCTCCACACGAGTTGAACCAGCGGGTCGCTATCCGAACGCCGGATGCTCATCCTGTCGAAAAGTGCGACGCCTTGAAGCGATGGGCATGCCTCTCTCAATCCATGAAAGTGGGACTGCGCGACTTGCGGCTTGTTTCCTACGTAGTGGACGAATGGGGGAGCGTCCCGTGGAGTGGTGGACTTTTGGGTTGAGCCTCGGTGTCAGCAGC
>VYBO01000024.1 GCA_009844405.1 Acidimicrobiaceae bacterium
GACCCAACTGGGCGCTGCTCGACACCCTCACTCCGACCTGAAACGCGGAGAGCCAGAAATGGCAGTCCTCTGGACACCCTCCGGTCTTGACTGAGAGGATGCCCTCGACCTCCACTGTTGGGCCGCACCATGCGAGCCGTACTTCGTGCGCAAGCGACGCAAGCGCGGGCACACCGTCGTCCTCGATGACGGCCAGACGGGACAGTTCCGAAGCCTTAAGCAGTCGGAGGGCTCCTGCGGTTGGCCGGGGCGCTGGCTCAGCAGAGGCCAACGCGATCCAGCTGAGCCGTACCTAACAAGGGCGGGCGTCGCCCAGAGAAATGGGAAACCGAATGAGCGTCTGGGAAGAACACCTTCAACTGCGCCCGGCTGCCTTTACTGGGAGCCTCGCTAGCGGTCCAGCGCCTAGCCGTCCCTGGCATTCGGTGCACGCCTCATCGGTGCGGGTCCGTTGCTGGGCGAGGCGGCGTTGCAACGGATGATGGCGCATCCACTCCGCTTGTGGATTGCTCGCGGTGAGCCCAACGGTGGTGAGCAGGTAGTCGTTGACTGCATGGGCTGCTGCGACGGCGTTGAGGGTGACGACGCTGGGTGCGGGGACTTCGGCGATGTAGCGCTGGGCGTCGCGCTGTTGCGGCGAAGCGCTCTCCTCCGCAAGCTGCGTGCGATCGATGAGTCCCGTGCACCACAGACACGACTGTCCGGGCACAAGATGTCGTACGACCGAGAACACGTCTTCGACATCGCCCTCATCGGCGTCGACCTGGATCTTGGTGCCGACCTGCCAGACAGGGATGAGGTACTGGTGGCACAGAGCATTGATGACGAGCCGGGCGCGCATCGTGTCCGCCGCCAAGAAGACTGCGTCGCAATCGACGAGGCGTTGGACCGCATCGTGATCCACAACGTCCGCTTCGACGGCGTCGAAGCCAATGTCGGGCATTACATCCAAAGCAAGTCGTTCGGCGATGACGACCTTGGTGGTGGGTGGTCGTCCGAACCAGCGCGCGAGCACACGAGGAAGCCGCGTGGACCCGAGATCCCCTGGTCTAGATCCGACGAGCCTCGGGTAGTTCGTTTCGTCGATGCGGTCGTCGTCAATGGCGACGATATGGCCAACGCCGAGGCGTGCGAGGTACTCGTTGATGAGCGATCCGACCCCCCCCCCCGAGACCAACGATGCCGACTCGCTGCATGGCGAGGATGTGCTGACCACGATCTCCAAAGAGCCGGACTTGGCGGTCGTAGCGCGCGTCGGCACCGGGCGGCCTCTGCGGTTCGGGATATAGGCGTCGAGGGGTCGGAGCCAACACGGTGGCGCAGTCAAGCGCTGCTTGCTCTTCGTGCGTGAGCCAAACGTCGCCTGCTACGGCGTCTTGTGCGAATACCAGCGCACCCGCGGGCGGACCATCGAGAATGTCGATGAGTGCTGGGTAGCCGCGACGGTGCGATGCCAGGTCATCGGCGGAAAACGCGACACGGCTGGTTCCGAAGTGATTGTGAACTGCAAGATATGCAAGGCGTTCCTCGGCGCATTCGCGGACACAGCGTCGCACGAACTCCGGAGTCAGCCGACGGTAGCCGCGAATGCCCGGCACGTAGTCAACGCCATCCTGGGCCAGGAACAGGCGACGTCCGATCAGTCTGAGACCTCGTTCGGTTCTAAGGACCGATGCCCCGATGACGGCGCCGTGCTCGTCGCCATCGTCGCGGAACAGATGCGCCTGCAGGTCATCCATGATCGCGGCCGGCAGCCGCAAACTGACCGCCTCTGTTACTGCGCGTGCAGCCATGTGATCACTCTGGCGACCTTGCGTGCGGCGGTGTCCAGCGCAGGATCTCGTCGGTTGCTACGACGGGACAGTTGCAGTGCCGATTCGCCCTGGAACGAGCCCACCGCGATGCCCGGACCGTGATTGCTGCCGTCCGAGCGACTCAGGTCGACACGGACGAACAGCGGGTATACGTCCGAGTACGGGTATTGGCAGCTGATCGCGAACTTCAGCCATGTCTCACGCTGGTCATAGCTGGGGCCGGGATCGATCGGGAACATTGTCACGATCGCGCCACCGTCACCATCTTCCTGTGATGTGACCTCGACGCCTGGGAACTTCATTCGTAGCTCGGCGACGGCTGCGTCCACCTCAGGGTTCATGGTGCTCACCCTAAGAATTGTCGTCACCGTCAACTGCGAAGAACTTCTGACCGTATCGCAGCGCGACTATCTCGTTGTCGGCCACGGGATCCTCCTTGCCGTCCTCGCCAAGCATGGTCAGGTGGAAGTCGAGCTGGATCTTCACGCCTTGGTCGATCGCCGCTTCCTTGACTTGAAGGCCCGTAGCGGTCGGCCCGTCGATCTTGACGGGCTTGGTATTCACTTCGATGAGCACGGGGCGAGGCGGCCCCAGTACTTCCGGTGTCGAGGCTGAATCCGTCATCCTGCAGTCTCCTTGAGGTTGCTATACTGATGCTCAGTTGCAACTGAGTGATGCCACATTAGCATGTCAGTTGCGAATTCGCAACCATTTGGGGGAGGAATGGAAGCCAAGAGCGGATGGTTCGACTGCAGTGCCTTCTATGAGGCGCTCGACGCCCATCGAAGAGCACTTCAACTGACATGGAAGCAAATTGCGGCGGAGTCAGGGGTCAGCGCCTCCACACTTACCCGCATGGCGCAGGGCAGGCGACCTGACGTTGACGGCCTCGCGGCGCTGGCCGCTTGGTCAGGGCTAAACGCGGACGATTTTGTGCGCTCCCATGGCGATCGACCTACGCCGGAACCGCTTGCGCGGATCTCGACATTCCTGCGAGCTGACAAGAACCTCACACCAGAGGCGGCGACCGCGCTGGACGAGGTCATCAAGGCCACCTACGAACGGCTGAGAAGCTAGGAATAGAACCTCCAGCGCGCGACAGGTACGGCCGCGGCGGTCGAGGCTATGGCTCTCTTGGGAACCGTTCTAACATGTGAAATAACGAGGCGTCACAGATCGTCCGTTAGAATTTTCGTTAGAAGTTTGGCCGATCTCAGGGTTATCCACAGATAGGTCTAGGTCAGAAGTGTGAGCTGACCTAGTGTTTCGTTTGTCGGGCTGGGGAGATTTGAACTCCCGACCTTCGGTCCCCCAGACCGACGCGCTAACCAAGCTGCGCCACAGCCCGTGGAGGCGAGACTAGCGGCTACAGCAGAAGGGCCACACCCTGCACGGCCCGCCACACGAGGTAGACGGCGGCGCCGGCCACCAGCAGCCGGAAGTGCCACGGGATGCGCTCCGCGGCCGCCGCCGGGCGCTCATCCGGGTGCTGGACCTCGCGGCCGCAGGACGGACACGCGCCCTCAGCGGTGAGCGTGGTCGGTGTCAGGTACCGCTCGCAGGACCGGCACCATGCCATGGGCTCAGTCTCGGCGGATGGCCATGATGGCGGTGTCGTCGCCGATCGTGCCCCCGGCGAAGTCCTTGGCCGCGTCCAGCAGCGACTTGCACAGCACGTCGGGCGCCGCGTTGAGGTCCCGCTCCACCGACTTGATGATGCGGTTCTCGCCGAACATCTGGCGCCCGGCGCGGGCCTCGGCCAGACCGTCGGTGTACATCACCACCAGATCGCCCGATGCCATCGGGATCTCCCTCGAGAAGTACGTCGCCTGGGGGTCGAGCATCAGCAGCGGGCCGGTGGAGCGCAGCGGCCTGGTGCCCTCCTCATGGAACAGGAACGCGGCCGGGTGCCCCGCCGACGAGTAGCGCAGCGTCCCGGCCTCGGTGTCGAACACCACCACGCACGCCGAGATGAACTCCTCGTTGCGGTCCCCCGCCGACAGCTGCGCGTTGATCTCCTCGAACGCTTGGGCGGGATCACGGAACTGGCGCAGGAACACCCTCAGCAGGTACTTGGCCTGGAACGCGGTGATCGAAGATTCGATGCCGTGTCCGGCCACGTCGCCGATGACCGCAGCCACCCGGTGGCGCCCCACGCGGTGCACGTCGAAGAAGTCGCCGGCCATCAGCCCCGAGCCCGCCTGGTAGACCCGGCCGATCTCGAACCCGCTGAAGTCGGGAACCTCCTCGGGCGCCAGCCGGGCCGCCCACGCCTTGGGCGCCAGCTGCTCCTGCTCGAGGGCCTGCTCGGCCCGGCGCTCCAGCGCGTAGCGGTTTCGGGCCATGCGGACCTCTTCGAGCGCGGTGCGGGCCCACCACACCGACATCACCGCTGGCACGGCCAGCAGAGCCAGAACAACGTTGACGTTCGCCAAATCCACCCGGCCCACCACCAGAGCCACCAGCACCAGCAGGCCGTAGACAACCGCTCCGTGGACGTCCTTGCGGTACCCGGCTTGGGCCAGGGCCAACGCCTCGGGATGGGGGACGGCGTCGCTCTCGATCAGGCGCAAGAACCGCTGGCGGTGGCGGGCCGACCGGATGAAGAACACCATGGCCAGCGCGCAGCTCAGGGCCAGAAGATCGAGAACGATCGTTACCACGCGCGCCCCTCCCCTCAGATTCGCGGCCCGCTGCCGCCATCATCGTACCGCCTCGGAGGGACATCCTGGGCCGCGGGCCCCCACTGAGGGCTCCCTCGCGCCCGCGGACCGGCCCGGGCGGCGGGCTACTCGTCGCGGCGGCGGACCCTGAACTTGAGCGCGGTGACGCCCAGGTCGAAGCTCTCGCGCAGCTTGCGCTCGATGTAGCGCAGGTACGTGCGCGGCAGGGTGCGGTTGGCGAACAGCGTGAACGTCGGCGGGTCGGCGGCCGCCTGCGTGGCGTACAGGATGCGGGCCCCTGCCGGCGCGGGCTGGGCGCTCTGGGCGGCCCGCACAACCTCGTTGACCCTACTGGTGGGGATGCGGGTGCGGTACTCGGCCACCGCCGCGCTCAGCGACGGCCACAGCCGGGTCACGCCCTTGCCGCTGAGGGCGCTGATGCGCAGCACCGGCGGGTCGCCCAGGAAGCCCAGCCGGTCCTGGACGTCGCGGCCCAGATCGAGGCGAGTCTCGGTGTCGATCAGGTCCCACTTGTTGAGCAGGATCACCACCGGGCAGCCGGCGGCGTCGACCCGCTCGGCCAGGCGCTGGTCCTGATGGGTCACCCCCACCGACGAGTCGACCACCAGCAGGGCCACGTCCGCGGTGTCCACCGCCCGCAGGGCCCTCACCAGCGAGTAGTACTCGGTGCCGGAGTCGATGCGGGCCCTGCGGCGCATCCCGGCGGTGTCGATGAACCGGACCGGTCCCTCGTCGGTCTCGATGAGGGTGTCGATGGCGTCGCGCGTCGTGCCCGGCAGGTCGTGCACGATGGCGCGGTCCTCCCCTATCAGCCGGTTGAACAGCGTCGACTTCCCAGCGTTGGGCCGCCCCACCAGCACCACCGAGAACGCCTCGGCCGCGGCCGCTGCGAGGCCCTCGCCGGTCGGGTCGGGGGCCGGTCCGGCCGGCGCGTCCGGTGCATCCGAGGCGCTGACCGCGTCGAGGCGGGCGACGAGTTCCTCCAGCAGATCGCCGGTGCCACGGCCGTGCAGCGCGCTCACCTGGTGGGGCGTGCCGAGACCGAGACCCAGCAGCTCCCAGACGGAGTCGGCCTGGCCCTCGTGGTCGACCTTGTTGGCCACCACCATCACCGGCACGTCGGCGGAGTACAGGACCCGGGCGACCTGCTCGTCGTCGACGGTCAGGCCCACCGACGCGTCCACCACGAACAGCACGGCGTCGGCCTCGCGCACGGCCCGCTCGGCCTGGGCGCTCACCTTGGCGTCCAGCTCGTCGCCGGAGGCGCTCCAGCCGCCGGTGTCGAGCAGCGTGAAGCTGCGGCCCTGCCACTCGGCGTCGACCGCCTTGCGGTCCCGGGTGACGCCGGGACGCTCCTCCACGATCGCCTCGCGGCGACCCAGGATGCGGTTCACCAGCGTCGACTTGCCGACGTTGGGCCGGCCGACCACGGCCACAACCGGGTTCACGACGCGTCCAGACATCTGAGTCGGATGATGACGGCCCGCGCTTCAGCGTCGTGTTTCCCGCTCTTGTTCGCTGCGCCCACGAGCCGCTCGGGCCACGGCCTCACCGGGCACCCCGCCACACCCTTCCCCATTTGGCCCTACCCGCTCGGCCTCTGGTCCAGCGCCAGTCGCAGGGCCCGCCCGTGCGTGGCGACCACCTCCACCGGGCGGGGCAGATTCTGGGTGGTCATCCCGTCGAGGAAGCGGCCCCGGCTGAGGCACACGTCGGGCAGCAGGTAACGGTGGCCCTCCGGCTCGCCGGCCAGGACCCGGGCCACGTCGGTGCCCACCATCAAGCCAGTCACACCGATGTTGCCGCCGAAGAAGCGGTTCTCGACCGGAACCACGCGAGCATCGCGGCAGCCCAGCGACTCCACCAACGGCGACACCACCGCCGCGCCCAGGGTGCCGGTGAGCACTGCGGTGGGCGCGGTCCGGCCGGCGCGGCGCGGTCCGAGCGACACCGGGACGGGCGAGCCGTCAGGACCGGCCACCACCTCGGCCGCCGAGCCCTGGCGGGGAGCGCGGTAGCCGTCGGCCGGCGCTCCGTCCACCCAGGCGAAGAAGCCCGAGCGCGGCGGGCTGGGAGCGTGGCCCTCCTCCGAGAACTCGGTCTCGAAGGCCCGGGCCATGCCGATGCCGTCCTCGTGCATGTCGAAGCCCTCGTAGTGCTCCGCAGCCGGGAAGCCGCGCCCGCACATGAGGTAGTACTCGTCGGCCAGGAAGGACAGGCGCCGACCGAGCACCTTCAGGAACACCGACTGCCAGCTCTCGACGAGGTCGACAACCGCGGCCGCCTCGGCCTGGGTGTGGAGCCGCATCCTCGACTGGCGGTTGAACCTCGACAGCCCTAGGGGCACCACACATAGAGTTCGCAGCTCCGGGAAGCGGTCGAGCACGCCCGCGAGGGTGTCGGCCAACACGTCGCCGTCGTTGACGCCGGGGCACACCACCACCTGGCCGTGAACCTCGATGCCGGCGTCGAGCAGGAGCCGCAGCCAGCGCAGCGAGACCGCGCCGCGGCGGTTCTGGAGGATCGCGGCCCGCACGTCGGGGTCGGTGGAGTGGATCGACACGTACAGCGGCGACAGCCGCTCGGTCACGACACGCTCGTAGTCGAGCTCGGTGAACCGGGTGAGGGTGGTGAAGTTCCCGTACAGGAACGACAGCCGGTAGTCGTCGTCCTTGAGGTACAGCGAGCGGCGCATCCCCCGCGGCAGCTGGTGCACGAAGCAGAACTCGCAGTGGTTGTCGCAGGTCTGCACCCCGTCGAACACGGCCGCCTCGACCTCGGCGCCGAGAGGCTCCCCCTCCTGCTTGGCGACGACCACGGTGAAGCTCTCGCTGTCGCGCTGCACCTCGAGGGGAACCTCGGCCCCGTCGCTCAGCAGCTGCCAGCGGATGACGTCGCGAGGCGCCTCCCCGGCGATAGCCGCGACCTCGTCTCCGGGCCTCAGCCCCGCCCGCTCGGCCGGAGACCCGGACGCGACAGCCACGATCCGCGGTCCGGCCACCGTCCAAGGCTACCGGCCGGGGCAGACCGAGCAGTGCCGTCATCACGTTTCGCAGCACTTCAGTTGCAGTATCGCACAATGTCATGTATTTTACCGGCATGTACATATCTGAAGGTTTACTGCGGGACTGTGACAAGGTGGTCGGGAGATTCGGGGGCGGGCCGTGGCCGCGGTGACGGTCAGCCGGTCGGAGGGCGGGCTGATCGCGATCAAGCAGGTGTTGGCGGACCGGGCCGCAGACATCCAGCGGGAGGCGGATCTGCTGAAACGTCTGGACCATCCGGGCGTGGTTCGGTTCGTCGAAATCGTCGATACCGCTGACGGCGGCCGTGCCCTGCACACGGAGTTCGTCAACTCCGACACATGGGCCTCCCGACCGCTGACCGACCCGGCCGAGCGGGCCGCGGGGATGGCCGCTCTGGCCGCGGTGGTGGCCGACCTCCACCAACTTGGCGTCGCCCACCTCCAGCTCACCCCGCCCCACATCCTGCACGGCGAGAACGACCTCCCCGTGCTGTGCGGTCTGACCTCGGCGGCCGAGGCCACCCCCGAGAACCGCCACACCGACATGGCCGCGCTGGCCGACCTCTGCCACGACCCGGCTCTGGGCAGAGGAGCCCTCTCCGGGAAGCTGTTCTCGCTGGCCGACGCGGCTCGGGAGGGAACGCTCAGCGCCCGCGAACTGGCCAGGCGACTGGACCTGCTCGCAACCAGGCGACCGACCGGAACAGCTCCGGTCCGGGTCGCGGGCGGTGGCGTCCTCGACAACCTCAAACGGCGCTGCCGGCCCAAGCCGCTCCTCAGGGCCGGTGCGGTGGTCGTCGCAGTCTTGGCAGCCTTCGTGATCGGGGCCCGAAGCGGGGATCCGGCGACACCTCCGGCAGCCCCCGCGCCGGGACAGGATGAAGCCCCTGGCGACGTTGGCGGCGCAAGCCAGGACCTGCTCGACCATTACAACCCGGTCGATGAAACGGGCCCGATCGCCGAGCCCGAGATGATCAGCGACCGAGACCCGATCGCCGAGCCCGACCCGGTCACCCTGCCGGACCTGATCGCCGAGCCCGACCCGGTCACCCTGCCGGACCTGATCGCCGAGTCCGACGAGATAGCCGTCTCAGTGCGGGAGGCGGCCGCGGTCATCGAGCACGGCGGGCGCCGTTACGCCATCGGCACAACCGGCGACTTCGTGGAGACCGGCGACTGGGACTGCGACGGGCAGGCCACCGCGGCGATCGTGCGTCCCAGCACCGGCGGGGTCGTGCTGTTCGACGCCTGGCCCGGGCCGGGCGGGACAATCTCGCTTCCGGAGCGCTGGAACGTCGACTCCCCCACCGGCGCGGACGCGGTCGCCCACGGTGAATGCGACCTTCTGAGGGTCTACACCACCGCCGGCTCGAAGCTCTTCAACCCCGGCGAGGCCTCATGACCCGCTCCACCGGCGCAACCGGCGCGGCGAGACCGCCGACATCGAGCCGCCAGATCATCCCGCCGGGCCTGTACCGGCTGGCCGCGGGCGCCTGGCTGGCGGCCGCGCTGGCATCGACGGCCGGCGCGGCATCAGCATCGGCCTCAGCGGGCGGCGCCCCCTACTCGATCACCGAAATCGGCCCCGCGGCGGCGACCGGGTTCAACATCAGCGACATCGGCGCCGTCCCGACCCCCAGCCACCACTCCCCCGACACTGCCGACGCTCCGGCAGGTGCAATCGAGGTCGGCGACTTCAACCCGCGCTGACGACTCGCCGGACAGGATCGGCGTAACGAGCCGCGCCGGTGCAATCGAGGTCGGCGACCTCAACCCCCGCTGACAGTCCCCGCCGCGGGCAGATGGCCGCCGCGGCGGGCGCCAAGCAACGCGGCCGCGGCGATCGCAGCCGTCTCGGCGCGCATGATGTGTGGACCCAAGCACACTTGGCGATCCACCGCAGCCAACTCTGCGTCGGCCCATCCACCCTCGGGGCCGACCAGCACGAAGTTCTCGCCGGCCGCCAGGGTCCGGCCCTCCGGCACAGCCAGAGCAGCCCCGCCCAGGTCGAGATCGCCGAACGCCCTTACCGGCTCAACCTCCGGCAGCCACAACCGGCGGCACTGCATCACCGCCTCACGGACCACCCGCCGCCGCCGCTCCAGAAGCCGGGCCGTCTTGGCCCCGTCCCAGCGCACCACCGACCGCTCGGCCACGAACGGCACGATCCGGTCCACCCCCAACTCCGTGAGCTTCTGGACGACCGTCTCGGACCGTCCCCCCTTGAGGAGGGCGAAACCCACGGCCAGTTCGGGACTCGGGGCAGCCACCTCAACGACATCGCCCACCGGCTCAACCAGTTCGCCGAAGCGGCACGGCCGCCACCGGCCGGCTCCATCGCCGACGGTCAGAAGGTCACCGGAGCGCAGGCGCAGGACCCGCTCGAGATGATGCCGGTCGTCGCCGGCCAGCACCGGCGCATCCACATCGGCGACGAGTACATGCGGGCCCGACCGAGCGTTGCCCGCGACCGACTCCAGACCGCTCACCCGCCTGCCACCACCTGCGCCACCTCACCCATCTCAGAAATCTCGGGTTGATCTTGTGGACTCACTCCACAAAACCAACCCGAGAATCCGCACACGCAGGCCCCGGGTGGTTCACCGGAACGCGGTGCGGATCCGACCCAGCAGGCTCTCGCTCGGTTCGGCGACCTCCTCGCCCCTCAGCTCGGCCAGCCGGCGCACCAGCTCCTCCTGCTCATCGGTGAGATCGTCGGGCACGTCCACCACCAACTGGACCAGCAGATCGCCGCGCCCCCGGCCCCGCACATGGGGCACGCCGCGGCCCCGCAGCCGCACCACCGCACCCGTCTCGGTCCCCTTGGGGATCACGATGTCCTCGGTGCCGTCGAGGGTCTCGTACTCCAGCCGGGCGCCCAGCGCGGCCTGGGTGAACGGCACATGCAGCTCGTGGACCAGGTCGCTGCCGTTGCGGTGGAACCGCGGATGGGGACGGACCCTGGTGTGCACGTAGAGGTCGCCGTGGATGCCGCCGCGGGGACCGGCTGCTCCCCGGCCGCTCAACCGCAGCGTCGTGCCGTCGTCCACCCCCACCGGCACCTGCACGCTGTAGGTGCGCTGCTCCAGCTTGCGGCCGTGCCCATCGCAGTCGCCGCACATCTGCTCGATCATCTCGCCCAGACCTCCGCAGAGGTCGCAGGCCGAGGCGGTCACCATCTGGCCGAGCATCGACTGGCGCACCCTGCGGACCTGGCCCGAGCCGCCGCACTGGGAGCACCTCACCGGCGAGGTGCCCGCCTCGGCGCCGCTGCCGTCGCACGACTCGCAGCGCACCGCGGTGCGCACCGTCACCTCCCGCTCGGCCCCGAACACCACATCGTGAAGATCGAGGTCGACGTGGGCCTCGAGGTCCTCGCCGGGGGGCGGGCCCTGATGGCGCGCCGACGAGCCGAAGCCCCCGAAGGGCGAGTCGCCGCCGAAGAACGCGTCGAAGATGCTGCCCAGGCCGCCGCTGAACGGATCGGCCATGCCGGCCGCCCGGACGTCGTCGGTGCCGAAGCGGTCATACAACGAGCGCCGCTCCGGGTCCGACAACACGTCGTAGGCCGCCCTCACCTCCTTGAAACGGGCCTCGGCGGTCGGATCGTCGGGATTGGCGTCGGGATGGTACCGGCGGGCCATCTTGCGGTAGGCCCGCTTGAGCTCCTCGTCGGTGGAGTCGCGCTCCACCCCCAGCGTCTCGTAGTGGTCGGCCATCTACGACCTCTAGGCCTTCTGGGACTCGCTCAGAGCCGGCCGCGGCTCCCAGCGGTCGGCCATCTCAGGCTTCGTTCAGGGCCGGGCCGAGGCGGCGGCTCACCGCCGCCACTGCCGACAGCGCCTGCGGGTAGTCCATCCGGGTAGGTCCGATGACGCCGATCGTGCCGCCGTCGGTGCCCTCGGTGCTGTATGGGGCCAGCACCACCGAGCACTCGGCCAGCGAGGGCAGGCCGGTCTCCTCACCGATGGCAACCCTGCGGCCCCCGTCGATCACCCTGCGCATCAGCGTCACCACCACCAACTGCTTCTCCAGCAGGCCCAGCACCTCGCTGAGCTGCTCCACCGCGTCGAAGGCGGCAGCCAGCTTGGAGGTGCCGCCCACGAACACCTCGTGGCGGACGCGGGCCTCCCGCAGCGCGGCGATGGCCGCGGCCAGCAGCCTGTCGTCGGGCTGGTCGCAGCCGTCGATGTCGGCCAGGGTCCGGCCCACCACCCGGCGGGCCAGCCGCTCCGACGCGTCGGCCACCACCTCAGGCGAGGTGTCGTCAGGAACGTCGAGGGTGCGCTTCTCGATCACGCCGTTGGACATGACCGCCACCACCATGACCGTCCCGACCGACAGATCCACCAGCTGGGCCGAGCGCACGGTGGCCGCCGCGGGGCTGGGCGCGACCACCACCGCGGTCCAGTCAGTGAGGTCCGACAGCAGCCCCGTGGTGTCGCTGAGGATCGACTCGAACCCGCCGTGGGAGACCGAGAAGAAGTCGTTGACCTGGAGCCGGTCGGCGGGATCGAGGGTGGGCGAAGGCGAGCGCTGCCGCCACTGGTCGACGAAGAAGCGGTAGCCCTTGACGGTGGGCACCCGTCCGGCGCTGGTGTGGGGCTGCACCAGGTACTGCTGCTCGGACAGCGCGGCCAGCTCGCTTCGCACTGTGGCCGGCGACGCCCCGATGCCGGGCGAGCGCGCCACACGGCCCGAACCGACCGGCTGGGCGGTGCGGATGTACTCCTGAACGACGGCGTACAGGATGGCGGCCTTGCGGTCGTCGAGCATGGTTGAAGATGCTACCCGTCCAGCGCGAGCGCCGAGTTGCTACCCGTCCAGGGTGAGGGCCGAGATGAAGGCCTCCTGGGGAATGTCGACCCGGCCGATGCTCTTCATGCGCTTCTTGCCCGCCTTCTGCTTCTCGAGCAGTTTGCGCTTGCGGGTGACGTCGCCGCCGTAGAGCTTGGCGGTGACGTCCTTGCGGTAGGCCTTGACCGTCTCACGGGCGATGATCCGCCCGCCGATGGCGGCCTGGATGGGCACCTCGAACTGCTGGCGGGGTATCAGCTCCCGCAGGCGCCCGACCATGGCCCGGCCGTAGGCGTAGGCCTTGTCGCGGTGCACGACGGTGGAGAAGGCGTCCACCGCCACCCCCTGCAGCAGCACGTCGACCTTCACGAGGCCGGCCACGGCGTAGCCGTCGGTCTCGTAGTCGAGGCTGGCGTAGCCCTGGGTGCGGCTCTTGAGCTGGTCGAAGAAGTCGATCACCACCTCGGCCAGCGGCAGCCGGTAGCGCAGCTCGACCCGCTCCGGCGACAGGTACTCCATGCGCGCCAGCTCGCCCCGGCGCGACTGGCACAGCTCCATCAGCGTGCCCGTGTAGTCGGTGGGCGTGATCAGCGCGGCGGCCAGCATGGGCTCGGCAATGTCGGCGATCCGACCGGCCTCCGGCATCTCGGACGGGTTGGAGACCGCCACGACGTCGCCGTTGGTCATCGTCACCCGGTACTCCACCGACGGTGCGGTGGAGATCAGCGACAGGTCGAACTCCCGCTCGAGGCGCTCCCGGACGATCTCCATGTGCAGCAGGCCCAGGAAGCCGCAGCGGAAGCCGAAGCCGAGCGCGCCGGAGGTCTCGGGCTCGTAGTTGAACCCGGCGTCGTTGAGGCGCAGCTTGGACAGAGCGGCCCGCAGGTTGGTGAAGTCGTCGCCATCGGTCGGGTAGAGACCCGAGAAAACCATCGGCTTCGGCTCCGAGTAGCCCTCCAGCGGCTCGGAAGCCGGACGGGCCTCGTCGGTTACGGTCTCGCCCGAGCGGGCCTCGCCCACGTCCTTGATGCCGGCGATGAGGTATCCGGTCTCGCCGGGGCCGAGACGGTCGACGACCTCGTTGGCCGGGGTGCGCAAACCGACCTCGTCGGCGCCGTGCACTGTCCCGGCCTGCATGAACCGCACCTGGGAACCGGCGGCCAGCACGCCGTTGACCACCCGCACCGACGACACCACCCCCCGGTACTGGTCGAAGTGGGAGTCGAATATCAGCGCCTGGAGGGGAGCGGCGGCCGACCCCTGCGGGGGCGAGGTGCGCTCCAGCACCGCGTCGAGCAGTTCGGCCACGCCGTCGCCGGTCTTGGCCGAGATCTGGAGGATGTCGGCGGCGTCGATGCCGAGCACCCGCTCTATCTCCTCCGCGCAGCGGTCCGGGTCGGCGGCGGGCAGGTCGATCTTGTTGACGGCGGCCACCACGTCGAGGTCGTTCTCGGCGGCCTGGTAGCAGTTGGCCAGGGTCTGGGCCTCGATCCCCTGGGCCGCGTCCACCACCAGGATCACCGACTCGCAGGCGGCCAGCGACCGGCTGACCTCGTAGCTGAAGTCCACGTGGCCGGGCGTGTCGATCAGGTTGATGACGTGGTCGCGCCACTTCAGGCGGACCGACTGGAGCTTGATGGTGATGCCCCGCTCGCGCTCGAGGTCCATCGAGTCGAGGTACTGCTCGCGCATCTCGCGGGCCTCGACCGCGCCGGTCAGCTCCAGCATCCGGTCGGCCAGCGTGGACTTGCCGTGGTCGATGTGAGCGATGATCGACGTGTTGCGGATGCGGTGCAGGTCCATGGGGCTCTCCATCGGCTCCTGAGGGCGGGCGCGGCGGTGTGTGACAGTGTGGGAGGACGGCCCAGCAACGCTAGCCTCGACCGTCGGCCGTACGGCCCCAAGACGACGGCAGCCTCGAGGCAGCCAGCGGCCCAAGACGACGGCAGGTGAGTGTGGCCAACATCAAGTCCCAGATAAAGCGCAACCGGCAGAACGAGAAGCGCCGCCTGTGCAACCGGACGGTCCGTTCCGAGGTGAACACCCGGACCAAGGCGGCGCTGGACGCGGTCGAACACGACGACGAGACCGCGGATGAGACGCTGCGCCTCGCTATCAAGCGGATCGACAAGGCGGCGGCCAAGGGCGTAATCCACAAGAACACCGCAGCCCGGCGCAAGAGCCGGCTGGTGCGGGAGATCGAGCGGCTCCGGTCCGAGGAGGACTGACCGCCCGGAATTGGCAGCAGAATGCCCCCTATAGGGGCCGAATCGCTGCCAATTCGCCGAGGAGTCGCCAGCCGCGGGGGTCAGCGGGCCGACAGCGCAGCCAGCCGGGCCACCAGCACCTCCAGCACGAGTTCGTCGGGCCAGTCGACCGTCCCCCTGAGGGCGAGATCGGCGTCGGCCAGCAGCCGGATGGCCCGGGCGATTCGCTCCGAGCCCAGCTTGCGGGTCTGGCCCAGGATCTTGCGGGCCGGGAACGTCGAGCCCTTCATTCCCAGGATCTCCGCGGCCTGGCGCTCGTCGGCCGCGCCCGCGCCGTCGAGGCGCAGCATCCGCTGGTAGCGGCCGTGCAATGCGGCCAGCAGCTGGAGGGGATGGCGCGACGGCAGCAGGCGGTGCAGCACCCTCAGCGCCTCGGTGATGTCGCCGCGATCGACGGCGTCGTCGAGTTCCCAGGGCACCACGGAGCCCGGATCCCCGCCGTAGAGGGCCACGTCGTCGGCGGTGACGGTCGCTCCTGACCCCAGCGCCCCCTCCAGGGTCCGCAGCAGCCCGACGATGTTGCCGCGGTCCGCCCCCACCAGGTCGTCGACGGCCGCCACCGCGGCCGGCTCGAAGTCCAGGCCAGACTGCTCCAGCTGGTTCTTGAGCCATTTGTTGGCCTCGGACCGGCCCCTCGGCGGGGTCACGTCGAGGGAGCTGCCGCCGGCCGCCTTCACCGCAGCGGCCAGCGCCTTGGGCACTCCGGGCAGGCGGCCGCCCATCGCCGGCTCCGCCCCCCGCTCCCACACCAGCACTAGATCGGTGGTGGCGGGCAGCGTCTCGAGCAGGCGCACCAATTCGTCGCAGTCGCCGGAGCGGGCGAACCGGGTCAGATGGCGTCCCACCACCACCCGGCGGGACGTCAGGAACGGCTGCGTCTGGGCCGCATCCACCAGCGGGGCAAGGCGCCACCCTCCCTCGGGGTCCCGGAGACTGGCCTCGTCGAGTTGCTCCAGGGCCAGGCTGCGGTCCTCGTCGCCCAGCGTCTCCTTGACGATCCTCGCCACCGCCTCGGCCACCAGCACAGGGTCGTCGCCGGTGACGAGTTGGACGCTCATAGTGGCCGGATGATACGGCCGCCCGGCCCGCCGCCGCGGGTGATCTCGACAACCAGTCCAGCGGCGTCTGACACGACCTCGACCTCGACCGTGCCGACCCGCACGACGTCGCCGGACCGGGCGGTGCGAGCGCCCGGCACCCGGTGCATGGGTGGGGCGATCACCGCGGCCGTCCGGAAGCGATCCTTGAGCGCCAGCACCGCGTGGGCATCGGACGCTCCGCCGCGGGAGGCCACCACCAGATCGACCCGCCGCACGCCCGCGAGCCGCAGCGCCTGGAGCAGATCCCGGGGCCGGGCCTGTTCGTCGAGGACGACCACCACCGCGGACTCGTGCCGGAACAGCCGGGCGCCCCCGACCTCCGACCAGCCCATCGGGGGCGACGCCGCCGCCAGCACACTGACCGCCATGGCCACCGCGACCAACGCCGCGCCGCCGGTACCCAGCGCCCTGCCTCGCTCCAGCCTGCGGTACACCAGCACCAGAGCCACCCCGGCTCCCACCACGGCCGCGCCGCCGGCACCGAGCATCGCGGGAGGCGCGGACGCGGCTGCTGCGGCGACGCTTCGCACCCACCACAGCAGCGCGGCGGTGGGCCGGTGCATCAGCCAGGCGACCGGTTCGCCGGCTAGACCGGCGCCCAGCCCGCCGGTGAGCCCCCACATCATCACCGGCGCGGTCGCGGGCCCAGCGATCACGTTGGCAGGCAGCGAAGCCACGGGAACGGCGCCGAACACAGACACCAGCAACGGCATCACCGCCAACTGGGCACCGGCGGTGGTGGCCGCGGCCAGTCGCAGCGGCCGGGGGCCGGGCAGCATCTCGGCCAGCGCGGGCGTGATCCAGAGCAGCCCGCAAGTCGCGCAGACCGAGAGCTGGAAGGCCAGGACGCGTATCAGGAAGGGATCGCCCACCAGCACGGCAGCCACCGCCCAGGCCAGCGTCCGCCGCCCGGTCTCAGGCTGTCCGAGCGCCGCGCTGGTGACGGCCACCCCCGCCATGGTCACCGCCCGCAGGACCGACGGCTCGAAGCGGGTCAGCACCGCGAACACCGCCAGCAGCGCCAGCAGCACGATCAGGCGGACACCGGGGCGGGCCCGCACCGCCAGTGGCGATGCCAAGGCCAGCACAAAGGCTACGTTCTGGCCGGACACCACCAGCAGGTGCCCCAGGCCCGCGGCCCGGAAGTCGTCGTAGAGGCGGGGCGACTGGCTGCGGTCGTCACCGTACACCATCCCCGCGAACATGGCCCGGCTGTCGTCGGGCAGGCTGGCGGCTCCCGACTCCAGCAGCCGTCTCACCCGGTTGGTGAACGCTCCCAGGGGCGCTGCGCCGGCCCGGTCGCCGACGGCGTCGACGTTCAGGGTGGAGGCCACGTGCCGCCAGCGGTGCCAGTCGCTGATGGCGGGCCGAGCGGTGCCAGAAATGTGCAAACGCTCGCCGGCCAGAGCGTCGTCCAGCCGGGCGGCCACCGCTCCGTACGCTCTGGCCTCGAGGCGGGCGTCGCCATAGCGGATGGTGACCCGGACCCCGTGTGTGCCCAGCGGTCTGGGATCGTCGAGCAGGGTGACCCAGCCGGCGAGGGACCCGTCTGGCGGATCGGCGAGGCCGTCCAGCGCCTGGGAACCGACGAAGCCGGCGAAGGCCGCGAAGGCGACCAACACGAGAAGCGGGCTCGGCCTCCACAGGCAGGCCGCGGCCAGCACGAGCGCCACGGCCAGCGGGACTCCGACCAGCTGCCACGACCCCAGTGCGGCGCCCGCCGCGGCCGCGTAGGGCATCACCGCCCCGCCCCAGCGCCGGTGGAACTGCCCCGCCGGCGCAAGCCGCTCACTCACGGGGCGCCCACCGTCGCCAGGCCCCCGACTCCGGCCCACCCTCACGGGGTGCCCACCGTCGCCAAGGGGCGGATCCGTTCGAGCTTGGCCGGACCGATGCCGGACACCTCGACCAGTTCCTCGACCGTGGTGAACGGGCCCGACTGCCGGCGGTGCTCGACTATGGCGGCCGCCAGCGCAGGGCCGATGCCCGGCAACTCCTCCAACGCGGCTGCGTCCGCGGTGTTGACGTTCAGCGGCGCCCCCGGCCGGCCGCCGCCCGCTCCGGCCCGGCCGCCGTCGCCCGCGCCAGCGGTGACCGCGACGACCTCGGGTCCCGCCGGCTGCCCGACTTCCGGCACCCATAGGCGCGCTCCGTCGCTCAGCGGCTCGGCCAGGTTGAGCCGCAGCCTGTCGGCCTCGGCCGTCAGCCCGCCCGCTGCTTCGACCGCGTCGGCGACGCGGCTGGTGGCGGGCAGTTCGTGCAGGCCGGGCCGGGCCACCGCCCCGACGACGTCCACCACGATCCGGCCCGAGTCCGGCATTGGCGACGGGGCCGGCACGCGGATCTCCACCGAGCCGGCCATGGGCAGGATCTCGGCCGGGTCCGGGCCAGTCGGCGCGCGCAGCGCCCACCAGCCCCCGACCGCGGCGGCAGCCACCGCGAGCGCGCCGAGGACCACCGTCACCGGGGACACGCCCAGCCGATCGGCCAGCGCTCCCGGGGATGGCACCGCGAGCCGACGACCGCGGTCACCGGCAGGTGGCGTGCCCATTGCCTGTCCCCCGCGTCGCCTGCAATCAGACCGACACAACAAAGGCGGCCGGCTAGCCGCCAGTGAGAATAGCGCTCCTCAATTCAGACCGGCACAAGGCGATTCGCAGCGCCCGACCATGCGGCCGGAAATTCAGTGACAAGAGGTGCCGCGGATTGACGGGCGACCCGGCCCATACGGGGCGGGGCCGTGGCCCGAGCGGCCCGTGAGCGCAGCGAACAGGAGCGGAAATGACCACCCTGCGACGCGATCGGCCGCCGATCAATCCGCGCTCGCTCCCAGCCATCCCTGAGGCGGTTGACCCATTGAAGTTCAGAACAGCGCGGTCGAGAGCCGCTTGCGCCAGGCCGAGGTGCGGGGGTCGTCGGGTCCGAGCACCTCCAGCAAGTCGACGAAACGTTGGCGAGCGCCCTCGTCGGCTTTGACGGTGGCCAGCAATTCGGCCAACTCGGCCTCGACGTCGGATGCCCCGCTAGCGGGAGTGTCGCCCGACTCCTGAACCCGGGCGAGGGCGATCAAGCGACGGGTCTCCGGCGTCTCCGGGACCCGTTCCAGCAGTCCGACCGCTTCAGCGGCCCGGCCGTCGTCGATGAGGAGCGCGGCCAGGGCGGTCACCGCGGCCGCGTTGTCCGACTCGATCTCCAGGGCAGCCCGCAGGGAGGCCTCGTCCCCGGCGGCGATCAGCCTCTCGATCTCGGTCATCTCCGGCGTGGGCAGCAGCCGCTGCACGAACTCGCGCACGGCGGCCTCGCCCTGGGCTCCGAGGAAGCCGTCGGCCACCTGGCCGTCCACCATGGCGTAGACGGCCGGGATCGACTGGACCCGGAACGCCTGGGCCACGCCCGGGTTCGCCTCGACGTCCACCTTGGCCAGCTCGACCGCGCCGTTGGTCTCGGCCACCACCTTCTCGAGCAGCGGGGTCAGCTGCCGGCACGGCTCGCACCAGGAGGCCCAGAGGTCCACGATCACCGGGACGGTCCGGGACCGGTCAACCACTTGGGCCTGGAAGGTTGCATCGGTAACGTCGGCCATCGTCATCGCAACGTATCGGCCGCCGCGCCGGATTCAGCCCGGCACCAATCCGACCACTCCCACCCGGAGGCAACCATGAGGATCGACGCCTGGATCGGCCTCCCCGAGGCAGCCAGCAGCCAAGAGCTAGCCACCATCGGCGACCGGGCCCGGATGATGGAGCAGGACGGCTACAGCGGGCTGCTGTCGGCCGAGACCAGCCACGACCCCTTCCTGCCGCTCGCGCTGGCGGCTCAGGACACCGAGCGGATCGAGTTGATGACCGCCATCGCGGTGGGCTTCGCCCGCAACCCGATGGTGCTGGCCCACACCGCCTGGGACCTGCAGGCGCTGTCGCAGGGGCGGTTCCTGCTCGGGCTGGGCAGCCAGATCCAGGCCCACATCACCAAGCGCTTCTCGATGCCGTGGTCGCGTCCGGCGGCCCGCATGGAGGAGATGATCACCGCCATCCGAGCCATCTGGGAGGCCTGGCAGACGGGCGAGCGCCTCAACTTCCGGGGCGAGTTCTACCGCCACACCCTGATGACGCCGATGTTCAGCCCGGGACCCATCGACGTGGCGCCGCCGCCCATCCTGATCTCGGCGGTCGGGCCGCTGATGACCAGGGTGGCGGGCCGGGCTGCGGACGGGCTCGTGTGCCACGCCTTCCAGACGGCCGAGTACCTGCGGGACGTGACGATGCCCAACGTGCACGCCGGGCTGGCGGATGCAGGTCGGGAGCGGTCCGACTTCCAGATCTCGATGCCGGTGTTCGTGGTGTCCGGATTCCGCGAGGAGGAGGTCGCCGCCCAAGCGGCCAGGACCCGCCAGCAGATCGCCTTCTACGGATCCACGCCCGCCTACCGGGGGGTGCTGGAGCATCACGGCTGGGGCGACGCCCAGACCGAGCTCAACCGCTTGTCCAAGCGGGGGCAGTGGGTCGAGATGGGCAATGTGATAGACGACGAGATGCTCGGCGCCTTCGCCATCGTGGCCGAGCCCCACGAGGTGCCGGAACGCATCGCCGAGCGCTTCGGCGGCTCCCTCGACCGGCTCCAGTTCTACGCCGGGGTGAGGGACAAGGACCGCTGGGGCCCCATCATCGAGGAGATCAAGGCGGCCTGAGAGGCCGCGCAAATTGGCGGACTAATTCGGCCCATACGGGGCGCGGCCGTGGCCCGAGCGGCCCGTGAGCGCAGCGAACACGAGCGGGAATGACCACCCTGCGACGCGATTGGCCGCCGAGCAATCCGCGCTCGCTCCAAGTCCCGCTCGGTGGGTTCACCCACGCCCCACCGCTAGCCTGTCGGCACCCTCGGGGCTATAGCTCAGTTGGTAGAGCGCTTCCATGGCATGGAAGAGGTCAGGGGTTCAATTCCCCTTAGCTCCACCCCAGGCGGCCTGCACCGGAACACCGCGACGCCGGGAGAGCGCCATTGGCTGATCGCAAATCGTTCTGGGCGTGGTGTCTGGATTCGGAGGAGCCTTCCGACACCGACCGGGCCCGGGCTGGCGGCCAAGCTGTCGAAGAGGTACGGCACCGAGATCACGGCCCGGCCGGTGCCGTCGCTGGACGATGCCGAACTGCGGGCTCCCCGTATCCCGGTGCCGGACTCGGTGGCCCGGCTGGTGCTCGACCACCACCTACGACCGGGCCCGGGCTGGATCGCCACCCGCTCCGGGGGCCACTACGCCACCAACCGCACCCACAACGACGTCGTCGGGTCGGTGCGCATGATCACCCCGGCCGGGTGGTGGGAGTCGCGCCGGCTGCCCGGATCGGGGGCGTCGCCGAGTCCGGACCGGATGGTCATCGGCTCCGAAGGCGTCTACGGAATCATCACCGAGGCCCGGATGCGGATCCTGCGCCGGCCGACCTTCCGGGCCACCGCCGGGGTCACGTTCGAGTCGTGGCAGGCCGGCTGCGATGCCGTCCGCCGCATCGTGCAGGCCAAGCTGTGGCCGGGCCAACCTCCGCATCCTCGACCCCGCCGAGGCCCGCCGGACTGCCGGCCTCGACGGCGAGCAGGCGCTGGTGATCGTGTCGTTCGAGTCCGCCGAGTTCGGCCAGCGCCACAACATCGCCGCCGCGGTGGAGATAGCCCGCGACAGCGGTGGCCGCGTTGACGACGACGACATCCGGGTCGACGACGGAACGGGCAAACCCACCGGCCGCGATGGCGCGGTTGGCCGATCGTGGAGGGCGTGTCGCTGCTGCACCTGCACACCCACCGGGGCAAGCGCAGCATCACCGGCCACCGGGCACATCGCCAAATTCTCGGGGCGGTTATGCGTGTCCAGTCCGCACAACCATCCCGAGATCCTGTTGAAGGCTCGCCACAGATTTCTCGGGTCGGAAACGGGCGCCCAGCGCGCACAACAGAACCGAGATTTCGCTCGGCCGGCAGCGGCGCCTTCGGCTAACCCCGGGAGACAATCACCTCACGGCCCGGAACCTCGGGCTCGTCGTCGACCATCTGAGCCGGAAACCCGGGAGCCAGCACGGACGTGCCGACGGCCTCCTCCAGGCGGCGCACCACATTCGGAGACCACTCCCGGGACCCGTAACGGGCCGCGGCGTCGTCGAAGATTTCGATCAGCACCGGCAACAACTCCAACGGCACACCGGCCCGCTCGGCCACCGCCGCGAACAGCGACAGGTCCTTCTGCACCAGATCCAAGGTGAAGTTGATGTCGCGGCTGCCGTTGAGGATGACCTGGCTCTCGGTCTCATGCACGAACGAGTTGCCCGACGAGATGCGAATCGCCTCGTAGGCGGTGTTGAGGTCGATACCGGCCTGCTTCGACGTGACCAGCGCCTCGCACAGCGACACCAGGTTGGCGGTGGCCAGGTAGTTGGTGACCACCTTGAGGATCGAGGCCGAGCCGATGGGGCCGGCGTGCAGGACGTCGCGGCCCATGGCGGTGAGCACCGGCAGAGCTTGCTCGAAGGTCTGCCGGTCGCAGCCCGCGAAGATCGAGATGTTGCCGGTGGCGGCCCGGTGGCAGCCCCCCGACACCGGGCAGTCCATAGCGGCGCCGCCCGCGGCGGCCACCAGCACGGCCAGGCGACGTACCTCCGCATCGTCGGTGGTGCTCATCTCGGCCCAGATGACAGGCTCAGCCTCATCTCCGCGGTCGGGGCGGGCGGCCAGACCGGCCAGGATGCCGTCATCGGCCTCCATCACCGCCGCGCTGGCCGCGGGGCTGGGCAGGCAGGTAATCACCACCTCCGCGGTGGCAGCCATCTCCGCGGGGCTGCCGGCCCAGCCCGCGCCCGCAGACTCAAGCGCGGCCGCGGCCGAGCGGTCCAGATCCCGCACGACCAGATCGAAGCCGTTGCGCAGGAGGCTCCCAGCCAGCTTCGACCCCACATTGCCCAATCCGATGAACCCGACCCTCACCGAGAACCACCTCCCAATCCGATGAACCCCACTCCCATGGGCGATCTCCTCCGTAGGCGACGTGCCTTCGGGGTCCGACCCCGCCGCCACTTGCATTCGACCTGTGGTCCGGCGACGCTAGCGCCGTGGCCCGAGCGCCGAAGGGAATCGATCCGGAGCCTGTCACCGCCTGGCTGGCCGCCGAAGCGGGCGCGGTCCCGCCCCTGGACTTCGATCCCATCGTGGGCGGTGCCTCGAACCTCACGTTCTTGGTGACCGACGCCGCCGGCCGCAAGGTGGTGCTGCGGCGCCCGCCCACCGGCCATGTGCTGGCCAGCGCGCACGACATGGGCCGCGAGCACGGGGTCATATCGGCGTTGGCCCAGACCCCGGTGCCGGTTCCGACTGCGCTGGGGCTGTGCACCGACCCGGCCATTAACGGCGCCGACTTCTACGTGATGGACCATGTGGACGGCTCGGTGGTGTTCGACCGGACCGACGCGATGGCGGTGGACGAGGCGGTGCGTCCGGTGATGGCCCGCTCGATCATCGACACCCTCGCCGACCTTCACTCCCTGGACCCCGACGACGTCGGGCTGGGCGACCTCGGCCGCCGCGAGGGCTACTGCGCCCGCCAACTGCGGCGCTGGCAGCGCCAGGTGGACGAGGGCTCCGACCGCGACCTGCCCCTGGTGCGGGCCCTGCACGACCGGCTGGTGGCGACGATCCCCGATCAGCAGGGGGTGGGGATCGTGCACGGCGACTACCGCCTCGACAACTGCATCATGGCTGCCGACGGATCAGTGGCCGCGGTGCTCGACTGGGAGCTGTGCACCCTCGGCGACGTGCTGATCGACGTGGCCGGGCTGGTGACGTGGTGGGGCGACGCCGAGAGGGGCAAGGGCCGGCTGGCCGACATGCCCACCACCGTCGAAGGCTTCGGCAACCCCGCTGATGTGCTGGAGCGCTACAGCCGGCTATCCGACCGGGACCTGTCGTCGCTGGACTGGTACGTGGCGCTGCAGTTCTGGCGGGTGGCCTGCATCATCGAGGGCGTGAGGGTGCGCCACACCGCGGGCGCCATGGGCGACAGCCAGCACTATGACGACACCGGCGCCCGGATGTTCATCGACTACTCGCTGGCCCGCTGCACCGAAGCCCTCGACTCGGCGGCCTGACGCCCAAGCGCGACCCCGCCGACCCGGGGCGAGGGTCGAAGGTTTAGCCCAGGGCGGCTAGAGCGGCTTCGTAGTCGGGCTCGTCGGCGATCTCGGAGACCATCTCGGTGTGCAGCACGTTGCCGTCCGCGCCGATCACCACCACCGCCCGGGCGCACAGTCCGGCGAGCGGGCCGCCGCCGATGCCGACCCCGTAGTCGTCCAGGAACTCCGAGTTGCGGAAAGTCGAGCCGGTGGTCACGTTCTCGATCCCCTCGGCGCCGCAGAACCGGCCCGAGGCGAAGGGCAGGTCGGCCGACACGCACACCACGGTGGTGTCGTCCAGACCGGCAGCCCGCTCGTTGAACGTGCGCACGCTCTGAGCGCAGGTCGGAGTGTCGATCGACGGGAAGATGTTCAGCACCACCCGGCCACCGAGCAGGCCCTCGGAGGTCACCGCGCCGAGGTCGCCTCCAGTCAAGGCGAACGCGGGGGCGGGCCGGCCCACCGGCGGCAGGTCGCCGGCGGTCTGGATGGGATTGCCCCGGAACGTGATTTCAGCCATTTGCGTCTCCTTTGGAATCAGGGGGAAGGCTCGCACTCGACGGGTCGCCACATCGGTGCGTGACGGGTGTCCCTCGTGCACACCGGAGGCTAATCCGGTGGCCGTTACCATCCCCTCCGATGGAGCCCGAACCTGCACCGCCGCCCGACCCGCTCGACCTCGAAGCGTTCCGGCGCAACGCCCACGCCCTGGTCGACTGGGTGACCGACTACCTCGCCGGACTCGGCGCCCGGCCGGTTCGCGAGCCGGTGGAGCCCGGCGATGTGCGAGCCAAGCTCCCCGACCGCGCGCCCGAGGGGCCCGAGCCCTTCGACGACGTGCTGGCCGACCTCGACCGGGTGGTGGTGCCGGGGCTGGCCCACTGGCAGCATCCCGGCTGGTTCGCCTTCTTCCCGGCCCAGACCTCCCCACCGGCGGTACTGGGCGAGTTGGCCGCGGCCGGCATCGGCGTGCAGGGGATGCTGTGGGCGACCTCGCCAGCGTCCACCGAGCTCGAGTCCCATGTGCTCGACTGGCTGGTCGACCTGCTCGGCGTGCCCCAGTCGTGGAAGACGACCGGACCCGGCGGCGGCGTGCTCCAGGCCGGCGCCTCGACCGCCACCCACACCGCGATGGTGGTGGCCCGCGAACTGTGCCGCGAGCGCACCGGAGCACCGGCCGAGAAAATGGTGGCCTACACGTCCGGCCAGGCCCACTCGTCGCTGGAGAAGGGGGCCACGCTGACCGGGTTCGGCCAGATCCGCCTGCTGGACGTCGACTCGGATTTCGCGGCCCGGCCCGAGGCGCTGACCGGCGCGATCGAAGCCGACCGACGTGACGGCCTGGTGCCGGCCTTCCTGGGCTCGAACGTGGGCACCACCGGGACCGCGGGGGTCGATCCGCTGCGCCCGCTGGGCGAGATCGCCCGGACCGAGCAGGTGTGGCACCACGTCGACGCCGCCTACGGAGGCTCGGCCATGATCTGCGAGGAGTTCCGCCACCACCACGACGGCCTCGAGTTGGTCGACAGCTACACCTTCAACCCCCACAAGTGGCTGGCCACCAACCTGGAGTGCTCGGTGATGTGGGTCGCCGACCGGCGGCCGCTGATCGACACCCTGAGCGTCACGCCCCCCTACCTGCGCAACCCGGCCTCGGATGCGGGTCTGGTGATCGACTACCGGGACTGGCACGGCCCGCTGGGCCGGCCGTTCCGGGCGCTGAAGCTGTGGTTCGTGCTGCGCGGGTTCGGTGCCGAGGGTCTGCGACGCATGATCCGCAACCATGTCGGCTGGGCCCGTGAGCTGGCTGAGCGCATCGACGACCACCCCCGGCTGGAGCGCATCGCGCCGGTGCACTTCGCGCTGGTGTCGTTCCTGCACCGCTGCGGCGACGCGGCCACCGACGCCCTGGCCGCCGGAATCAACGCCGACGGCCGGTTCTACGTCACGACCTCGGAGATCGACGGGCGGCGCTTCGTGCGGATCTCGGTCGGCTCCACCTGGACCACCGCCGACGATGTCGAGGCCCTCTGGAACCTGATCGACGCCCACCTGCGAAACTGATGACGGATCCGCCCCTGGAGGACCATTGTCGCCATCAATTTTGGAGCAGGGGTCAGCGGCCCAGCGACTCCAGGTAGCGGCGAGCCGTCTCGCGCGACTCGGGGTCGCGCCTCGCCGCGGCCAGCGAGTCGGCGTCGTTCCAGGCGCCGCCGGTGGGAACCAGGGCCTCCGCGGCCGCGTCAACCGCCCGCAGGGTGGCTCGCAGGGTGTAGGCCGATTTGGATGCCAGCAGGCGAGCCAACTCGGTGGCGGCCTCCTCCAACTCCGATGCCGGCACGATCCGGTTGACGAAACCCAGCGCCTGGGCCTCGGCCGCACCGAACGGGCGGCACGTCATCACCAGGTCGCGGGTGGCCGCAGGGCCCACCTCTCGCACCAGCCGGGGGATGCCGCCCCACGCCAGCGGGATGCCCAGATCGACCTCGGGTATCACGAAGCGCACATTCTCGGCGGCCACTCGCAGGTCGCAGGCCGCGGCCAGCACCACACCGCCGCCCACACAGTGGCCGTGTATGGCCGCAACCGTCACCGCCTGCATGGCCGTGATCGCCTCGGCCATCACCCGCCCGGCGTCGGTGCCGGCCCGGTCCATTCCGCCCCCGCCGGTGAACGCGGCCAGGTCCGCGCCCGCGGTGAAGGCTCGACCGTTGCCTCGCACGATCACCGCCTTGACGTCGTCGTGGCCGTCGAACCAGCGGGCCGCGTCGGTCAGTTCCAGCAGGCAGGCCACCGACAGCGGGTTGAGCTTGGCCGGGCCGTCGAGCGCGAGCGTGCCGACCGCCCCGTCCACGGAGACAGCAAGAGGCCCCGCGGATTGGCGGGCGACCCGGCCCATACGGGTCGGGGCCGTGGCCCGAGCGGCCCGTGAGCGAAGCGAACAGGAGCGGGGATGACCACCCTGCGACGCGATTGGCCGCCGATCAATCCGCGCTCGCTCTAATCGTGTCGTAGTCCATCGGTCCTTCCCGTCCGGTCGCTTCCACCCGCGACAGGATGCAACCGATGGCGGCTCGACGGCAAACGGCTGATAGAAGAAACCGCCATGAGAAGCAACCCCATGCGAGAGCGCTGGGCTGCGGGCGAGCCCGCCCTGGGCGGCTGGCTCGGCATTCCCAGCACCGCCTCCGCGGAGATCGTGGCCCGCTGCGACCTCGACTACGTCTGCGTCGACATCCAGCACGGCCTCGTCGACTACAGCGACGCGTGGCCCATGCTGCAGACCATCAACATCGGCTCGGCCACCCCGCTGGTGCGCGTGCCGTGGAACGAGCCCGGCATCATCGGGAAGAGCCTCGACGCCGGGGCCAGGGGGATCATCATTCCCATGGTCAACAACCGGGCCGAGGCCGAGGCCGCCGTACAGGCCTGCCGGTACGCCCCCGACGGCAGCCGCAGCTACGCCGGGACCCGGGTCGTGCGCCAGGAGGGCGCCGACTACTTCGCCAACGCCAACACCGATGTGGCCGTGATACCCATGGTGGAGACCATGGAGGCGGTGGCCGACCTCGACGACATCCTGTCGGTTCCCGGTGTCGATGCCGTCTATGTGGGGCCGTCGGACCTCTCCGTCAGCCTTGGCCTGCACCCGGGCAACAACGACGGCGAGCCCTCCTTCGACGCGGCCGTGGCCCAGATCCTCGAAGGATGCGCCCGCCACAACGTGACCGCGGGGTGCCATACGGTGTCGGAGCTGACCCAGCGCCGCATCGAGCAGGGCTTCCGCATGATCACCGTCACCTCCGACACGGTGGCCCTCACCAGAGCACTCGACGACGAGCTTCGCAGGGCCCGGGGCGAGGAGCCGGCGATCCGCTCCAGCTCCATGTACTGACGGGTCCGGTGGGTCCGGCGGCCCGGGCCACCCGGCTGCGGGGCGGACGTGATCAAGGTCGGCCCCGCCCCGCCACGCCACCACCCACGACCGGGTGTCGGTGGGCGACGCCCCACCCGACCTCGTCCACGACGTGACCGCCACCACCGTCGTTCTGGATGCACTGGCCAGCCGCGACGGGCGGCCCATGCACCACGACTACCACTTCGCCACCGAGCGCAACGGAACCCGCGACATAGAGGCCCCGCGGATAGGCGGGCGACCCGGCCCATACGGGTCGGGGCCGTGGCCCGAGCGGCCCGTGAGCGAAGCGAACAGGAGCGGGTATGACCACCCTGCGACGCGATTGGCCGCCGATCAATCCGCGCTCGCTCATATTCCTGAACACGCCCAACCAGCTCGCCTGGATCGAGCGGGCCGTCACCGACTGGACCGGGCCCCGGGGCCGGCTGGGACGGGTCTCGGTCCGTATGCAGGATCCGGTCTTCCCCGGCGACACCGTGACCATCTCGTCGGTGGTCACGGCCGCGCCCGTCGACGACCCCGGCTGCGGCTGGGCCGAGTTGGACCTGGGGCTGCGGGCCGGCGACCGCGTCTGCACGACCGGGAAGGCCAAGGTGGCGTTGCCGACGTCGGCGGCCGACAATTCGCGGCCGCGCCGCGGCGAGGACTGGAACCCGTGGTGGCCCCGTCCTTCGACCAGGCTTGCGGGAGGCGTTGATGCTCGACCTCGACTTCACCCAGGAACAGGAGATGCTGAGCGACATGGTGCGCGACCTGTGCAGCGAGCTCTCGCCACTGGAGCGTGTGCGGGAACTCGAGGACGACCCCGACGGCATTCACCGGGAGCTCTGGCAGCGTTCGGCGCACTACCTGGCCGACGCCCGCACCGCCCTCGATGGGGCCCGCCTGCCGGCGTACGAGGCGGCGTGGGCCCACAGCAACGGCCGTTCCACCGATCAACTGGCCCCCATGGCCAATCTGTTCGCCTGCCGGACCTACCGGGAGGTCACCGCCATATGCCAGCAGGTGTTCGGCGGTATCGGCTTCACTGTGGAGTACGACAGCCAACCCTACCTCCGCCGAGCCAAGCAGCTCCAGCTCTCCTGGTGGGACCAGGCGACCTGCGAGGACCGCATCGCCGACCCCGTCCTGGGGCCCCAGCTAGCCGGCACCGTCGATGAGTGAGCTGAACGGCTTCAGCCGCCTCAAGGCACTGCGAGCCGCCGCGGCACCTTATGCCCGGCTGACGCCGCGGCGAGTGGACCTGCTGCTGGGGGTGTCCGTGACGGTGGCCGCCGTGAGCGGGCTGGTGTCCTGGGGCGTGGGCACGGGCTGGGCCCGCTGGGTGACGGTCATCCATGCGCTGGCCGGCCTGAGCCTTCTGGCCCTCGCACCGGCAAAGCTCAGAGGCTCGGTGCGGACTGGGTTGAAGCGACGACGAGTCACCCGATGGCTGTCGATTCTGCTGGGCTTGGTCGTCACGGCCACGGTCGTCCTGGGGATCCTGCACGCCACCGGGCTGTGGCACGGGGTAGGCTACTGGTCGGCGCTGTGGACCCATTTCCTGCTGGCCGCGCTGCTGGCTCCGCTGGTGGTCTGGCACATCGTGAGCCGGCCCGGCCGCCCTCGAATGACCGACCTCGACCGCCGGACCCTCATCGGCGGTAGTGCCGCGGTCGCGGCCGCCGCTATCGCCTACGGGGTCCAGCAACTCGTGGTCGGCGACAACCGGCGCTTCACCGGCTCCCACGAGATCGCCTCGTTCAACCCGGCAGAGATGCCGACCACCATGTGGCTCAACGACCGGTCGCCCCGGGTGCCGGCCTCAGGCTGGGAACTGACCATCGCGGGCGAGCCGGTCGCGCTCGCGGATCTGCATGCCCGGGCTGCGCCCATGGAAGCAGACCTCGACTGCACCGGCGGGTGGTGGAGCCGCCAGTCGTGGGACGCGGTGCCGCTGGCCGAACTGGTGCCGACGGTGGACGCGCCCACTCTGGAAGTGACATCGCTGACCGGCTACAGCCGCCTGTTTCCGGCCCGCGACGCCGCCAACCTGTACTTGGCCGTCGGCTACAACGGCGAGCCCCTGCGCCGGGGCCACGGCGCGCCCGTCCGCCTGGTGGCGCCGGGGCGCCGGGGCTTCTGGTGGGTCAAGTGGGTGCGCCGCATCGATCCCATCGACCGCCCCTGGTGGCTTCAGCTGCCGTTCCCGCTGGAGTGACCGGCCCTCAGCAGTGGCCCGCCGTCAACCCACCGGCGGTCAGCGGACCCGGGGGAACTCGTCGGTGTCCCAGCCCAGCCGATAGTCGCCCCGGTTGGCGTCCACCGATCTGAAGATCCCGGCCGCCGCGGCCGCCATCTTGGTGCGGGCCGCGGACATCGGGCCAGCGCCGGGTCCAGCCAGGGCCGGTCGAAGCCGCCGTCGCCGAACAAGTCGTTGCCCGGCCAGTTGAACGAGTGCCAGTAGCGCACCGCCATGCGGAGGCGTTCGGCCATGGTGCGCTCCCCCACCACCCGGTCGGCGTCGTAGCCGCGGAACGTGAGCGGATCGTTGCTGTCCGGCCCGGCGTAGCGGATCGGCTCGGAAACCTCGGTGAAGAACTCAGTCACGGCGCGATACTGGGCGCCTCCACCGATGCGACCCGCTTGTCTATTCGTGGTGGCCGTGCTGGCGGCTACGGCGTGCTCGGATGAGCCGCCCGCGGGCGACGACGCGGCAGATGAGGGTGTTGAGGCCGAGGCAGCCACCACCGCCGCCGGCGCGAGCGCCGAGGCAGCCGACCCGTCGCCGCCTCCGCCGGTCCCTGGGACTTTCATCGACGTGTCGGCAGGGTTCTGGCACACATGCGCAATCCGCTCCGACGGCGGGATCGAGTGCTGGGGCGTCAACCGGAGCGGGCTGCTCGACGCGCCCGAGGGTCAGTTCAAGGCGATCTCTGCCGGGCCCGGCCACAACTGCGCCATCCGCTTGGACGGCGGGATCGAGTGCTGGGGCGAGGAGTTCCCAGGAATTGCCGACCCGCCCGACGGTGAGTTCATCGAGGTGTCCGCGGGCGCCCGCTACACGTGTGCTCTGCGTGACGACGGCGACGTCGATTGCTGGGGAGCTGCCGATGTCGAACTCCTGACCCCGCCCGGAGGACACTTCACCGCGGTGGTCGCGGGGCACCGTCACGCCTGCGTGCTGCGTGACGGCGGGACGGTCCTCTGCTGGGGCGCCAACGAAGAGGGCCAGGCCGAAGGGCGTGCCCAACGCTTCAGTGACATCGCCGCCGGTGCCGATCACACCTGCGGGGTGAAGCTCGACGGCACGGTCGAGTGCTGGGGATCCGACTACCTGGCCAAGTCCGACGCGCCTGGCGGGACCTTCACGACACTCGCGGCCGGGGTAGACCACACGTGCGCGGTGAGCACCGGAGGCACAGCCGAGTGCTGGGGATCGGACGCCCACGGCGCAACCCCGGCGCCCGGCGGCCAGTTCCGGAAGGTCGCGGCCGCGGCCGACCACAGCTGCGGGCTCCGCACAGACGGCACCATCCAATGCTGGGGCCGGCGTCTCATAGCGGGAGCCGAACCTCCAAGCGAGCCGTTCGCATCGCTGGTCGCCGGCGGCGACCACACCTGCGGGCTGCGCCCCGATGGAACCATCGAATGCTGGGGAACCGACCTCGTGGGGCAGATGGAACCGCCCGGCCGGCGCTTCAACACGATGACCACCGGAAACTACTTCGCCTGCGGCCTCCGTCCCGACGGCACCATCGAGTGCTGGGGATTCGACCGCTTCGGCGTGCTCGACGTCCCCGACGGGACGTTCCATACCGTGACGGCCGGCGTCGGCCACGCCTGCGCCCTGCGAGGCGACGGCACCGTCGAGTGCTGGGGCTCCAACTCGCACGGACAGGCCGACGCCCCGGCCGGCACTCTTGCCGCCATCTCGGCAGGGAGTTCGCACACCTGCGGCATCCGCCTCGACACTGGCGAGGCCCAGTGCTGGGGAAACCCGTACGCGGGGAGGCTGGACTCCCCACTGGGGGCCTTCATTGCCGTCGCAGCCGGTGACAGCCACACATGCGGGCTGCGTCCCGACGGCATCGCCGAATGCTGGGGATCCAACTCACACGGACAGACCGAGGCCCCTGAAGGCGCCTTCACGGCTGTGTCGACCGGCATGCATTCCTGCGGCTTGCGCCCCGGCGGCTCCGTCGAGTGCTGGGGAACCGACGAGGCGACCTCCGAAGGGGATTTCGCCGGGATCGAGGTCGGCCAAGGCTACACCTGCGGGCTGCGCCGTGACGGCACCGTCGAGTGCTGGGGAACGCTGCGGGCGCCGCCCGAGGGAGTGACCTACACCGGCTGACCTTCCAAATTGGCAGCCACCGACGCCCGAACGGGACTCCACCGCTGCCAATTCCCTTGGGTCGGGGGCGTGGGGGTCGGGGCATACTGAGGCGTGTCCTGGTGGCGGAGGCTCGATCCGGGCCGGATTGCGATCCTGGCGGTGCTGGTGCTGGGAGTGGCCGCGTTCCTGACCCGGGGCCAGTGGCTCGGCACGGTCGAGACCGCCGTGGACGTGGCCGTGGACGCCGTCGACGTCGCCGTGGACGGCGAGATCGATCACGATGATCTGGTGACCGGGGGCGAGGTGGTCGCTCCCCCGGCCGTCGATGTGGAGGATCCCGAGGACTTCGACGTCGAGACAGAGAGGCTGTACCGGATCGTGCCCGGCAGCGGATCCCGGGCCAGCTACCACATCGAAGAACGCCTCGGCGGGCTGTCACGCACCACGGTGGGAACCACCTCCGTCATGGCGGGCGAGATCGCGGTGAACCTCGTCGATCCCGCCGCCAGCCGGGTCGGTGAGATCGTGGTCAACGTGGAGATGTTCCAGTCCGACTCCGCCCTGCGGGACAAGCGCATCCGCCACGACTACCTGGAGTCGAGCCACTGGCCCTTCGTGCGGTTCCGGCCTTCACAGATCGAGGGCCTCGACGCGGACTTCGCCGACGGACTGCCCTACGAGATCGCCGTCACCGGCGAACTCTCCGTCAAGGAGACCACCCGCACCGAGACCTTCGCCGGCACCGTCACCGTCACCCCCGACGCCCTTGTCGCGACGATGTCTACCACCGTGCTGACCAGCCACTACGACGTCGGTCCCATCAACATCGCCCGCCTCGTTCACACCTCCGACGACGTGATCCTGACCTTCGAGCTGGTCGCCGACCGCGTCGAGTTCGGCTCGGAGCCGACCGGCGACCTGCGCCGCGAGATCCCGGCAACCGAGTTCGCCGGCGGCCGGTTCGCGGCCGCGGTGCAACCCATCCTCGAGACCCGCTGCGTGAGCTGCCACACCACCGGAGGCCCGGCCTGGAGCACCCTCGCCCTCGACACCGCCGGCGACGCGGCCGCCATCGCCGACGACATCGCCTTCGTCACCGGGATCGGCTTCATGCCACCGTGGCTGCCCTCGGACCTGAGCCCCCAGTACGTCCACGACTGGTCGCTCAGCGACGCCGAGAAGGCCGCCATCCGGGAGTGGGCCGACGCCGGCGGCGGCCTCGACGTGCGGCCCGACACGCCGCTGGTGGCCCGCGTCCAGGCCATCATCGCGGTGGAGGAGGACCAGAAGATCGGACCCCGCGACGGCCTCTACGCCGGCTACTCGCGGCCCGACGGCCGGCCGGTCAAGAAGGACGACTACCGATGCCAGGTCCACGAGGTGGCCGATCCCGAAGGCGACGGCACCTGGGTCAAGGGCTTCGAGTTCCGGCCCGACCAAGTGGAGGTGGTGCACCACGCCATCGTCTACCGGGCGCCAGCCGCGGCGGCTTCCGAGATCGCGGCCAGGATCGCGGCCGAGGACCGCATCGAGGCGGCCGAGGGCTTCTCGGACGAGCCGGGCTGGACCTGCTTCGGGCTGTCGGGGCTCCAGACCCGGGGCGTGTACTCGATCCAGGGATGGGCGCCGGGCCAGTCGCCGACCATCTATCCGGAGGGGTACGGCCTCTACCTGTGGCCCGGCGACGTGATCGTCAACCAGATCCACTACCACTACGACCACGACACCCCGGACGACGGTTCCTGGATCGTCCTCGACACCGCCACCGACGCCGAGGTGGCCGCGGGCATGACCCACATCACCGGCGACAGCTACCTCACCCCGGCCGAGGTGCCCTGCACGCCCGAGGAGGCTGCCGTCGCGGCCGAGCGGGCGGCCACCATCGACGGCTATGTCAACCTGTGCGAGCGGTCGAACGTGCTGGCCGAGATCGGCGAGAAGTACGACGAATTCGCCCCGCTCATCCCCGGCCTGCTTCTGGCGCAGTGCGGCGGCACCGTCGACGACTACGACGACCTCGACGGCAGCATCGGCTACAGCTCCTGCGACCTGCCGGCGCGCGACACCGGCACCATCCACACCGTGCTCGGCCACATGCACGAGTTCGGCGCGGCCTACCGCATGACGCTGCACCCTGACACGCCGCAGGAACGCATCCTGCTCGACATCCCGGCGTGGGACTTCGAGTGGCAGCTCAACTACGAACCGGTTGAAGCGATCCGCATCGAGCGGGGCGACACGGTGCGCTTCGAGTGCTGGTGGGACCGCACGCTTCAGTTCATGCCCGAGCCCCGCTACATCACCTGGAACGAGGGCACCGTCGACGAGATGTGCTTCTCCAGCATCTCGGTACTGCCCGACTGACGATGACCGAGGATCGGCTGCTGGGAGCCGTGGAGGCCGGCGGGACCAAGTTCCGGTGCGCGGTGGTGTCCCCGGACTTGACGATCGCCGATTCCCGCTATGTGCTGACAACCGACCCCGATACGACGCTGGCAACCGTCGTGGAGTTCTTCGAGCGGTCCGAGCCGGCGGCTGCGCTGGGAATCGCCTCGTTCGGGCCGGTCGACCTCGATCCGGACTCCCCTGGCTACGGGTCGATCACCGACACTCCCAAGCCGGGCTGGCCGGATGCACCGATCCTGGGTCGGCTGTCGGAAGCCCTCGGCGTGCCGGCCGGCATCCAGACCGACGTGGAGGCGGCCGCGGTGGCCGAGCAGGGCTTGGGGCCCGAGCCCAGGCCGCGACGGCTCGCCTACGTCACCGTCGGCACCGGGATCGGAGCCGCGGTGGCGGTCGACGGCCGGCCATGGCGGGGGCGTCATCACAGCGAACTGGGGCACATCCCGGTTCGCCGTGCCGGCGGCGACGACTATCCGGGTTGCTGCCCGTTCCACCGCGACTGCCTGGAGGGCATGGCCTGCGGACCGGCCATCGCCGAACGCTGGGGCGTCGACCCGCCCGACGCCGGCGGTCGCGACGACATCTGGCAGTTGGAGGCCGCCTATCTGGCCCAACTCGTGCGGGTGCTCGCCTACTCGTTCGCCCCCGACCGGGTCGTGTTCGGAGGCGGCGTCGGCGCCCACCCGGGCCTGGCCGAGACGATCCGGGCCGCGGCCCGCACAGAGCTCGCCGGCTACGCCGACTACAGCACCGGGGACGACCGGTTCGTGACCGCCCCGGCGCTGGGAAACTACTCCGGCCTGCTGGGAGCAGCCCTCCTCGCGCGATCGCTCCTTCACGGCTGAAGGGCCTCATCCTGCGAAATTGATGACGAGTCCGACCCTTGGGGCCCACTATCGCCGTCAATTTCGAGAAGGACGCCTTCTAGGGGGCGGCGATGAGGCGTCCCAGGTCGGCCGGGCGCCCTCGGCGTGACCCAGGGCGAGCTCCATGTGGCGGGCGGCCAGGAAGTGGCGGTGCAGCGGATAGTCGCGGTCGCCCCCCACGCCGCCGTGGACGTGGACCGCGGCGTGCACCACCCGGAAGCCGCCCTCCGAGGCCCAGTAGCTGGCTATGGCGATCTCGCGTTCGGCGGGCAGACCGGCCGACGGCCGCCGCCCGGCCTGGTAGGCGGTCAGCCAGATGGCCTCGGGGTCGATGCAGGAGTCGCCCGCCCGCGCCTGCCATGAGCGGCTGCGCCAGGTGCTGCACGGCCACGACGTCACCTTCCAGCGGACCCGCACCTGGAAGGAGTCCAACGACCCCGACCGCGACGCCAAGCTGGCCCTCATCGAGGAGGCGGTCGGCCGCTGGCCTGACCGGTGTTTCGCGTTCGACGGGTTCGGGCCGCTTCAGATGCGCCCTGTCGCCGGGTCGGGATGGTGGCGCAAGAGCCTGCCCCAGCGGCTGCGGGCCAACTACAACAAGCGTCACGGGACGCGGCAGTTTCACGGCTGCTGCTCGGTCGGCGAGGACACGCTGGGCGCCCGAGTCCGCTCCCAGCGAGGACGACGCTGGGGCATCCCAACCACACAAGCAGCACGAAACCCAACCACATTCAACACGCGCGCAAACGTTTGTTGACAGCCCACTAGCGCCGCGCGCTCCGGAATCGCCGTCGCGCTCGCCTGCGGTTCGCAGTGTACGCTGGCGGCCCCGCAGATTGTTCGGAGCCGCGATGGTCTCGGTCGGCATGCGCACCCGGCTCGACGCCGACGTGATCCTCATCGATCCAGCAGCCGATTGGCCACGCAGGAGTTGAGATGATCAACGCAGAGGTCGTGCACGCCGCCGGGGCGGGTCTGGGCGAGGGCTGCGTGTGGTCGCCGATCGAGAATCTGCTCATCTGGGTCGACATCAACGGCCAGGCCGTGCATCGCTTCGATCACAGCACGGGCCGGCCGGTGGGGCTATGGCGCTACACGGACACGGTCGGCAACGCCGCCCCCCGCGCCGGCGGGGGGCTGGCCCTCGGCCTCGGCTCCTCTGTGGCGCTCACCGACCGGGTCGGCGCCGTCGAGACCACGATCGAACTGCCCGGTGAGTCCGAATCGAACCGCACCAACGACGGTGCGGTCGACCCGCGGGGCCGGCTGTTCCAGGGAACGATGAGCCACGCCGAGCCCGGAGCTCCGGTGGCCTCGCTGTACCGCGTGGACGGCGACGGCGCGGCCCGGCGAGTGCTCTCCGAGGTGATGATCTCCAACGGCATCGGATGGAGTCCCGACCAGACCACGATGTACTACATCGACACGCTGACGTTCCGGGTGGACCGCTTCGACTACGACCCCGATTCAGGAGAGATCGAGGGGCGGCGCCCGTTCGTGACCTTCGACGGCACCGCGGGCGCGCCCGACGGCATGACGGTCGATGCCGACGGCTGCCTGTGGGTGGCGATGTTCGGCGGCTATCACGTGCAGCGCTTCTCACCCGACGGTGAGAAACTAGAGGCCGTGATCACTCCGGGCTCGCCCCAGGCCACCTGCTGCTGCTTCGGCGGACCGGACCTGGACACGCTCTACATCACCACCGGCCGCGAGCCGATCGCCGGCGTCAGCACCGAGGGCGAGCCCAACGCCGGGGCGCTGTTCGCCGCCGACGTCGACGCGGTAGGGCAGCCCACCAACCTGTTCGCCGGTTGACGATCCGCGGGAGGGTCTGCGAGGCCTCGTCCCGGCGGTGACATTGGGCACACCGCGGCCTGTTGGCCCGCGTCACTGCGTATATTCGAGTTCGCCCCCGGTTGCCTTCGGAAAGTCCGCGCCAGCGATGACGATCGAGCTTGCACATCTCCCCTACCCACTCGACGGGCTCGCGCCCCACATCTCCGAGCGCACGATGAGCTTCCACTACGGCCGCCATCACGCCGGCTACGTGGCCAGCGTCAACAGCGCTATCGAGGGGACCGCCCTTGAAGGCGCCTCGTTGGACGACATCGTGGCCGCGGCCGACGTGCCGTCGGCACTGTTCAACTGCTCGGCGCAGTCCTGGAACCACGCCTTCTACTGGAACTCGATGAGCCCGGGGGGCATCGAGGCGCCCGCAGGCGATCTGCTGGCCGCTTTGGAGCGCAGCTTCGGCTCGCTGGACGCCTTCAACACGGCGTTCGCGGCGGCCGCGGTGGGGAACTTCGCGTCCGGATGGACCTGGCTGGTGTCGGGCGCCGACGGCCTGCAGATCGTCAACACCGACGACGCCGACACGCCACTGCGCCACGGCCAGCGGGCGCTGCTGACCATCGACGTGTGGGAGCACGCCTACTACCTCGACTACCAGAACGCCCGACCCGCCTACGTGGACGCCTTCATCGAGCACCTAATCAACTGGGAGTTCGCCTCCGCCAACTTCGCCGCCGCGGGCTAGTCGTCGACGAGGAGCTCGATCAGCGAGCTGGTGTCCCAGCGGCCGCGGCCCTGGCGCTGGAGGCGGGCGTAGTACTGGTCGATCACGGCGGTGACCGGCAGGGTGGCCCCGACACGCTCGGCCTCGGCGAAGCAGATGGCCAGGTCCTTGCGCATCCAGTCGAGGGCGAAGCCGAAGTCGAACTCTCGGCGGGCCATGGTCACGCCCCGGTTGGCCATCTGCCACGACCCGGCCGCTCCCTGGGAGATGGTCGCCACCACCTGCTCGACGTCGAGCCCGGCCCGGCGGGCGAAATCGATCCCCTCGGCCAGGCCCTGAACAAGGCCGGCAATACAGATCTGGTTCACCATCTTGGTTCGCTGGCCGCTCCCCGGACCGCCCAGCAAGGTGACCGCCTTGGCGTAGGCGTCGATCACCGGCTCGGCCCGGTCGAAGTCGACCTGGTCGCCGCCGCACATCACGGTGAGCACACCGTTCTCGGCACCGGCCTGGCCCCCTGAGATCGGCGCGTCCACGAAGCCGACGCCCTGCTCCCCCGCAGCCGCATGCAGTTCCTGGGCCAGGTCGGCCGAGGCGGTGGTGTGGTCGACCAGGACCGACCCAGATGCCATCGACTCCAGCACTCCCCCCGCAGCCAGCGTCACCGAGCGGACATCATCGTCGTTGCCGACGCAAACGAAGACGAACTCGGCATCCGCGGCTGCACCCGCGGGCGTCGGCGCAGCCGTCCCGCCGTGCTCGGCCACCCAAGCCTCGGCCCGGGAAGCCGTCCGGTTGTAGACCGTCACGTCATTGCCTGCCGAAACCAGGTGGCCAGCCATGGGATAGCCCATGACTCCCAGCCCGACGAACGCGCAACCAGCCATTAGGCGCCTCCTTCATGGATGCAACCTGCGTACCCTATGCGGCCGGAACGGGCACGCAGAGTCGAGAGGACGCGTCAAATCCGGGTGCCAAACGGCCCCAGAGACGCTGCACGGCGCCAGCGGGACTTGACTACTGCCTCCTCGTTGCCTCAACCATGGCCGAAGCCACGGTTCGGATGTCGGCCACGCTCGATACGAAGGGCGGCATGGTGTACAGGAGACGCCCGAAAGGCCGCAGCCATAGTGAGATAGCCGCCGGTGAGGGCCTTGCCCGCGCACATGATGTCTGGGCTGACGTCGGCGTGGTCGCACCCGAACAACTCGCCGGAGCGACCGAACCCGGTGGCGATCTCATCCGCGATCAAAGGCACCTCATGCTCGTCGCAGAGCCGTCGCACCGCCCGCAGGTAGTCCGACGAATAGAACCTCATGCCGCCCGCACCTTGCACGACCGGCTCAATGATCACGGCCGCGATCTCTGCCGAGCGAGCGGCCAGCAGGTCGGCGAACTCAGCGACGTGGCTGTCGTCGAACTTCTCTCCGAAGTTCGGGCTTGGTACGGGAGCGAAGATCTGCTCCGGAAGCATGCCGGTGAACATCGAGTGCATCCCGTTGACGGGATCGCACACCGACATGCATCCCAGCGTGTCGCCGTGATAGCCGCCCCGCACAGTAAGCAGGCGCGTGCGCTCGGACCGACCCACACCGCGGGCGTACTGCAGCGCCATCTTGATGGCGACCTCAACCGACACCGAGCCCGAGTCGGCCAGAAAGACGTGCTCCAGCCCTGCCGGCGCGATGTCGACCAGCGTCTCGGCCAGTTCAACCGCGGGGTGATGGGTGACCCCGCCGAACATCACATGGGCCATGTCCCCGAGCTGGCTTCGTACGGCCTCATCAAGGACCGGATGGCGGTATCCGTGGATAGCCGCCCACCACGACGACATGCCGTCAATGACCTCGGTGCCGTCAGACAGAGTGAGCCTGACTCCGCGCGCGGATGTCACCACGATCGGATCGACGACGGCCGGCATCGGTGCGTACGGATGCCATAGCCGCCGGCGATCCCGATCAAGCAACGACTCCCCCGTCGCCCGGTCAGTGCCCGGGATGACTTCCGTCATGTCCAGATAGGCGGACGTTCCGGGGGCCTGCCAATGACCAGCTGGCGTTCACTACTCGGAGGCCGCCATCACAATTGCTCCACCTCCACGAACACGATCGGCTCGGATGACGTGTTGCGAATCGAGTGCTCGATGCCCACTGGCCGGCTGTAAGGCTCCGATGGTCGCATTTCGAATTGAGCCTCTCCATCCGCCGAAGTGATGGTCACAGATCCGGCAGTGATCGGCACCACCACATTACGGATGGGCATGGCGGTGCCAGCCGGTGGCCGCGCCGGGTTCTAGGTGATGGCGCGTGACTCGGTGGTCGCTCGACTCGTCGAGCAGCTCGTTTGTGTAGCCCCCAGTTTGTTGAGCCTGCGCGGAAACGTGGGGAGGGGGGTGGTTGAGGGTCTCCGTTGTGGGGTCGAGGCCCTGCTGGGATCGGTGATTGACATGATCACGATCCGGGGGGCCCCGATGGCTTGCGATGTTGTGCGGGTGCGGCTGCATCTGCGCCGGGTCCGTGTGCTGGGGGTGCTCGCGGACGCGCCCGATGTGCTGCGCGTCGGTTTCGAGTCGGCGTCGAGGCGGCTTCGTTGCCCGCATTGTGGGTTCAAGTGCCACAGGGTGCACGACACCCGCGACAAGCAGGTGCGCGACCTGGAGGTGTCGGGGCGGCGCACGACGCTGGTGTGGGTGCGGCGACGGTTCCGCCGCGACAACTGCGGCAGCCGCTTCCTGGAGGAGCATCCCGGGTTCGGCGGCGGCCTCACGCGGCGCTTGGCGCAGCGTCTGGTCGCGGACGCGCAGGTGATGACGATCCGAGCGGCAACGCGCCGCCACGGTGTGAGCCGGCCGGTGATCGACGCGCTGGTGAGGGCCTGCTCGGGGCTCGTCGCGGAGCATCGCCGCTCCCGGCGGTGCCGGGTGCTG
>VYBO01000118.1:0-31678 GCA_009844405.1 Acidimicrobiaceae bacterium
CACCGCCATGACCACCACCACAGCCGCCCCAACCATTTAAGCGACACACCACTAGCGGGAAACATCGTCGCAGCCGAGTCCGGTGAGGACGAACCAGCGCCAGCGTCATGAGCGCCCCGGCCAGCAACTCGTTCTACTACGGCTACTGCCTCGAATGGATGCGCCGCTGGGATGCCGAGACCGTCGATCTGATCTATCTCGATCCGCCGTTCAACAGCAACGCCGACTACAACACCCTGTACGCCGCCGAGGGTGGCGGCGACGCCCAGTTCCGGGCCTTCACCGACACATGGACGTGGGACGAGGCCGCAGCGGATCGGGTCAGCTCCTATCTGGGGGCTGTGGGACGACCCGCCCACCCTGCCATCATCGGCCTCTACAAGACCTTGGGCGAGTGCGGGATGCTGGCCTACCTCACCTACATAGCCGAACGGCTAGAGGAATGTAGTCGCCTGTTGAAGCCCACCGGCTCGATCTACTACCACTGCGACCCCACCGCGTCGCACTACATCAAGGTGCTGATGGATGCCGTATTCGGTCATCGCAGCTTTCGCAACGAGATCGTGTGGAAGCGCACGGCAAGCTCTACCGGTGGTTGCAAGTGAGGGCAGCATAGTCGCTGTGGGGTGAGTCCCAGTGGTGGAGTTTGCGGGGCATGGTGTTGAGGTTGTCTTCGATGACGGCGAGGCGGACGTGGCCGACGTTGAGGTCGGTGCTCTTGGGCAGCCAGCGTCGCAGCAGGCCGTTGGTGTGCTCGTTGGTGGGCCGCTGCCACGGCGAGTGCGGGTCACAGAAGTAGACGTCGACTCCGAGCGCTTGCTCGATGTCGGCCCAGCGGGCCATCTCTCGGGCCTGGACGGCGGTTCAGCCTGCGCCCGGGCCGGCGAGCAGCGCGATCCAGATGGAGATGGTGGCCAGGCAAATGGTGGACACCGTTATGTAGAGGTGCCTGGCCTGGCTCTTGACCAGTTCGGAGTGTCTATCGGAGAAGGCCTTGATGATCTCAGCCCGTTCCTTGGCTGCTTCGGCGAAGCCGTTCGCGACCTCGACTCTGAACTCCGCGAAGGTGTTGGTGACCTCTACTCTGAACTCTGCGAGGGCGGCGGTGAAGGTGGCTCCGAGGACCTGGAGGTCGTCCTTGGTGGCCATGCGGTCCCAACCGCCCGGTGGCAGTTGCTGCATGAGGGTCTCAGCGTCTTCTGTGCCCATCAGTTCCGCCAGCGTGTTGAACAGCGAGGCTCGCTGCGCCTGGGTCGTCGCCACCTCGGGGCCTCCCGTCTACTCGTGGGTTCGACTAGCGGGAGCCGTCAACGGCTCCGATCCAGCCCGGATCACCGGGCCTGCAACGACAATAGCACCCACTTCCTATAATTTCAATCAACTTTGTTTGCCGACGATCCAGGACGGGCGAGAAGGCTAGTCGGTGGTGTTGGGGGAGATCCGATCGCCGCGTGCCTCAGCGTGCTCAGACCTGCCAGAGGTAGGACAGGGGCAGGGCGAGGATCCGGTCGGCGAGCCTGAGGGGGTGCGGGCCGGTGTAGAGGACCAGGCCGACCTCGAACCGGTCTCCGATCAGGTCTCTCATCCAGGCCAGCCACTTGGCGTCGGCGGGGCGGGCGGTGGCGCCGGCCTTGACCTCCAGCGCGATGAGGCGCCCGTCGGGGCGCTCGATCAGCAGGTCGATCTCCCGTCCGCGGGAGTCGCGGTAGTGGCAGAAGCGCAGGTCCGGCGCGACGGCCGTCGCCTGGCGGCGCAACTCGTTGACCGCGAACGTCTCGTGGAGGGGCCCGCGCCCTTCGGCTGCCAGCTCGCTGAGCGCCTCCTCGGTCAGGCCGAGCATCGCCGCGGCCAGACCCGTGTCGGCGATGTGGACTTTCGATCGCCGCTTGGCCCGGGTGGCGGCGCCGGTCGCCCACCCGGGCAGCCGGGTCACGAGATGGGTCATCTCCAGATACGACAGGTAGTCGGCGGTGGTGTCGATGCTGCCGAACTCGAGGTCCCGGTGCAGGTCCTGCATCACCAGCTCGCCCGCGGTGCGAGCAGCGACGGCCCGTAGCAGGCGGGGCAGCTCGGTTGACCGGCGCGCCCCGGTGAGTTCGACGATGTCTCGGGTCACGGCGGTGTGGACGTAGGCGCTGAACCACAGCCGGCGGTCTTCGTCGCTCAGGTGGACCGCCTCGGGATACCCGCCCCGGCAGATGCGCTCGGCGTACTGCCGGCGGGTCAGCGCCGAGGGCGGTGCCCGCAGCAGGTCCTCATGGCTCGATGAGGCTGCGTCTCGCCCGGGCGGGTCCACCAGGCGCGCCAGCAGCCCATCGGCGGACCCCTCGATCTCGACCTCCGAGAACGGCGCCAGGTGGAGGAACACCGCCCGGCCGGCCAGGGACTCCGACAGCACCGGGACCGTGAGGAAGCTCGTCGAGCCGGTGAGCAGGAACGCCCCCGCGGAGCGGTCGGCGTCGACGGCAAGCTTGATCGCTCTGACCAGATCGTCCCCGCCTCGCTGCACCTCGTCGACGACCACGGGCTTCGACCGGCCCGCGATGAACCCCGTCGGGTCGTCGAGGGCCAACGGCAGCAGCGCGGGCTCGTCGAGGGAGAGGAACGTCCCGCCGTCGAGGATCCGCCGAGACAGAGTCGTCTTGCCCGACTGGCGCGGGCCGTGCAGCACCACGACGCGGAACACGCCGAGCGCGTGCCGCAGTGCCGGCTCGATCCTCCGCGGCAGCGTCGCACTCTCGACCATCCGGCGTGACTCCCATCGCGGTCCCGATCACCCGCATCCTACTATGTACTAGAAACTATACCCTACATCTACTAGCAGTTTTACCATATATCTATCCTAGGTTTTCTCCCATCTAGCCCAATCCTTAGCGACTGGGCCGAGCTCCAGTGGTCAGCCAGCATCTGCGCCTAGTGGCGGTAGCCGTCGGGGTGGCGGCGGACGAAGTTCCAGTGGTCGGCCAGCATCTGCGTCAGGTCTCGGCGGGCCTGCCAGCCGAGCTCTTCCCGGGCTCGGGTGCAGTCGGCCCAGGAGGCCTCCACATCGCCGGGGCGGCGTTCGGCCATCTCGTAGGGGATCGGCGAGCCGATCACCTCAGCGGCTGCGGCCAGGACCTGGAGCACGGTGGTGCCCGAGCCGGTGCCCAGGTTGTAGGTCCGGCTGCGTGCCGGGGCGATGCCGGCATCCAGGGCGGCCACATGACCCTCGGCCAGGTCCATGACGTGCACGTAGTCGCGCACCGCGGTGCCGTCGACGCTGGAGTAGTCGGCTCCGAAGACCTCCAGCCGGTCCGACCGTCCGGTGGCGACCTGCATGATCCGGGGCACCAGGTTGGCCGGCTCGCCGGACGGATCCTCCCCTATCAGCCCCGACGGGTGGGCGCCCACCGGGTTGAAGTAGCGCAGCAAGATCACGCTCATCTCCGAGGCGGCCGCGGCGTCGGCCAGGATGCGCTCGCCCATCAGCTTGGTCTCGCCGTAGGGGTTCTCCGGGACAGTCGGCGAGTCCTCGGTGACCGGCAGCGCCGACGCCGACCCGTAGACGGTGGCCGATGAGCTGAACACCAGCCGCGGGACACCTCTGTCGATGGCCGCGGCGGCCAGTGCGACCACCGATCCGAGGTTGCTGCGGTAGTAGCCGAGCGGATCGGCAACCGACTCGGCCACGCTCTTGCGGGCCGCGAAGTGGACCACCGACTCGATCCGATGCCCGCCGAAGACCGCCTCCAGAGTCGCCGGATCGCCCCCATCGCCCTCCACCAGCGGCAGGTCCGGGCGGGTGAGGCTCCGGATCGCGTCGACCGCACGCCTCGCCGCGTTGGAGAAGTCGTCCAGGATCACCACGTCGCGGCCCGCGTCGTGCAAGGCCGCCACGGTGTGGCTGCCGATGTAGCCGGCGCCCCCGGTGACCAGCGTCGCCATCAGACCGCTTCGGAAAGCCCGGCAGTCCCCATCAGGCCGCCGTCCCCATCAGGCCTGGCCAAGACCACCGGAAACGACACGCTTCAGCGCCGGCAGTCCCCATCAGGCCGCCGTCCCCATCAGGCCGCCTCGGGCACCCTGGCACCCGACAGGGCCGCTCCCGGCTCTACCGCGAAGCTCTCACCGATGAGGGTCCCGGCCGTCACCCGGGCACCCTGACCGACCGTCGCTCCCGGCCCCACCACGGAGTCGAGCACCTGCGCACCCGGTTCGATCACCGCGCCCGGATGGACGGCCGAGCCCCGCACGGCGGAGCCTGCCCCCACCACCGCGCCGGCCATGACCACGCTGCGCTCGACGACGGCGTCAGGATCCACCGCGGCATCCGCCGACACCCCGTCCGCCGCCGGTCCGCGCCGGCCGTCCAGCAGGTCGAGTTGTGCCTGCAAGTAGGTCTGGGGGGTGCCGGCGTCGACCCAGTAGGTGTTCTGTCGCAGAGCCCACAGCGTGCCGTCGGCGACCATGGCGGGGAACACCTCGCGCTCCACCGACACCCGGCGCCCCCGAGCGATGCGCCCGATCACCGAAGGCTCCATAAGGTAGGTCCCCGCGTTGATCCAGTTGCTGGGCGCAGGCGGCGACGGCTTCTCGACGAAGGCGGTCACCCGCCCGCCGGCGCCGGTCACCGCCACCCCGAAGCGGGACAGGTCGTCGACCTCGATCAGGTGGATGGTGGCCTCGGCCCCGGACGAGCGGTGGAGGCGCAGCATCGCACCCACGTCGAGGTCGGTGATCACGTCGCCGTTGGCGGCCAGGAACGTGCCCCCATCGGCGACCATGCCCGACGCCTCGCAGGCGAAGCGGATGGCGCCGGCGGTGTCGAGCGGCTCGGGCTCCACCACGCAGCACACCTCCACCCCTGCGCAGCGGCCGTCGGGGTAGGCGGCCCGGAATGCGTCGTCGTGATAGCCCAGGGCCATCACGACCCGCTCCACGCCGTGGCGGGCCAGACCGGACACGACGTGCTCGATCATGGGCCGGTGCAGCACCGGCAGCATCTGCTTTGGGGTGGTGAGCGTGAGGGGACGCAGTCGAGTCCCGAGACCTCCGACGAGCAGGATCGCCTGCACCCCGGCGGCCCGCGCTATTCCTGGGGCGGGGCGTCGGTCGGGTCGAGTTCGGTCTCCGGCCCGGTGGAGATCAGGTTCCCCGCCGAGGCTGCGAGGGCGGTCTGGAGCCGGTCCTCGGGCGGCGGCGGGATGTCGGCGCCGGCCGGGACACGGGCGAACGTGAACGCCTCCAGGTCTCCCAGCAGGCGGACGTCGCCGAAGTCGTCGGTGTAGGTGGCGGCGGCCTCGTAGATCTCGGTCAGCGTGCCTGCGGTCTCGATGGCGGCGGGATCGATCCGGGCGAATCGCACGGCACGGATCACGGTCGGCTCGCCGTTGCAGTCCGATCCGGCCTCCAGAACGCCGATGCCGGGGCCGCTTATCTCGTCGTCGGTGACCCTCGCCCCCATGGCCTCCAAGAACACGTCGAGATCAGCCCGATCACCGGCCGCAGAGCTGTTCCACGGGTGAATGTGGACCACGCCGTCCTGGTGGGAGTGGATGCCGTCGGGATCGGCGGCGCTGGTGAAGGCGGGCAGGAACCGGTCGCAGTCGTAGATCGCGTAGGCCGAGTGCCAGTGATCGTTGCCGACCCTCGGGGCTGCCGCAGGCGTGCGCGACGACCGGGCGAACACCACGAGGGCCACCCCGAGGATCACCACCACGGCCAGCGCCATGGGGAAGGCGATCTCCCGGCGCTCGCGGGCGCCCTTCGACGAGGCCGCCGCCCTAGCGGCTCGCTGGACCTTCTTCGACGAACTCGGCTTGGCCACGGGCCGTCACGCTATCGCCGCGTCGCGTCCAAGGTTCACACGCCGATGCCGCTGTACGTGAAGCCGCGGCGCTCCAGTCCGTCGCGGTCCAGCAGGTTGCGGGCGTCGATCACATGCAGTTCGACCATGAGGTTGGCCACACGGTCGAAGTCGAGTTGCCGGAACTCGTCCCACTCGGTGGCGACCACCATCGCGGAAGCACCGTCGCAGGCCGCGTAGGCGTCGGCGGTCACGACGATGCCGGCCTCGGCGGTCGTCGCGTCGGAACGGACCGCCGGATCGTAGGCATGAACCGCCGCCCCGGCCTCGACGAGCCTCCGGGCGATCTCGACCGAGGGCGAGCCGCGGAGGTCGTCGGTGCCGGCCTTGAAGGCCAGGCCGAGCAGCGCGATGCGGGCCCCGGGCAGCGCCACCCGGGACGCGACCTTGTCGACGGTCCTGGCGAAGTGCGCCTCGTTGGCCTCCACCACGCTGCGCAGCAGCGCGAAGTCGTAGCCGGCCGCCGACGCCGCGTCGATCAGGGCACGGGTGTCCTTGGGGAGGCACGAGCCACCCCACCCCGGCCCGGGCTTCAGGTAGTCGCGGCCTATCCGCCGGTCGTGACCCATTCCCGCCAGCACGTCGTCGACGTCGGCGCCCACGGCCTCGCACAGCGCGGCCACCGAGTTGGAGAACGACAGCTTGGTGGCCAGGAAGGCATTGGCCACGTACTTGACCGTCTCCGCCGAAGCCGCATCAGTGATCAGGACGGGGGCGTCGATGCTGGCGTAGAGCCCGGCGACACGGTCGGCCACCGCTGTGTCGGCTGCGCCCACGACGACACGATCGGGGTGGAGGAAGTCGCGGACAGCCGAGCCCTGCCGCAGGAACTCGGGATTGGACGCCACCGGGACGTCGGCGCGGGCCAGCACCCGGGCCAGGAACCGGGTGGCGCCCGCGGGCGCCGTGGACTTGTTCACCACAACCGCCCCCGGCCGCAGGCTCGGTCCTATCTCGGCGGCCGCGGCCTCCAGGAAGCTGAGGTCGGCGCCGCCGTCCGGGCCGGAGGGCGTCGGCACACACAGGAAGACGAAGTCGGCGTGGGACGCGGCCTCGGCGGAGCCGCAGGCAAAGGACAGTCCGCCCGAATCGAGCCCGGCCCTGACCAGCTGGCCGAGCCCGGGCTCGTGGATTGGCAACTTCCCACTCTGCAATCCGGTGATCCGGGGCTCGTCTGTGTCGGTGCAGACGACGCGGTGGCCCAGCCGCGCCAGACACGCCGCGGAGGTCAGACCGACGTATCCCGCACCGACGACGGCGACCGCGGCGGACCTTTCGGCGCCCCCGGCCGGCACCGCCGGCACGTCCCGGTCAGCCACAGGACTCGCCCTCGGGCGGGCGGCCCAGGATGGTGACCGGCTCGGCCTCCGTCCCGGTCGATTGCGCGGCCACCAGGTCGGCGCCCCCAACAACGGAACCGCCGCCCAGCGCGGCCCCCAGGACGTGCGCACCCCCCGACAGGATGGCTGCTAAGGCCTGCGTACCTCCGGCGGTGGCGGCGCTCGCACCCACCGGACCTCCGACGGAAGCCGCGCCGGAGGTGGCCGGCGCCCTCGCAGCACTGCCGGCCGCCACCGGCGAGCTCCACTCGGCCGGATCGGGCAGGATCGCAGGGTTGCCGCGAGCCCGTACCTGGTCACGCACCACGCTCATGGGCTCCTGGAACGCGAACAGCACGCCGCCGTAGTCGGCGCCGAGCACCACCACCACGCCGTCGACGTCGTCGTCGGACACGACGTAGGGCACGGGCTCGAGGTAGCGGGCCACGGTCATGGCCGCCTCCGCGTGGCCGGGGCCGTGCAGCACGACGGTCTCCGGAAGGGCCGGAGACGACAGTGACCCCAGTACCTGGAAGCCCTCGCCGGCGAGCGAAGCGGACGCCTCCTCGAGGTTGAACTCGTTGAAGCCGGCGACGGTCAAGGTCACCTCGGAGGGACTCAACGAGTCTGCCTCCCCCCGGAAGACGTCGAGGATCGGCTCGTTCGCCTGCCGGAGTGCGGCCTCGCCCTTGTAGCGGCCGTCGGGCCAGAACAGCGTGTACACCTCGAGCCGCTGCCGTTGCAGGTTCTCGGGGTTGAAGTCGGAGAAGTCCTGGGCCAGTGACACCAGCTCGCCCAGGGTCAGAGCCTGGTCGATGGTCACGAAGGCGGCTCCCGCCTCGATCATGCCGGCGATGGTGGTGGGATTCCTGGCGCCGCGGCTTATGGCCCGGTCGAGGGCGAGCACCAGGAAGTCCTGCTGGCGGGCGATGCGGCTGAAGTCGTCGCCGCCGGTTATCCTCCAGCTTCCGTCGATCTGTTCGGTGTACCGGCGGCTCCTCACGTACTGCAGAGCCTGCTCGCCTCCCAGCACATGGCAGCCGGGCTCGGTGATGTTCAGATGCGACTTGGGATCGCGGACCGGATGGGGGAACCACACCGGCACTCCCCCGAGACTGTCCACTACCTGCTGGAAGCCTGCGAAGTCCATCTGGACGTAGTGGTTGATCTCCACGTCGAACATCGACGTGATTGTCTCCACCAGCAGTGAGGCGCCCCCGATATAGAAGGCGGAGTTGATCTTGTGGTCCTGGGCGCCCGGTATCTCGGCCCACAGGTCGCGGGGGATCGACAGGACCCACGCCGACTTCGCCTTCGGGTCGAGGTGCAGCAGCATGATCACATCGGCCAGGCTCTTGCCGCTGGTGGCGACCCCGCCCGCCTGCGCCGCGGCCGCGGTGCTCGCAACGTCGGTGCCGCTGTCGGTGCCGACGATCAGGAAATTGACGGGCTCCCCCGGTTCTGTGTCGGGGCGGAGCAGCTCCTGGCCGTACTGGACGGTGCCGGTGACGGGCACCCGGTCGATCTGCTCCCAGACCTCTTCGACGTACTGCACGGTCCTGGCCGACGCCAAGGCCGAGACGATCACCAGGAGGCTCGCGACCACCACCAGGCGCTGCGGCCAAGTGCGCCTCAGGCGCGGCTTGCCTTGGTCGGTCACGGGAGCCAAGCGTACCGCCGGTCCCCCTGGGCCCTTGGCATGATCGACAGGTCTGGAACGCTCAGGAGCGCAGGTGGAACACGTCTCCAGCTTCGATCGCGACCTCGCCGGAATCACCGGCGACGATCAGGCGGCCTGAGCCGTCGATGTCTACGGCTGTGCCCACGATCGATGTGCCGTCGGTGCGCTGCACCCTCACTTCCCTCCTAAGCGTCGCCGACGCATCCCTCAGGTCCTCGCGAGCCCGTCCGGGGTCGGCCAGGTAGCCTGGCAAGGCGTCGATCAGCGATGCCAGAATCTCGTCGCGGGTGGCGGCGCCGCCCGCCTGGGCGAGCGAGACCGCCCCCGGCTCCGGGGGCGCCTCCGCGATGTTCATGCCCAGACCGACCACCACCAGCGGGGGATCGCCGTCGACGATCTCCGACAGCACGCCGGCCACCTTGCCGGACGCGCGGAGACCCTCGATGAGCAGGTCGTTCGGCCATTTGGCCCGCACCGCCGCTCCGGAGCCTGCAAGTGCGCCCGACGCGGCCTCCAGCGCGGCGGCCGCGACCGCGGCTGTCCGGTCGAAGGCTCCGGCCACGGGCGCCTCGAGCCGGAAGCTGACCAGCAACGACGCCTCGCCGGCGCGGGGGCCGGTGGCCGCGTCGGACCAGCGACGCGCCAACCGACCCCTTCCCGCGGTCTGGTGATCGGCCACCAGTACCGCCGGCGACCGATCCCCGACCCGGGCCTCCCGGGCCAGGTCATCGTTGGTGGATCCCGTGGCGGCCGCGTGGCGCAGTTCGCCCAGCCCTGCCCAGCGGGCCGCCGCGCAGCTGAGCGGCAGTTGCGTGACCGATCCCATTTTGTTCCCCGCTCTTGTTCGCTGCGCTCACGGGCCGCTCGGGCCACGGCCCCGCTCAAGGGCCAGCGAGTTCCACGCAGCCGCAGCCTATCCGCTCGGCCTCTGGACATTCTGTGCGATCCGGGCCGCGATCGGCTCTCCGGCGCCCCAGGCACACGGTAGGTTCATGGCTTGAAAGTCCTCGAAGGAGGCTGCGGCTGCTATGGCCCTGAGGATCGCCCTTGCCGGTTGGTACGGGTCGGACAACTTGGGAGACGAGATGATTCTGAGTTGTATGTCCGTCGCCCTGCGGGCCCGCGGGGTGGAGCCGGTGGCGGTGTCGATCGATGCCGAGCGGACCGCCGCCGTCCACGGCGTCGAGGCGGTGGCCCATCGCTCACCCCTCGACAGCGCGGCGCTGCGCCGGTCGCTGCGCGGTGTGCACGCCATGGTTCTCTCCGGAGGGGTGGTGCAGTCGGAGACGTCGCCGTGGAACATGTGGTTTCACATGTCACGCCTCCGCGCCTACCGGCGGTCGGTGCCGTCGACTCGCGGGCCGGCGCGGGCGTTGGTCGCGGCCATCGGCCTGGGAGCGGGACACGTCCGGGGCGCCGGTGGCCGGCGCATGGCGGTCTCAGAGATGCGCCGGGCCTGTCACGTCGTGACGAGAGACGCCGCCTCGGCGCGACGCCTGCGCGACTGGGGCGTGCCCGGCGTGGCGGTGGGCGCCGACCCGGTGCTCGCCGGAGATGCCGCGCTCGTCTCAAGCCGGGCGGCCGCGACCCGACCGCCGCACTCGCGCCCGGCGGCGCCGGCGGGCCCGACGGACTCTCGCGGCGACTCCACCGACACGATCGGCGTGATCCTGCGCCCCCCGAATCGCCGGGGCATCCGCACGGCTGCGGCGAAGACCCGCACGTCCTGGCAGCCGTGGACGGGCCAGCTGGCGCGGTCCCTGGACGCGCTGGCCGAGCGCAGCGGCATGACGCTGCGCCTGTTGCCCTTCCAGCCGAGCCAGGACACCGGAATGCTGGCTGCGCTGCAACGTGAGATGAAGACGGACGCGGAGCTGGTCACCCTCGACGTCGACAATGTGCTCGCCGAAGTCGCCCGGAGCCGCTTCGTGGTCACCATGCGCTATCACGGCGCCATCGCAGCCCTGCTCAACGATCAGGCCGCGGTGGTGCTGGACTACTCTCCGAAGATGGGATCGCTCGCCGCCGAGGGCGGCGGCTGGGCCACACTCGTGGACTTGGCTGCGCTCGACGCTGGGCGCTTCGAGCCCCGCACGCTGATCGACGCGGCGGACGAGGCACAGGACCAGTCGCACCGGACAACCGAGGCGCGTGGTTTGCTGCGTGAGCGCCTCAAGGTCAACGACGCCGCGCTCGACGATCTGCTCGAGCTGATCCAGTGACCTGCTGACGGAGCTTTGAGCCACCCCGAGCCACGCCGTCCGGTGACAGGCCGACCGATGACAGGCGACCCCGAGCCACGCCGTCCCATGACAGGCCGACCGTGGCAGCGACGCGTTCTGAAGTGGCTGAGGATCGCATACCTCGCCCTGCTCGCCGCCGTCGTGCCCGTGCTCGTGCTGGCCCGCCGGGACGAAGTGGCCGACCTCCTCGGAGACCTGGCGGGCGCAAGGCACGCGCTGGTGGCGGCGTCGTTCGTAGCGGGGTTCGTGCTGATCGCGCTGAGCGCGTACTTCTGGCTCGCGAGCCTGCACATGCTCGGCCAGCGCCCGAGCTTCCGCGATCTGACCGTCGCCGCGGCCCGTTCGCTGCCGGCGAGGTACGTGCCGCTGGTGGTCACGTTCGCGATCAGCCGGGTGGCTCTGATGCAGCGCCGCGGCGTTCCGGCGGCGCCTCTCGCCCTCACCGCGGCGCTGGAGATGGCGGTGAGCCTCGCCGTCTCGGTGGCCTACGGCCTGGTGCTGTTCGGCTGGGCCGGCGACCTGCCCGGAGGCCTCGCAGTCCCGATCGTCGCCGCGGTCGGCGTGATCGTCGCCGCTTCACCGCCGGTGGCGGGACGGGCCGTCGCGGCGGTGGCGCGGTGGCGCGACCTGGACAGCCTGGCCCCGGTCAGCAGCTTCACGTGGCCGGGCTACCTGCACATGATCGCGGCATCGGCCTGCTACTGGACTTCGGCAGCCGCCGTGTTCTGCCTGTACATGCGCGCCTTCGAGGCGGCCGACGGCTTCGGGACGGCGCGCCTCGCCGGTGCCTTCATTCTCACCTGGGGAGGCCTGCGGTTCCTTTCTGTGATCGCGCCGCAGGGGATCGGGGTGGTGGAGGTGACCGTGCCGTCGCTGCTCGGAGCAGCCGATCCCCTGGCTCTCGGCCTACTGATTTTCGGCTTCAGGCTGGTGTTGCTGCTGCGCGACCTGCTGGCCGCGGCCGTCTCGGAGCTCCTCGCGGCGAGGCGCCCGGCGGTCGAAGCCGATCGGGTGCAGCGTCAGGCGGGCACCGAGCCGTGATCCACGTCTTCATCGGCACCCAGGCTGAGTACCTCAAGATGGCGCCGCTGCTGCGGCGCATGGATTCGGCCGGCCTCCCCTACCGGCTGATCGACTCGGGACAGCACGCCGACCGGTCGGCATCGTTCCGCGACGAGTTGGGCCTGCGGGCGCCCGACTACGCGATGGGAGGCGCCCGCAGCGTCGACTCGGTGCCGGCGGCCCTGTGGTGGGCGGCGGGGCTCGGCCGCATGCTGGCGCGGCGCGGGCGACTCGACCGGACCGTCTTCGGCGGGTACCCGGGAATCTGCGTGGTTCACGGCGACACGCCGACGACGCTGCTCGGCGCGCTCATGGCCAAGCGCGCCGGGCTGGCGCTGGCCCATGTCGAGGCGGGCCTTCGCACCCACCGGTGGCTGCATCCCTTTCCGGAGGAGATCATCCGGGTTGCCGTCGACCGGCTCGCCGACCTGCTCTTCGCGCCCGACGGCACAGCAGCCGAGGAGCTGTGCAGGCGCCGCGTGAGAGGCCGGATCGTCACTGGATCGTCCAACACGGTCAGCGATGCGCTCCGCGCCGCCTTGGAGGAAGGCGCTCAACCGCACGGTTCGCCGGGCCGGCCGCCTCCCGTGGTGGTGACCATGCACCGGGTGGAGAACCTGCACCGGCGACGGCGGAGACAGGCGCTGGTGCAGGTGATCACGCGGCTGGCGCGGACGACCCCGGTGCGCTGGTATGTGCACGAGCCCACGCGACGGGCGCTCTCCTCCGCGGACCGGGCCGGCCTGGAAGCCTCCGGCGTGGAGTTGGTGCCGATGGTCGCTCACGCCGAGTTCGTGAGGGCGCTCGCCCAGGCGCCGTTGGCGATCACCGACGGAGGCTCCATCCAGGAGGAGTGCGCTCTCCTGGGTGTGCCCGTGCTGCTGTGGCGGGGCCGGACCGACCGGGCCGACGGCATCGGCGAGAACGCCGTGCTGAGCCGCTACGACCCCGGAGTGGCAGAAGCGTTCCTGGCCGACCCCGAACGCTTCCGGCGCGCTCGGAGGCTGCCGCAGTCAAGCCCGTCTCAGGAGGTTCTCGAAGTCCTGGCCGACTGGATCAACGGGCGAAGGCGTACGGAGATCCCGTAGCGAACGATGCACACGAAGACCGCGATGCCGTCCTTCCATGTGATCTTCTTTCCTTCAGCATAGTTCCTGCTCGTGTAGGAGATGCCGGTCTCCCAGATGCGCCAACCTCCGGCGGCCACCTTCGCGGTGATCTCCGTGTCGATCCCGAAGCGGTTCTCGCGCAGGTCGAGGGACCGCACGACCTCCAGGCGCAGCGCCTTGTAGCAGGTCGCCACATCGGACAGCCACACACCGGTGAAGACGTTCGACAGCCGGGTCAGCATCCGGTTGCAGACCATGTGCCAGTAGTACGGCACCCGGTACGACGTACCTTCCTGCGTGCGGACTCCGTACACCACGTCGGCGTCGCCGCGAGCCAGGGGCGCCAGCAGCTGGTCCCAGTCGCAGGGGTCGTACTCAAGGTCGGCGTCCTGGATCACGACGAATTCGCAGCTCGCCTCGGCGAAGCCCCGGCTCACTGCGGCGCCCTTGCCGCGGTTCTCGGGTTGTAGCAGGACCCTCACGCGGGGATCGTCGTATTGGGACAGCCGGCGGCGCGTCCCGTCGGTCGAGCCGTCGTCCACCACGATCAGTTCGCCGGTGTAGCTACTGGCGAGCACCCTGGAGACGATCTCGTCGATGGTGGCGACCTCGTTGTAGCAGGGCATTACCACCGATAGGCAGCCGTCGGGGGCACTCACGGGCCTCAGCATAGAGGCCCCGCGGATAGGCGGGCGACCCGGCCCATGCGGGGCGGGGCCGTGGCCCGAGCGGCCCGTGAGCGAAGCGAACAGGAGCGGGAATGACCACCCTGCGCCGCGATCGGCCGCCGATCAATCCGCGCACGCTCATAGAGTTTCTGGGCGAAAGCTAGGGTGGCCCGATGAGCGCCGGGGAGTGTCCGCGTTGAGAGCGACCCTCGGCCCCCTCGTAGCACGCCTCTGGTCGGGGTGGACTGCCGTGGGCCTGATCGCGGCCGCCGTCCTGGCTGCCTGGCTGCCCGATCTCGGTCTGCCGCTCGGCAACAGCGACGACGGCCGCATTCTGGGCCTGTTCGGCCTCCAGGCCCGCAATTTCTGGGAGTTGGGGATAGTGGACTCGCGCTTCGGCGCGGCGGTCGAGCCGTACGTCAGGGCGGTGTACGACGTGGCTCCCCGAGCCGACCCGCCTCTCGTCGCAGTCACCTACGCCCACCATCCGCCTCTCCAGGTGATCATGGCGGTGGTGTCGACTGGCATTCTCGGAGACAGCACTGCGGCACTGCGGGTGCCCAGCCTTCTGGTGGGCGGGGCGACGGTCGTGTTCATGGCGTCGCTGCTCCGCGGCCGGGGGCTGGCCTGGGGGCCGACCCTGCTGGCGGTGGCGGCCATGGCGAGCACCGGCTTCTACTACGTGTACGCGCGGGTCAGCGTCAGCTTCTCGCTGCAGGTGGCCGCCATCGCCGCGGTGTCGTGGGCGCTGCACCACGCTGAACCGCGCCGCCGGGACACGCTCACCGTGGCCGGATTCGCCGCGCTGGCCGCGATGCAGTCCTGGATCGGGATAGCGGCCATGGTGCTCGTGATGCTGTGGCTGCTCGCCGGCCGGCAGCGCGACGGCCGGCAGCGGAGGGCGCCTGTGTCGTGGCCGTCGGGCGGCCGGCAGCGGAGGGCGCCTGTGTCGTGGCCGTCGGGCGGCCGGCAGCGGCTGCTCGCGGCGGTCGTCGCGGGCACGGCGCTCGGCGCCGGTGCCACCGCGCTGTGGATGCTCAGCGCCGCCGGATACGACGACCTCGCGAACCAGTTGGCCATACGCACCGGCAACGAGGTGGGCGGCACCAGCGGGCCGACCTTCACCTTCGGCGAGTTCCTGGCCCGGCAATGGCGCTTCGTCACCGAGGAGATGCTGGTGCCGGTGTGGCTGAGGGTCCTCCTGGTGCCCTGCCTCCTGGCCGGGCTGATCGACCGGCGCACCCGGGCACCGACCGCCATAACGCTGGCGGTCGCGGCTGCGCTCACGTTCGGGGTCCAGCAGGGCGCCTGGGTGCACAGGCTGTGGAACTTCCCGTGGCTGGCCCCGGTGACCATCGGCTTCGCGGCTCTGGCCGACTGGGTCCGCCGTCCCATCCCCCGCCGTTGGCGGCCGCTGCCGGCTGCGCTCGCGGCGGTAGTGATAGCGGGCACGCTGGTCGCAGTGGCCAGCGGCTCGACACGGCAGCGCTACATCACCGATCCCGCCGAGGCGGGAACCGTGCTGGAGCAGGTGGGGAGATTGTCGGGCTCGCAGCTGGCGTGGGCGGTACCCCCGGTGACCAGCCCCACATGGGTCTCCTACTACCTGCGAACGCGGGTGATAGCCCTCGACGAGGACGATCTCGGCTACTTGGACGAGTCAGATGTCGTGGTTCTCAGCCCGGACCGGGTGCCCGGCTTCTTCCCGGAGGGAGCGCTTGACGACCCGTTTGCCGTTCACGGTGATTTCGTGGTCATCTCCGCCTCGAAGCTGCTACCCGAATAAGGGGCCCCGCGGACAGACGGGCAGCCCGGCCCATACGGGGCGGGGCCGTGGCCCGAGCGGCCCGAGAGCGAAGCGAACAAGAGCGGAAACGACCACCCCGCGCCGCGAACGGCCGCCGATCAACCCGCGCTCGCTCGAAGGACGCCGGAAGGCATTGCGTGTGATCCGGGCCGCGATCGGCTATCCGATGCGGTGATATTCGCGAGAGGCCGAGCGGATTAGCCGCACCTAACTAGGATCTGCGAGGCACAGAGCGAGGCCGTGGCCCGAGCGGCCCGAGAGCGCAGCGAACAAAGAGCGGGAAACAAGATGCCTCAGAGCGACGCAGCAGCACCTGTCGGCACCTTCTCGAAGGTGCTGGTGGCCAACCGGGGCGAGATCGCGGTCCGCGTGATCCGGGCCTGCCGCGAGATGGGCATCGCGGTGGCCGCCGTCTACTCCGACGAGGACCGGGGCGCGATGCATGTGCGCATGGCCGACGAGGCCTACTCGCTGGGCGGCACGACCGCCGCGGAGAGCTACCTGCGCACCGACGCCCTCGTGGCCGCGATCGAGCGGAGCGGCGCCGACGCGGTGCATCCCGGCTACGGGTTCTTCAGCGAGAACGCCGACTTCGCGCGGGCTGTGGCCGCCCAGGGCGTCGCCTTCATCGGACCGCCGCCGGATGCGATCGAGGTGATGGGCGACAAGATCTCAGCCCGGGACGAGGCCGTCCGGTCCGGCGTGGACCCGGTCCCGGGCACCACCGAGCCGATCGTCGAGGTGGCGCAGGTCGAGGCCTTCGGTGCGGCCCACGGCTGGCCCGTGGCCGTCAAGGCCGCCTACGGGGGCGGGGGCCGGGGCATGAAGGTGGTGAGAGAGGCCGCGGAGGCCGCCGCCGCGGTCGAGTCGGCCCAGCGGGAGGCGCTCGCCTACTTCGGGCGCGACGAGCTCTACATGGAGCGCTACTTCGACCTGGCCCGCCATGTGGAGGTGCAGGTGCTGGCCGACTCCCACGGCAACTGCGTGCATCTCGGCACCCGCGACTGCTCGGCCCAGCGCCGGCATCAGAAGCTCATCGAGGAGGCGCCCGCGCCCAGCATCGATCCGGCCGTCCTGGAGGCGATGGGCGCCGCCGCGGTGGCGGTGGCCCGCGGCTGCGGCTACGTGAACGCGGGCACCGTCGAGTTCCTCTACGCCGACGGCTCCTTCTACTACCTGGAGATGAACACCAGGCTGCAGGTCGAGCATCCCGTCACCGAGATGGTGACCGGCTTGGACCTGGTGGAGCAGCAGCTGCGGATCGCGGCCGGCGAGCCGCTGACCCTCACCCAGTCCGGCGTCACGATCGACGGATGCTCCATCGAGGTGCGGGTCAACGCCGAGGACCCGGCCGGGGGCGCGTTCCTCCCCTGCCCCGGCCCGGTCACCGACCTGAGGCCCGCCCAGGGCTACGCCACCCGGTGGGACGGCGGCTACGAGGCGGGGGACAGGGTCAGCCCGTACTACGACAACCTCATCGGCAAGCTCGTCGTGTGGGGCCGCGACCGGGACGTCGCCATCAGCCGTGCTCTGCGGGCCCTGTCCGAGACGCGGATCGAAGGCGTGGCGACCACCATCGGTGCTGCGCAAGCCATCCTCGCCCACCCGGACTTCGCGTCGGTGACCCACTCGACGCGCTGGGTGGAGGAACGGCTCGACTTCGCGTCCCTGCCCGAGCCGCCGCCGCAGGTGACCGTCCCCGGCACCGGCGCCTCCGGCCCCAGAGTGCGCCATGAGATCGAGGCAGAGGTGGACGGCAAGCGGTTCAGCGTCGCGCTGTGGACCCCGCAGGCCGACGGCGACGGCTCCGACCGCCCGAGCGCATCACGCCGGAGTGCCCGGGGGCCGTCGAGCCTCGGCGGCGGCGCCGCCGAGGTCGCCGTCGGAATGCAGGGCACGATCATCAAGCTGCTGGTGGATGTGGGCGACGAAGTGGAGGCGGGCCAGGCGGTGGCCGTGCTCGAGGCCATGAAGATGGAGAACAACATCGCCGCGGGCCGGTCCGGAACGGTTGCCGAGATCCGGGTGACGGTGGGTGACTCGGTAGGCGCGGGCGACACCATCGCAGTCATCTCTTGAGAACCCGCCGCGACCGTCCACTTCGCGGGGTCCGGCAGGCGCTAGCCTCTCGCCCGCGGGCGTCGGCAGAAGACGGTGGTTTCATGCCTTCCCATCCCATTCGTTCGCTCTTAGGCCTGCTAGTGGCCGCCGCGGTCGCCGCCGGAGTGCTCGCCGCTCCGGCCGCCGCCCATCCCCACGGCCCGTCCGATGACGAGTTCACCTTCATCGGCGGCGGTTGGGGACACGGAAGCGGCATGAGCCAGTACGGCGCCCTGGGGCGGGCGGAGGCCGGCCACACCCACCAGGAGATTCTCAGCTTCTACTACGACAGCACCAGTCTGACGACCGATCCCAGCCTGGTGCCCGACGATGTCGATGTGCGCATCGCCGTCCACAACACGACGCTGTTCAGGCCCTCAGGCCTGCTGACCGTGGCCATGGACGGCCGGTTCCTGGACACCACCGTCAACACGCTGACCGTGCGCCGCGGCGACGGCGGCTGGTACATCAACTCCAGCAACATCGACTGGTGCCGGGGATTCTGCAGCGGGACCGTGCTGACGGTGAGCTTCAACGACGGCGAGGTCGTCCGGGTCTCCAACACGAGCAACGGCGCCGAGCGCTACGCGCACGGGCAGTTCCAGCTCACCCCGGCCACCAGCGGGATCGCCAACTGCGGCAGTGCCGGCGCCAACCAGTACTGCCTCGTGGTCGGCGAGTTGACCATGCAGCAGTACCTCTACGGCCTCGACGAAGTCCCCCATTCCTGGCCGGCGGAGGCCCTCAAGGCCCAGGCCGTCGCGGCCCGCAGCTACGCGGTGGCCATCATGGCGGACCGGGCCGACTGGTCCGCGCCGTTCGACCTCTACGCGACGACCCGAGACCAGGAGTACAGGGCCTGGGACTTCGAGATGGAACCCGGCCACGACCGCTGGACCGACGAGGTGGACGCCACCGACGACACCGTGCTCACCCACCCGCCGGCCGGCGGGGGCGGCCCCGGGGTGATCGTCGCCTACTACAGCTCCTCCAACGGCGGCCACACCGCGGCCAACGAGGAGCCCCGGCGCGACCCGGTGCCGTACCTGCTGGCCAAGCCGGACCCGTTCGACGCCGCACCCGACGCCAACAACAACCCCCAGAATGCCACCCACTCCTGGGAGCGCACCTACACGGCCGACCAGATCAGCGAGTGGCTGGCGGCGTACCCCTTCGCCGACCTGGATGTGGGCGAGATCACCGAGATCTACATCGGTGCCGGCGGGCCCTCGGGCCGGATCGACGACTCGCTGGTGACCCTGGTGGGGTCGGACCGCACGCTGGAGGTCCGCGACGAGGACGGCGAGCCCTACGGCTACCGCTTCTACTACGCCCTCGTGCTGGGCTGCCGCAACACGCCCGGCTGCCGTCCCGTGCTGTCCACCAAGCTGACGCTGCAGGGATCCCACACCGGCAACGGCCACACCGTCCACAACCTTCCCTTCACCGACGTCCGGTGGGACGATCCCTACGCGGAGGCGGTGCTCTGGCTGCTCGAGACGGAGATCACCCAGGGCACCACGGCCACGACGTTCTCGCCCGAGCGCTCGGTGACTCGAGCCCAGTTCGCCACGTTCCTGTGGCGATTCGCGGGCGAGCCGCCGTCGGCCGACGGATCCCTGGCCTTCGACGACGTGGAGCCCGACAGCTACTACTCGCGGGCCGTGGGATGGATGGTGGACCAGAGCATCACCCAGGGATGCAGCGGCGACTCGCGGCTGTTCTGTCCCGACGACCGGCTCGGTGCCGCGCAGATGGCGGCCTTCATGTGGCGCTTCGCCGGACGGACCTACAGCAACCACCCCGTGCCGTTCACCGACATAGGGATCAACGACTACTACCTGGAGGCCGCCCGATGGCTGGTGGAGCACCGCCTCTGGGTCGGCGCCGACTTCCAGCCGCCCGGCGACGGCCCGGCGGAGTTCAATCCGGGCAGCGACGCCGATCGGGCACATATGGCCCTGCTGTTGTGGAATTTGGCCGCGGCGCCCGCAGCGTTCGACATCGACGTGCCGTTGCCGCCCCTGATGCGATCGCCGTGAGGACCGGCTTCCTGCGAAATCACGGATTCCGCTACCTGTACCTGATCGACGCGACCACGCTCTTCGGGCTCATGGTCGCGATCACGACGGTTCGGTTCGGACTCGACTGGCCGACCTACCCGCTGTCGCACTATGCGGTCGGCTTCGCGGTGGCGACCGGCCTGCACATGGCCGTCTACTACTTCGGCGGCCTCTACGAGTACGAGCAGCGGCTCGGCGCGCCTCCCTGGCTGCCGAGAGCCACGATGCTCACCCTGCTGGCAGTCGGGGCAGACGCCACCGTGAGCCTGCTCAGCGGCCGCTACCTGATGCCCCGGGCCAACCTCGTGGTCCTGGCCGTGGCCGCAAGCCTCGTCGTGTCGTTCAACCGCTGGCTGGCCCGGCAAGTGAGGAGGCGCCGTTTCGGGCGTCCCCGCGTGCTGCTGGTGGGAGACGCCGACGATGTGGAGTCGGCCCGGCGCCACCTGGCCGAGTCGAGGCAGGCCACCGAGATCGCCGGCCAGGCGGGCACGTCCTCGGACGTCGCGGCGGAGGTGGACCGGTGCGCTGCCACCGATCTGCTGCTGCTGGCGCGCCAGTCGCTGGACGTCATCTATCCGGAGCCGCTCTCCGAGCTCGAGGGACGCCAGGTGGGCGTCTACCGGCGCATCACACCGTCCGACACGCTGCTGGGGCTTCAACGGACCCGCCAGATCGGCGGCATGCCCTTCGTCGCCCTGCGGGCCCACGCGCTGCCCGCGTGCCGGCTGCGCTTCAAGCGCCTCCTCGACCTCGTCTACCTGCTGGTGCTGGCCCCGTTCGCGATACCGCTGACGCTCGCAGTCGCCCTCTACGTGCGCCTGCGGGCGGGCCGGGGCGTGATCTACCGCCAGGAACGGGTGGGCATGGAGGGCCGGACGTTCGTCATGGTGAAGTTCCGGACCATGACGCCGGACGCCGAGCAGGCCGGGCCGGAGCTGGCCGTCGCCGACGATCCCAGGGTGATCGCCGGCGTGGCCTGGCTCCGGCAGACCCGGCTCGACGAGCTGCCGCAACTCTGGAACGTCCTCACCGGTCAGATGTCGCTGGTCGGGCCCCGGGCCGAGCGACCCGCGCTGGTGGCCCGGCTCGAGGAGCAGATCGCCGGGTACGGCCGGCGTCACGACATCCCTCCCGGCATAACCGGCCTGGCCCAGACTCAGGGCCACTACCAGACGGACGCCTCCTACAAGCTCGGCCACGATCTGCAATACGTTGTGAACTGGTCGCCGTTGCTCGACTGGGAGATCATGGTGAAGAGCCTCCTCGTAATGGCCCGCGGGTCGGGTCGGTGAACAGCACACCAACCGCCAGCGACGGCCTGCCCATGAGCAGCCCCGGGGCCGCCCGCGACCGCCTGCCGCACGTCTCGGTGGTCGTGCCGGCCCGGGACTGCGCGGCGCTGATACCGGAGTGCCTCTCGGCCATCGGTTCCCAGACATATCAGGGGCCGATCGACGTGACGGTGGCGCTGGCGCCCAGCGGCGACGGTACCGAGAACGTACTGGCCGACAGCAGCATCGGCCTGCCCCTCCAAGTCGTCGAGAATCCGGCGGGCACCTCCGCCTCGGGCCTCAACATCGCGGTAGCCGCGTCCAGGGGCCCCATCGTGGCCCGGGTGGACGCTCAGTCACGGGTCCCGACCGACTACCTGGAACGAGCCGTGTCCACGCTGGCACGGACCGGCGCAGCCAACGTGGGCGGCGTGCAGCGCCCCGTCGGCGCCGCCGGCCTGCCGGGGGCGATCGCGGCCGCGATCCGGTCGCCTTTCGGCGGCGGCCCCGCGGCCTTCCGCCGGGGCCGCCAGTCCGGGCCGGCCGACACCGTGTACCTCGGAGTGTTCGACCGCGAGGCCCTGATTTCGGTCGGCGGCTTCGACGAGACCCTCGGGCGCAACCAGGACTACGAGCTCAACTGGCGGCTGCGCGAGCACGGGCACTCGGTGTGGCTCGATCCGAGCCTCGTGGTCGACTACGTACCCCGCTCGGACTACTCCGGTCTCGCCCGCCAGTACTTCGCATACGGGGCATGGAAGCGCACCATGCTCATGCGCAATCCCCGGTCTCTCCGCATCCGCCAGCTGGCCGCTCCGGCGCTGACCGCCGGGCTGGCGGTGTCGGCGGCCCAGCTGGCCGCTGGGCGCTGGAGAGGCGCGGCCCTGCCCGTGCTGTACGCGGGCGCATGCGCGATCGCGGCCACCCGCCCGGGGGGCGCCCTGCCCGGCGGGCTCGACCGGGCCCGGGCCGCAGCCGCCTTCGCGGTGATGCACCTTGCCTGGGGAGCGGGCTTCCTGGCGGGACGCGCCCGCCGAACCCGGGCGGATCAGTGATGCCCGCTCCTGTTCGCTGCGCTCACGGACCGCTCGGGCCACGGCCTCGCTCAGCGCCTCGCCGGAATCCTCGCCGACTGCGGCCTATCGCTCGGCCTCAGCGGGGGGCGGTCGACGCCAGGTAGGCGGCCACGACCTCGCCGGGCTCGCCCACCGCCTTGAGCACGCCGTCGTCGAGCCACACGACCCGGTCGCAGTGACGCTCGATCTCGTCCATGACGTGAGTCCCGAGCACCACCGAGCCGGCCGCCGACCTGATCTCGTCGATGCGCTGGGCGCTGCGGCGGCGGAAGTCCTCGTCCCCCACGGCAAGGGCCTCGTCGATCAGCAGGATGTCGGGGATCCGGGCTGTGGCGATGGCGAAGTGGAGCCGGGCCCGCATCCCCGAGGAGTACGTCCGCATGGGCCGGTCGATGGCGTCCCGCAGTCCCGAGAAGTCGATGATCTCATCGGCGCGACTGGAGATCTCGGCCTTGGTGAAGCCCAGTGCCAGCCCCCCGATGAGGATGTTCCGCCGGCCCGACAGAGCCGGGCGCAGGGCGGAGGACACTCCCAGCAGCGACGGCCTGCAGCGGCCGAGGATCGTGCCCGACTCCAGCGGCAGCAGCCCCGTCATGGCCGAGAGCAACGTGGTCTTGCCCGCGCCGTTGGCCCCGATCAGGCCGAGGGTCTCCGACTCGTGCAGGTCCAGGCTCACACCCCGCAGGGCGCGGATCGTGCGGTACCGGCGGCGGGCCCGGCCCTGGGCGAAGATCTGCTTCAGTCCAGGAACGGGGTCCTCGTAGACCCGGTAGTAGACGTGGGCGTCGCGCACCCGCACCGTGACAGCCGGACCCATCGCCGTCACGCTCCCAGCCGCTGCTCGGACCGGTGGAAGACCACGAAGCCGATCACCGGCAGGGCGATGCACCAGGCCAGCAGACCGGCCACCACCCAGCCGTCGGCGAGCTCGCCCACCAAGCACCAGCGGGCGCAGGTGATCACGTCGTAGATCGGGTTCAGGGCGAAGGCCCTTCGCCAGGCGGGACTGGTCACGAACGCCTCGACGCTGAATATCACCCCCGAGGCGTAGAACAGCAGCCTGAACAAGTGGGGCAGCAACTGCTGGAGATCCGACAGCGACGCCCCGATCCGGGCCACCAGCAGCGCGGCGCCGAAGTTGAACAGGAACTGTGCGGCGAGAACCGCGGGCAGTGCCAGCCATCTCATCGACGGGCGCTCGCCGGTGGCCACCACGGCCACCATGGCCAAGACCAGTGCGGGCACGAAGGCGGCGGTCTGGCCGTTGAGGGTGGCGGCCGGCAACAGGATGCGGGGGAACTGGACCGACCGGATCAGGCCCAGGTTGCGGCTGATGCAGACGGCTGCGTCCTGGACCACCCGCTGGGTGAGATGGAACAGCACCACTCCGACGATCAGGAAGCCCAGGAAGTTCTCGACGCCGCGGCTGGTGTCGATGACGACTCCGAAGATCAGGAAGTACACGCCGACCAGGAGTGCGGGGTTGGCGATGTGCCACAGCTGCCCCAGGACGGTGCCCATGTTCTGGGCCCGGAGATCCTGGGCCGGAACCAGGATGGCGAACTCCCGCCTGTTCCACGCCTCCTGCAGATAGGACGCCGAGGACGGGGGACGCGTGAGGTCGTGAAGCTGCTGGTCCCGGTCACTCACCGCGACAATCCTAGGATCAGCCCGATGGCTGCGACCCTCGCTTCGCCGGAGTCTGCCGGCACCGGCTGGCAGGCTCGCAAGAAACGCGCGTTCGGCGCCCGGACCTTCAGGGTGGCTGTGGCGGCTGCGGCCCTGCTGGTGTTGACCAACGGACCGGTTCTGCTGTTCTCCAAGAGCGTGCTGGACCGCACCGGCCGGTGGGAGGACCTGGCAGTGTGGCCGTTCCTCGCCGCGGCTGCCGTCGCCGGCGCCGCGCTGGCCGCATGGGGCCTGTCGGGGGCGCGGCGCCGACCGGTCGAAGCCTCCGAGCGGATCGCGGCGATCGCGGCGGCCTGGTTCGCGCTGGCCGCGCTCGCCTCCTCGCTGTGGAGCGTGGACCCCGCCGCCACCGTGTGGCGATCGTCCGTCTACGTCGGGATGGCCCTGCTGGCATGGGCGATCGCACGGCTCGACGCCCGCGACACCTCGGCCGCAATCGGCGTGGTGGCCGCGGCGGCCATCGGCGCCAGCCTGCTGTTGATCGTGCTGCGACCGGACCTCGGTCTCGGGCCGAACGACTACTGGAAGGGCGTGTACACCAACCGCAACTCCCTGGCCCCGCTGGCCGCGATCGGCGTTCTGGCCGGGCTGCGCTTCGCTCTGGCCCCACGCCGTTTGGGGCGGACCGCCGGGGTCGGGCTGGTGCTGGCGTCGGTGGCGACCCTGGTCGGCGCGGGCAGCCGCACCGCGTGGGTGTCGCTCGTCGCCGCGTTGGCGGTGTCGAGCCTTCCGGTGGTCCACCGCCGGGTTGCCGGCCGCCGGGGCAGGAGCCACGCCACGAAGGTAACGGCGGCCGCGGCCGGCGCCGGCGCGGCGGCGGCCGTCGCCGGCCTGGTCGCGGTCTGGAACGTGCCCACCTTCGAGCAGCGCCGCACCATCTGGAGCCTGGTCTGGGACCGGATCGTCCAGCGGCCGCTGGGAGGCCACGGGTTCTTCACCTTCTGGGACATCGAGGAACTCACTCAACACGTGCTGCTGCGGCGGGGCAGCGCTCACAACAGCCTGGTCGAGGTGGGCCTCGGGCTGGGCCTGCTGGGTGCGGTCCCCTTCGCGGCCATAGTGGTCCTGGCTGCCCGCAACGCGGGTCTGGCGCTGTGGCGGCGACCTGAAGCAGACACTTGGATGTGGGCCGCGCTCGTAGCCTTCCTCTTGGTGGAGAACGCGACCGAGAGCTTCGTGTTGTGGTTCTCATACAGCTGGGTCCTGCTGATGGCAGCCGCTCTGGACTGCTCGAAAGAGCAAGCCGATTACAATCCCGGTCGATGCTGGGAGTCGGGGGCGGATTCGTGAGGGGGCTTCGCGGCTCGGAGAGGCGTGAACAGGTCGCAGTCCCGGAATCTTCAGTCGTCAGTCCCCATCGTCGATTCGGTCGGATAGTCCGCCCGGCTACCTCGCCGACACCGCCGTCCGAGCGCCGATCGCCACGGGCGGCACCTACATGGTCCTCGACGGGGCACTGATTGTGGCATGAGCAGCGCGCCGCCTCCGGCCCGGGTCCGGGGCAACAACTGGCGCGACTTGTCGGTGACGCCTGCCGACGGTTTCGAGCCTCGACTGCCGGCGTCGGTCGTGGTCGCCTACTACGAGGCGCCGGAGTCGCTGGAATTGACCCTCGCCTCCCTGGAGCGGCAGACCTACCCGCGGGACCTGTTCGAGGTGGTGATCGTGGACGACGGCTCGAACCCGCCGCTCGACGCCCCTGCCGGCAGCCCGCTGTCTATCCGGGTGGTGTACCAGGAGGACCGGGGCTTCGGGCTGGCACGGGCCCGCAATGCCGGAGCGCGTGCCGCCGACCACGAGATCCTGGTGTTCCTGGACTGCGACATGATGCCGGAGGAAGGCTGGCTGGCCGAGCACGCCCGCTGGCATCATGCCGCCAACGATGCTCTCACGCTCGGGTTCCGGGCTCATGTCGAGGTTGACGGCATAGACGCCGGCGCCGTGCGGACGAGGCCCGGATCGCTGGCCGAACTCTTCGCTGACCGCCCGAGCGACCGACCGGCTTGGATCGAGTTCCACATGACCCGGACCCGGCAGCTCACATCCGACGACGACGACTTGTTCCGCGTGGTGACGGGGGGGAACCTGGGTATCTCCCGGTCCTTCTTCGAGTCAGTGGGCGGCTACGACGAGACGTTCACGCAGTGGGGCGCCGAGGACACCGAGTTCGGGTACCGCGCCTACACGATGGGAGGCCTTCTGGTCCCGGTTAGGGACGCGCTGTGCTGGCATCAGGGGGCGGGCGCGGCGCCGAGCGAGGACGAGTCGGCCAGCCTCAAGCTCCAGCAGGCCAAGATCTCGCAACTGATCGCCCACCACAGCTTCCGCGAGACCGCACCCGGACGGAGCTTCACCGTGCCCCAGTACGTGGTGACGGTCGAGGCCGGTGAGGCCGGCGATCAGATGAGCACGGCCGAGCAGGTGCTGGCCAACGGGATCCACGATCTTGTGGTGTGGATCGCGGAGCCCGACGACCACGAGGCTGTCGCGGAATCCGACCGGGAGAGGGTCCGACGCTTGCTCGGCGGCGACCCGAGGGTGCGGTTCGGGCCGTCCGCTGGAGCGCCCTCGGGTATCCCCGCGGCATCGTTCCACATCACGGTCCCGGCCGGAGCCGCCGTGAGGCCCACCTCGGTGGCCCGCCTGCGCCGGGAACTGGGGTCGGGCGCTCGTGCAGGGGTCAAGCTGCCGGACGGCCAGACGGCCCGGATCGTCCGGACCCGGGCCCTCAACCGGATGGCCCGTAGCGGGATCAGCGTCGACGATCGCACCGTCAGTCCCCGCCCACGTCGCCGACGCCCCCGGTTCTCAGCCGTCCACAAGTTGGGCCGCGTCGCCGCCCACATGGTTCGCGAGGCGGCACGGATCCGCAGCCTCCGCGACGCTGGGGACCTGACGGTTTGGTTCCTGTCGTGGGCGACGCGGGCCGCGACGTGGAGGATCCGTCGATTTACGCGCTGGCTGTACTGGACGGCGCGACGCCAGGTGCACGCCCTCAGGCGGCTGGCACGCCGCATGTATTGGCAGGCACGCCGGCTGTTCCGAGCCGCACGACAACTGATTCGCAGGCCCTCCGGACTGGCATGGAAGACCGGCCACAGCGACGACGCGGTGCCCGTTGCCCGGTACCGCCTGGGTCCGGACATCGCCGCACTGGGTCCCCGCGCCGAAGCGGTGTTGGCTGCTTCCAGCCGCGTCGGTTCGGCCGTCGGAGAGTTCACCGAGGCAATGATCGTGGACACACCGGAGACAGCCGGGGGCATCGCAGCCGCCAGCGGGGTCGGGATCGTGGTGCTGTCGCGGTCGGATCCCCGTGTCTCGGTTCCCGCCTTCGACGCTGAGCGGCTCAACCCGGTGGGCTGGACCCCTGACCACCGCAGCCATCCAGTCGCCCTCGGATCTCCCGACCACCTGCCGCGAACGAAACGAGTCCGCCGGATCGTCAGCATCGACGCACGCTCGACCTGCCGGCGCGCCCACCATGTGATGGACACGGCCGCCTACCACGTCGATGCCCCGACCCGGGCCGGCGCGCTGGCCGCCCTTGCGGCCGTCGGCACCGTGGTGCACATGGCTGACAAAGACGCCGAACTGCACCATTGTCTGGGCACGGAACTGTACGGCCTCATGGCCGACGAGACAATCCTGACGGCCGGCCAGCACCGGCGGGAGGCATTCAGCGTCGCCATGCGCCGCGCCGCGCTGCGGGACCACTCGCTGCGGGCCCGGGTCCGCCAGTTGCTGGCCCCGACCGGCCTGTGCGGCCCGGCACTGCCCACCGTCTCGATCCTTCTCGCGACCAGGCGTCCCGATCAGGTGGCGGCGGCCATCGAAACGGTGGCGAGCCAGACGTATCCCCAGTTCGAACTGATTCTCGCGCTGCACGGTGACGGTTTCGACCGGGTCGGAATCGACCGCCGGCTGCTCGCTCTGGACCGCCCGGCCCGGGTCGTCGAGGTGCCGGAGCGTCTCCCGCTGGGCGCCGTGCTCAACGAGGCCGCCAGCGTGGCGTCGGGATCACTGCTCACCAAGTTCGACGACGACGACCTGTACGGGCCCGAGCACCTGTGGGACCTAGTCCTTTCCAACGAGTACTCCCGGGCTCCGCTGGTGGGCAAGGGTGCGGAGTTCGTCTACCTCGCGGGCTCCGACGTCACGCTGCACCGCTGGCGGGGCGCGGGCGAGCGCTACGTCACCACCCAGAGCATCGCCGGCGGCGCGCTGATGATCACCAGGCACTGCTTCGATGCGGTGATGGGCTGGCGGCCCATCCCCCGCAGCGTCGACCAGGCCCTGATCGCCGATGTGGTGGGCGGGGGTCACCGCGTCTACCGCACCCATGGCATGGGCTACCTACTCGTGCGACACGGCGGGGGCCACACCTGGCAGGCCGAGGACGACTACTTCCTGGCTCAGGCGCACGAGGCGCGGTCCGGCTGCGACCTCGCCTTCGCGGGAGTCTCCTAGAATCGGGACCGTCCGGAATCAGTCGCTGGGAATGTAGAAGAAGCCCCGGCCGGCGGTATTGGGGCGGCCAGGAGCGACCGAGCCCGCCGCAGCGAGCGCCTTCAGGAGAGTGCCCGCATATCCGACGCTGACTCCGGCGAGGTCTGCCGCCTCGGTGGCGGACACACGGCCGCGGGCTCGGACCCAGTCGAGGATCATGGCCTCTCGACTGTCGGCACCTAGCAGGGGAACGATCCGGTGGGACAGCCGCCGGCGGACCGCATCGGGGAGGCGCGCCGCGGGCGGACGGCCAGCCGGCACTCCTCGAGCCGCGACGACCACGGGACGCCGTCGGCTCGGGCGTCGCTCAGGCAGCTGATCGCCTCGGAGGCCACCTCGGGCCTGCGCTGCAACTCAGGCGCGGCCCGCTCGGCGTCTATCCGGCCTCGGCGGCACAGCGCCTCGACCAGCAGCAGCGCCTCCACGTCGGCCGCCTCCCCAAAAAGTGCAACTCGAAGCTGCTATGGCCCCGTTCAGTTTGAACCTTCGTGGGTCATTGCCCAGAAAGTGCAACTCAACGGCTCTAACCTCAGGACTCGCGGGCGTGGGCCGCGTACTGGTGCTGGAGCAGGCTGCCGGCCACCAGCGAGCCGGCCAGGACCGCGGACAGGAGGGCCAGCTCGACCCGCAGGAACGGCTCGAAGTCGAAGCTGACCATCACCACGAAGGCGGCGATCCCGGCGATCCATCCGACCACGGCCAGCCGGGTGTGGTCCAGCGCGACGAGGCCCAGCGCCAGCGACAGCATCAGCATCAGGCCTCCCCCGCTGGCGGCCAGCAAGGCCATGTCGCCGCGACCCAGCTCGTCGCCGAACACGACCCGCACGACCGCCGGCCCGATCAGCGCGGCCGCGGCGGTGGTCACCAGAGCCAGCGCCGCCACCGCGGCCACGATCTTGAGCTGCATCCTGCGGAACCCGGCGAGGTCGCCGTGGCCGGCCAGGGTGGCCAGGCTGGGCAGCAGGCTGGCCTTCACCGCCTGGAAGAAGAACAGCGGGATGCGGGCGATGAGCATGCCGTTGAGGAACACGCCGGGCGCCTCGGGGCCGAGCTCGTCGCCGCCCGCGACGTCCACCGCCACCGGCCCGACGTTGAGTATGAAGGCCTCGCCGACGGCCGCGACGAGCAGGAAGCCCAGAGCCGGCGTGAGCTCCCGGTACGTCGCGGGCGGACCGGGCTCCACGAAGGTCCGGCGCGGGCCGGCCGCGGCGACCGTGGCGACCACCAGGGCGAAGGCGACTGCCAGGCCGTAAGCGCCCACCGCGGCCACGCCGGCGACAGCCAGCACCACGGCCAGGGCCATGCGGGCCCCGCCCTCGACCACGAAGTACCAGGCGTAGCGGTCGAACAGGTGGCGGCCGCCGAGGATGCCCCGCACCAGCTGGGAGCCGGCGAACGCCCCCAGGGCGAGGACCAGGGCCAGAAGCAGCTCGGGCCGGCCGTCGAGCAGGCTGTCGAGTCCGAGCGGCCAGGCCACCAGCAGGCCCGCGGTGACCAGCACGAACTGGGCCGCGCCCAGCACACCCGCTCGACTCAGCACCGGTGCGCTGCCGACTCCCCGGCTGGCCCGGTCGGCGGTGGCCCGGGCGACCTCCTGCTCGAGGGGCTGGAACAGGCCGAATCCACCGATGTTGACCAGGGCCCACAGTACGGCCAGGCTGCCGTAGCCGTCGTCGCCCAGGGCGCGCTGGGCCACCACCAGGTACCCGTAGGTGGTCAGCCCGTTGAAGACCAGCCCCCACAGGATCCAGGAGGTGCCTAGGGGCAGCAGGCTCACAAGGCGCCCCCGGAGATTGTTCAGCAACTGTCCGATGGCGCGGTCCTTCTATTCGCTCTTGTTCGCTTCGCTCACGGGCCGCTCGGGCCACGGCCTCGCAAGCTCGGCCGCTGGCAGGAACTCGAACCCCCGGAGTCTAGGAGAAGCTGAAGGAGGCGGCCGTAGCAGTTAGGAGAGGGTCGGCATGCAGAGGCCGTCGAGTTCGCCGACCTGGATGCGGTCCCGGTTGTCGTAGGTGACCTCGTTGGAGGGATCGGGCCGCAGCTTGAACTCGCGGAAGCTCATCTCCAGCGCGTCGAAGGCCACCAGGCGGCCCCGCAGCGAGTCCCCCACTCCCAGGATCAGCTTGATGGCCTCGAGGGCCTGCACGCTGCCGACGATGCCGGGCAGCACGCCGAGAACCCCGGCCTCCGCGCAGCTCGGCGCCATCTCCGGCGGAGGGGGCTCGGGCAGCATGTCGCGGTAGGTGGGCCCGTTGCGGGGGTCGAACACGGTGACCTGGCCCTCGAAGCGGAAGATCGACCCGTGCACCACCGGTATGCCCAGCTTCACCGAGGCGTCGTTGAGCAGGTAGCGGCTCGGGAAGTTGTCGGCCCCGTCGACCACCACGTCGTAGCCGTCGAGGATCTCCATCACGTTGTCGGCACCGAGCCGGGTGTCGTAGGTGACCACGTTGACGTCGGGGTTCAGCGCGGTGAGGGTCTTCTTGGCCGAGTCGACCTTGCGGTCGCCCACCCGGTCGACGTTGTGCAGGACCTGGCGCTGGAGGTTGGACTCGTCGACCACGTCCATGTCGATGATGCCGATGGTTCCCACTCCCGCGGCCGCGAGGTACAGGGCGGCCGGGGAGCCGAGCCCTCCCGCGCCGAGCAGCAGGACCTTGGCGTCGAGCAGCTTGAGCTGCCCGCCCTCGCCCACCTCGGGCACCAGCAGGTGGCGCTGGTAGCGGTTGCGCTGGTCGGGTGACAGGGTTCGGGGCCGCGCCCAGGCCCGGCCCTCGTCCTTCCACCTGTTGAAGCCGCCGTCCATGGACACCACGTCGGTGTAGCCCATATGCTCGAGCGTCGCCGCCGCGAAGGCGGAGCGCACGCCGCCCGCGCACATGGCCACCAGCGGGGTGGACCGGTCGGGCACACGGTGCTCGATGCTCGACTCGAGCTGACCCCGGGGGATGTGCACGGCGCCGGCGATGGCTCCCTGCTCGTACTCGTCGGGCTCGCGCACGTCGAGCAGGGTCCAGCCCTCGGCCAGCAGATGCTCGCCGCCGGCGGTGTCGACCTCGCGGATCTCGGCCTTGGCCTGCGCCAATAGTTCTCTGAAGCTCGCCATTTGATTCCCGCTCCTGTTCGCTTCGCTCACGGGCCGCTCGGGCCCGGCTTCCCGCTCCTGTTCGCTTCGCTCACGGGCCGCTCGGGCCCGGCTTCCCGCTCCTGTTCGCTTCGCTCACGGGCCGCTCGGGCCC